>NZ_JBKFBO010000059.1:0-40280 GCF_053346215.1 Methylobacterium sp. A49B
GCGCTGGGTGTGGTGTACGGCGACATCGGCACGAGCCCGCTCTACGCGTTCAAGGAGGCGGTGAAGGCGGCGACCAGCGGGGGCGCCTCGGTGCCGGCGGCGGCCACGGGCGCGGTGTCGCTGATCCTGTGGTCGCTGATCCTGATCGTGTCGCTGAAATACGCGGTGCTGATCCTGCGCGCCGACAACCGGGGCGAGGGCGGCATCGTGGCCATGCTGGCGCTGCTCGGGGCGCGGCAGGCGCGCCCGGGCACGTGGAAGGCGCTGCTGCTGGTGGTGGGCCTTGTGGGCGCGGCGCTGCTCTACGGCGACGGGGCGATCACGCCGGCGATCTCGGTTCTGTCGGCGATCGAGGGCCTGAAGGTCGATGCGCCGGCGCTCGGACCCTACGTGGTGCCGATCACGCTGGTGATCCTGATCGGGCTGTTCCTGGTGCAGCACAAGGGCGTGGCCGCCATCGGCCGCGTCTTCGGCCCCATCATGCTGGTCTGGTTCGTGGTGCTGGTTCTCCTCGCTATCCCGAGCATCCTGCGCACGCCGGAGATCCTGGGAGCAGCCAATCCCTGGCGGGCGGTGGACTTCCTGGTCCATGCCGGCTGGCATGTGAGCTTCCTGATGCTGGGGGCGGCGTTCCTGGCGGTGACGGGCGGCGAGGCGATGTACGCCGATCTCGGCCATTTCGGCGCCCCGGCAATCCGCATCGCGTGGTTCGTCCTCGTGCTGCCGGCGCTGCTCATCCACTATTGCGGCCAGGGGGCTCTTGTCATCGCCGACCCGGCCGCCATCGAGAACCCGTTCTATCTGCTCGCCCCCGACTGGGCGCATTACCCGCTGGTGGCGCTGGCCACGATGGCGACCGTGATCGCCTCGCAGGCGGTAATTTCGGGCGTCTATTCGCTGACCCAGCAGTCGATCCAGCTCGGCTTCATGCCGATGATGCGGGTGGTCCACACCGACCGGGACGAGCGCGGCCAGATCTACGTGCCCGCCGTCAACTGGCTGCTTGCTGCCGCGACGCTGACGGCCGTCGTGGTCTTCGGTTCGTCGGACGCGCTGGCGGGCGCCTACGGCATCGCGGTCTCGGCGCTGATGGGCATCACCACGCTGCTCGCCGCGCTGATCGCGCTCCGGTGGGGCTATAATCCGATCTTGGTCGTCGCGGTGAACGGCTTCTTCCTCGCCATCGACAGCGTGTTCTTCGCCGCCAACAGTGTGAAGCTGTTCGAGGGCGGCTGGTTTCCGCTGCTGCTCGCCGCCGCCGTCGCTTTCCTGATGCTGACCTGGATGAAGGGCAACCACGTCCTGGAATCCGTCCGCCAGACCATGCGCATGTCGGAGGCCACGTTCCTGACGCGCCTCGCCACGCACCCGCCGGTCACGCTGCCCGGCACCGCGGCGTTCCTGACGGCCGCCACCGAGGGAATCCCGATGGCGCTCGGCCGCCTGCTGGAGCGCAGCCGCTGTCTCCACGAGCGGATCCTGCTGATCACCGTGCTGTACGAGGAGGAGCCCGTGATCCCCGCGAGCGAGCGGGCGCAGGTCACCCTGGTGGCCCAGGGCATCCGCAAGGCGATCTCCAAGTACACGCCCGGCATGGAGCGCGTCGTCCTGCGCTACGGCTTCATGCAGACCGCCTCGATTCCCGAAGGCCTGCAATGCGCCGTGGCCAGTGGCCTGCTGCCGCCGGAATACCTGGAGGACATGACCTACTTCGTCGGCCACGAGGTGGTGATCCCGTCGCCGAGCAATCCCGGCATGGCGACGTGGCGCGAGGGCCTGTTCGCCTTCATGAAGCGCAACGCCGAGCGCACCGGCGCTCATTTCGGCCTGCCGACCCGGCAGATCGTCGAGGTGGGAACCGAGATCGAGATCTGACTTCTCGAGGCACACAGGAACACGCCGCGAAGCGGCACCTGCCTGCCCGCAGCCGCCCGGCCTGCGCATTGCAAACGGCGTCGTTCGCCAGCATATCGCCTCCGCCATTTTCCCCACAGCGGAGACACCACCCGTGAGCGAGACGACCGAGCGGCACGAATTCGGGGCGGAGGTCGGACGCCTCCTCGACCTCGTCGTGCACGCGCTCTACTCCGACCGCGAGATTTTCCTGCGCGAACTCGTCGCCAACGCCGCCGACGCCATGGACCGGCGGCGGTTCGAGGCCCTCACCTCGGCGGCGAGCGCCCTGCCGCCGGACGCCAAGGTCCGCATCGCCCCCGACAAGGAGGCGCGGACCCTGACCGTCTCGGATGCCGGCATCGGCATGACCAAGGAGGATCTCGCCACCAACCTCGGCACCATCGCGCGGTCCGGCACCCGGGCCTTCTCGCAGACGCTCGAATCCGCCAAGGCCGAGGATCGGCCGAGCCTGATCGGCCAGTTCGGCGTCGGCTTCTACTCGGCCTTCATGGTCGCCGACCGGGTGACCGTCACGTCGCGCCGTGCCGGCAGCGACGAGGCCTGGACCTGGGCCTCGGAGGGGCAGGGCAGCTACACGCTGGAGCCCGCGACGCGGTCCGAGCCCGGCACCGACATCGTGCTGCACCTCAAGGAAGACGCCGACGAGTACCTGGAGCCCTACCGGCTCGACCACCTCGTGCGGAAATGGGCGGACTTCATCACCGTGCCGATCGCCGTCGTGCGCGACGGCAAGGACGAATCGGCCAACCAGGCCACCGCCCTCTGGCGCAAGCCCAAGTCCGAGGTCACCGAGGAGCAATATGAGGAATTCTACCGCTCCGTCGGCATGAACTTCGACAAGCCCTGGGCGACGCTGCACTGGCGCGCCGAGGGACAGCTCGAGTTCTCCGCGCTGCTGTTCATTCCCGGCGCGAAGCCCTTCCAGGCCCTCGACAACGACCGGCAGAGCAAGGTCCGGCTGCACGTGCGGCGGATGTTCATCACCGACGAGGCGGAGCTGCTGCCGCCGTGGCTGCGCTTCGTCCAGGGCGTGGTCGATACCGAGGACCTGCCCCTCAACGTCTCCCGCGAGATGCTGCAGTCGACGCCGGCGCTCGCGCGGATCCGCCGGGCGGTGACCGGCCGCGTCGTCTCAGAACTCGCCACCCGGGCCAAGGACGCGGAGGGCTATCAGCCGTTCTGGGAGAATTTCGGCGCCGTCCTCAAGGAGGGCATCTACGAGGATTTCGAGCGCCGGAGCGAGATCGCGCCGCTCCTGCGCTTCCGCTCCTCGGCGGCGGAGGGCTGGACCTCGCTGCCCGACTACGTGTCCCGGATGAAGGACGGGCAGGAGGCGATCTACTACCTCGTCGCCGACGATGCCGAGGCGCTGAAGTCGTCGCCCCAGCTCGAGGGATTCAAGGCGCGGGGCCTGGAGGTGCTGCTCCTCTCCGATCACGTCGACGCCTTCTGGCCGGACCAGCTCGGCACCTTCGAGGAGAAGCCGCTCCGCTCGATCACCAAGGGCGGGCTCGACCTCTCGAAATTCGCCTCGGACGGCGAGCAGCCGGCGGCCCCGGATGGGATCGACGCCTTCGTGGCTGCCGTGAAGACGGCGCTCGGCGCTGAAGTCTCGGACGTGCGCACCACGGACCGGCTGGTCGATTCGGCGGTGGTCCTCTCGGCCGGCACCGGCGGTCCCGATCTGCAGATGCAGCGGCTGATGCGCCGGGCCGGACGTCCCGGCGCCGGTCAGCCGGTCTTGGAGATCAACCCGCGCCACCCGCTGATTCGCGCCTTGGCTTCGGCTCCAGAAGCCGAGCTGCCGCAGGCGGCTGGCACGCTGCTCGATCTCGCCCGGATCCAGGATGGTGACAGCCCCCGCGATCCGGCCGCCTTTGCCCGGACGGTGGCGGCGGCTCTGGCTGCGGCCCGCGGCGCCTAGAAGAAGGGGGACACACGCGGCGGGAATGCTGCCCGCCGCGTGTGTCTCCACACACATCCGTTCCCGATGATTGCGGGTTCGGTTGATCATTCGGAAATGGTCAAGCCATAACTTCGCCACCGGTCGGGCGCATGCCCGCTCGATGGCGCGGGCGCGGTGGGGGCCGCAGGCGTCTCAGCCGAACCCTTTCGCGCGCATCGGGCGCGCCTCACGGACGCTGCATGAACCCGGTCGAGGCTCAAGCCGGCAACGGACAGGCGGTCGCGGCGGCGCGGACGCGGGCACATGCCCAGGCCTACCGCCACAGCGGCCGCGTGCGCGCGATGCGTCGCCTGATCCCGGTCGCCGCCGGCGGCTCGGTGGTGGCGCTGCTCGCCTACCTGTTCAATCCCTTCGCGGCCAATCTTCCGGGTGTCTCGGTCGGGCCTGTGACCCTCGCCGGCTCCAAGGTTCGGATGGAGAATCCGCGGCTCGCCGGCTTCCGGCAGGGCACGCGCGGCTACGAGGTGACGGCCGACGCCGCTCTGCAGGACGTGCGCAAGCCGAGCCAGATCGAGCTCCAGCAGATGCGCGGCCACATCGCCACCGACGACCAGGGTGGCGTGGCCCGGCTCTCGGCCGCCTCCGGCCTGTTCGACACGGCCCGCGAGGCCCTCGACCTCAAGGACGACATCCGGATCTGGACCGACAAGGGCGAGGAGGCGCGGCTGCGCTCCGCCGCCGTGACGTTCAAGACCGGCGCGATCAGCTCGCAGGAACCCGTCGTCGTGTCGAGCCCGCGGGCCACGGTGAACGCCGACACCCTCGACGTGGTGGAGAGCGGCAAGCGGATCTCCTTCGTCGGCAACGTCCACGTGGTCATCGTGAACGACGATGAGGTGGCCAAACCGGGCGACAGGCCGTCCGAGAAGGTGCCCTTGCGCATCCAGACCTCGGACGCGCAGCCGGCGGACGGCACCCGATGAGCGCTGCCCGAATCCTCTGCGCCGTCCTGGCGGCGGGGCTGATGCTCGGCGGCCCGGCGCTCGCCGAAAAGTCGGCGGCGCGCAAGGACTCGCCCTTCGGCAATATCGGCGGCGGCGGCAAGGACCCGATCAAGATCGACGCCGACCGGCTCGACGTGTTCGACAGGGAGAACCGGGCGGTCTTCGCCGGCAACGTGGTGGCCGTGCAGGGCGACAGCACGATCCGGTGCTCGACCATGACGGTCACCTACAAGCGCGGCAAGGACACGCCCGGCAAGGCCGCCAAGGGCGAGATCGCGGAGGCGTCCGAGGCGGCCCCGCCCCGCAATCCGGCGGAGAACGGCATCCAGAAGGTCGATTGCGCCGGCCCGGTGACGGTGGTGCAGAAGGATCAGGTCGCCACGGGCGACCATGCGGAATTCGACCAGGACGCGAAGCGGATCGTTCTGACCGGCAACGTCGTGCTCAGCCAGTGCCAGAACGTCACCCGCGGGCAGCGGCTGGTCTACGACATGAACACCGGCCGCGCCAACATGGACCCGGTGCCGGGCGGGCGCGTCTCGGCCCTGTTCGTGCCGGGCGAGAAGGCCGAGGCCAAGGACGGCAAGGGCAAGGGCTGCACGCAGCCGCCGGCGGGTCCGTCGGCGAAGCCGCGGACACAGGTCAATTGAGCGGCGCCGTGGCATTCCAGGCTGGTCCGCAACCATCCGCGGGCCGCGCGACATGGCTCGGCCGCCTGTTCGGCCGGCACGCGCGACAGCAGGACGATCCCGTCATCGGGGCGGATGGCTGGTCGGCCGCCGACGCAGGCGGCCCCGGTATCCTGAGCGTGCGCGGCCTGCGCAAGAGCTACGGCGCCCGCACGGTGGTCCACGAGGCGGGGCTCACGGTCCGCACCGGCGAGGCGGTCGGCCTGCTCGGACCGAACGGCGCCGGCAAGACCACGATCTTCTACATGATCACCGGGCTGGTGGCGGCCGACCGCGGCGATATCACCCTGGACGGCCTGCCGATCACGCATCTGCCCATGTACCAGCGGGCCCGGCTCGGGATCGGATACCTTCCGCAGGAGGCCTCGATCTTCCGCGGGCTGACCGTGGAGGACAACATCCGCGCCGTGCTGGAGGTGGCGGAGCCCGACCGCAAGGAGCGGGCGCGCAAGCTCGACGCCCTGCTGGAGGAGTTCGATATCGCCCGCCTGCGCAAGTCGCCCTCGATCGCGCTCTCGGGCGGCGAGCGGCGCCGCTGCGAGATCGCCCGGGCGCTCGCTTCCTCGCCGACCTTCATGCTGCTGGACGAACCCTTCGCGGGCATCGATCCGATCGCGGTGGGTGACATCCAGGACTTGGTGAAGCACCTCAAGCAGCGCGGCATCGGCGTGCTGATCACCGACCACAATGTCCGCGAGACGCTCGGCCTCATCGACCGGGCCTACATCGCCCATTCCGGCCGAATCCTCACCGAGGGCACGCCCGAGGAGATCGTCGCGAACCCCGAGGCGCGGCGCCTGTATCTCGGCGAGGATTTCAGGCTCTGAACCGGTTCTCCGGTCCAGGGCACAAGGTATCCCCGTCTGCGCGAAGAGAGCGAGGCGAATCAGGCCTCGCGACGACGGCGCGACCGGGGCGGCGACCGCTTACCCCTTCCAGTTCTTCAGCGCCGCGAACGGGCTGTCCGACCCGGCGGGCTTCTCGGGATTGAGCACCGGTTCCACCTGGGCAATCGCGTCCGCCATCGAGAAGGCCGAGCCGCTCTGAAGTCGGCCGCCCGCCGCGTCCCTGTGGCCGCCGCCGCGGAACAGCCGGGCGCCGTCGAGCGCCGTGCTGTCGTTCGAGCGGAACGACAGCGTGCCCATCCGCTGGACGTTGACCACGCGCTTGGCCCGCCCCGCATCCATGATCAGGTCGGAGACCCGCTGGAAGGTCCCCGCGTCGAGGGCGAAGGACAGGAGCGTGCCGTCCTTGAGCGGGCGGAAGAGGGCGTCCGATCGTGCGAGCGCCCGGGCGAGCCGCATGCGCGTGGTGAGCGCCGGATCGTCGTCGGGAGCGTCTCGAAGCAGGGCGTCGACCACGCCGGTGCGGATCGCCGTGGCGCGCCGCTCCAGATCGGCCGGGTCCGCGCCATCCCGCAGGGCTGCGGCGGCCGCGAGCAGAATGTCGGACACGAAGCGGTCGTGCCAGGGATGACCGACCGGCACGTAGCTGGAGACCACGTCCCAGAACAGCTCGTCCAGCGCGAGGCCGCCGCGGAAGGCCGGGCTCTCCTTCCGCCAGAGGTCGAGGGCGTCCACCGCCGTGAGGAAGCTCGCGAGATCCGTCGCGGGCTCCTGCGCGGCGAAGAGCGCCCGGTGTTCGTAGGTCATCCGCGTCGCGCAGATGTCCTCCTCGATGAGGATCGCGATCTCGGGGTCGTTCAGGTCGATCCGGTGGAGGCCCGGGCGCGCCGGGTCGGCGGCCGGCTCCAGGCCCATGCGCCGCAGCTGGTCCAGCGACGAGGCATGATGATCGAGAACGACGAGGCGGTGCTTCCGGCCCTCCTCGCGGCGGCGGTTCAGGGCGGCGAACTTCTTCAGTCCCGCGATCGTCTGCTCCTCCAGGCCGAGGTCGGTCATCAGCAGGATCTCGCTCTCGGCCGCGCGACCGAGACGCTTGATTTCGTCCTCGAAGACCGGGCCGACATCGCTGTAGCGGGGCACGTGCACGACGCGGTCGACCGGCGCGCAGGCGGCCGCCACCGTGGAGGCACCGTAGCCGTCGAGGTCGTGGTGGGTGATCTGGGTCAGGCGCAACGGTGCTGTCTCGAACGGTGAGGGTGACGGGCGGTCTACGACGCCCCGCGCCGCGAGGCGAGGGGCGACGGACTCTTCCCCCCGATCCGGTTCGGTGCAGAATGGGACCGGGCCCTCACGAGTCGCGCGCGACCGGTGGGACCCTGGAGACCCCGAAGGGGCCCGTCAGCTTGGGGAGGATACGATGGCCGAGGATACGATGGTCACGGCCGCGACGCCGCGCCTCCGGCGTATCCAGACGATCTCGCTCGCGCTCCTCGTGACGGCGGGCGTCGTCAACTACGTCGACCGCGCCACCCTGGCGGTGGCCAACCCGCTGATCCGCGAGGATCTCGGCCTCTCCATCCCCGACATGGGGCTGCTGCTCTCGGCGTTCCTGTGGGCCTACGCCTTCGCGCAGCTCCCCGCGGGCGCCCTGGCCGACCGGCTCGGCCCGCGCCTGACGCTCACCCTCGGCCTCACCTGCTGGTCCCTGGGCCAGATGCTCGGCGGCGCCGTGACGTCGTTCTGGCAGTTCGTGAGCGCGCGGATCGTGCTCGGTGTCGGCGAGGCGCCGCACTTCCCCACCTGCGCCCGGGTCTCCCGCGACTGGTTCAACATCCGCCAGCGCGGCACCGCCACGGGGATCTGGAACTGCGCCTCGTCGCTCGGCACCTTCCTGGCCCTGCCGCTGCTCACCTTCCTGATGGTGAGCTTCGGCTGGCGGGCGATGTTCGTGATCATGGGTATCGCGGGGCTCGGGCTTGCCGCCATCGTCTACCTCGTGTTCCGCAACCCGAGGGAGACCGACCTGACGCCGGGGGAGCGCGCCTTCCTGGAGGAGGGCGATGCGCCGAACGCGAGCCGAGCGGTCACCTGGAGCGCGTGGCGGCGGCTGTTCGGGTTCCGCACCAGCTGGGGCATGATCGTCGGCTATTTCGGCTGCATCTACATGACGTGGCTCTACACCGCGTGGCTGCCGAGCTACCTTGAGATCGAGCGGCACTTCACCCTGCAGAAGACCGGCCTGGTCGGCTCGATCCCGTTCGCGTTCGGGGTCTTGGGCGGGATCCTCGGCGGCCGCGTGGTGGACGTGCTGGTCCGGCGCGGCGTCGACCCGATCCGCAGCCGCAAGATCCCGATGGTCGCATCCCTGGTGTCGACCGCGGCCTTCACCGTGGTGGCCGCCCTGACGCCGAGCGACACGCTCGCCATCGCCTGCATCTCGGCCTCGCTCTTCCTCGTCTACATGAGCTCGTCGTCCGCCTGGGCGATGGCCTCCGTGGCGGCGCCCGCGAGCTGCACCGCCTCGCTCGGGGCGATGCAGAATTTCGGCGGCTATATCGGCGGCGCCCTGGCTCCGACCGTCACCGGCTTCATCGTCGGCGGGACCGGCCATTTCTCCATGGCCTTCATCACCGGCGCCGCGATCGCCCTGGTGGCCGCCCTCGGCTACTGGACCCTGATCCAGGAACCGATCGCCGAGGAGGTACCGGCGGCCCCCGTCATGGGCGGTCTGCACGCGGCGCCCTGAGGCGATCCTGGTGTCACGCGTGCCCCGCGGCGATGCTGGGGCGAGCGTTGCGGGCCGGCTCGATCAGTCGGTCCGGCCTCCGGAGCCGGCACACGGTGGCGAGGGCCTCTGGCTGACCAGATCTTCGGAGATCAGCGGACGATTGCGCGAGCACGAATATACGATCTACATTCGTGCCGATCGGTGGCGCGTATTTGGGATGGGATCTGGGCGGCCTCATGCTGATCGGCAGGATCCGGCGGCTCGGAAGCAGGTCCGATGCCCGGCCTGATCCGCGATCCTGTCGCGCGCTTGCGCGACGATCTCGAGGCCGGGTTCCAGCAAGATCTCGAAGAGGCGGTGTTCGACGCCGCGCGCTGGCCGGATCTGATCGAGCGGGCCTCGCGTGCCTCCGGCAGCGAGGGAGCCCTGCTCCTCCGCTCGGATCGGATGGGGCTCGACGCGATCCACACGCCGTCCCTGGACGATGCCGCGCAACGCTACTTCGGCGAGGGCTGGTACCGCGAGGATTATCGCCTGCGCGGCCTGCCGTTCATGCGCACGCGCGGCATCGCGGTCGATCAGGACTTCACCACGCCGGAGGAGATCGCGCGGCTGCCCTTCTATCAGGATCTGCTCGCATCCCGCGGCCTGCGCTGGTTCGCGGGGATCGGCTTCGAGGTGAAGGGTCGGCTGTGGTGCCTGTCGCTCCAGCGGACGGTGGCGCAGGGCCCCTACGAGCCGCACGAGCAGGAACGGTTGGCGACCCTGTCGCCGCTTCTGCGGCGTGCCGGCCTGCTCACCGCGATCGTCGAGAAGGCCCGTCTGGCCGGGCTGACGCAGGCCTTCGAGGTCATCGAGCGGGCCGCACTCGTGCTCGACTCCGAGGGCCGCGCGCTCCGCTGGAACGAGGCGTTCGGGGCGTTGCTCGGCACGGATCTGAAGCTCGCCGGCGGGCGACTGGTTGCGGAGGATCCAGAAGCGGCGCGTCACCTGGAGGCTCTGGCGCGCCCGTACGGCCGGCCGCCGTTCTCCGCCGTGGCGGTGGAACGCCGGGACGCGCCGCCGATGGTGCTCCATGTCGTCCCGCTGGTCGGGCCGAGCCGCGGACTGTTCGCGGGCGGATGCACGCTGCTCCTGGCGCGGGTTCCGGGGGCCGCCACCGTACCGGCCGCGGCGCTTCTTCAGGTCGCCTACCGGCTCACACCCGCGGAGGCGCGGCTGGCCCAGGCCCTGTCCGGAGGCACGTCGCTCGCCGAGGCGGCGTCCCGCTACGCGATCACCGCCGCGACCGCGCGCTCACAGCTCAAAGCGATCTTCGCCAAGACCGGAGCGACCCGCCAATCCGATCTGGTCCGGCTGGTGACGGGGCTCGCGCGCTGACCGGACAACCCGTCGTGACCGGCGATTGCGGAACGGGTCCGGGCGCGGAGCCGTTTCGACAGGGACAACAGGAGAAACCCGCGATGACCCATCGGATTGCACTCGTCTCCGCGCTGACCATCGGCGCCCTGCTGGCCGGCGCGCCGGCCGAAGCGAAGGGATGCCTCAAGGGCGCGGTCGTCGGCGGCGTCGCCGGGCACATGGCCGGCCACGGCAAGATGGGCGCCGCCGCGGGCTGCGCCGTCGGCCACCACAACGCCAACAAGAAGGCGAAGCAGGGCTGATCGGACCCGCATTCCCTCTCGGCTGAAGGCCGGTCGCAGCGTCGAGCCCGGCGCCGACCTTCATGATACCGAAGCCGGATCCCCAGCCAGGATCCGGCTTCGCTGCGTCAGGCTCGCCGGCAAACCGGCCCTTCCTCGCGGCGCCCGTCCTCGTCCGCCGCAATGCGCCGCAATGCGCCCGGCGCATTGCCGGACCAGAGCGGTCTCGCATATCCTGGCGCCGTGACAGACGCGATACGCCCAGCGAATGTGGCCGACCTCCCGGCCATCACGGCGATTTACGGCGAGGCCGTCGCCACCACCACGGTCAGCTTCGAGACCGAGCCCCCGGGCGTAGACGAGATGGCCCGACGCTTCGCCCTCCTGCGCGACGGCGGTTTTCCCTATCTCGTCGCCGAGCGGGACGGCACAGTCGCCGGCTACGCCTATGCCGGCCCCTACCATCAGCGCGCCGCCTATCGATCCACCGTCGAGGATTCGATCTATGTCGCGCGCACCTTCCGGGGCGGTGGGGTCGGCCGCGGCCTGCTGGCGGCGCTGATCACCGCCTGCGAGCGCATCGATTGCCGGACGATGGTCGCCGTGATCGCCGAGAGCGGCTCTCCCGCTTCGGTCGCGCTGCATGCGAGCCTCGGCTTCACGCCGGTCGGCACCCTGGCGTCAGTCGGCTACAAGCACGGACGCTGGCTCGACGTGACGCTGATGCAGCGACCCCTCGGGCCCGGTCGGGGCGCGCCGCCGACGCGGACCTGACGGGTCCCGGACGCCCGGCCGGACCCGCCGCGCCGCTTCAGCCCTAAGCTGCGTTGTCATGATGCGGACAACTTCGCGCGGGAGAGGGCGGGCATGAAGCGCATGCCCGCCCGGCGCGGGCGCGAGGACGCGGGCAAATGACTCCGACCGCACGCGAACGGTTTTCGCGAAGGCGGTCGAGTCTCCATCACGGCGCGCGAGGCAAGGAGTTCGGGAATGAGGTTGTCTTCGATCGGCCGCCGGGTCGCGCCCCTCGCGGTTCTGGCGGCCGCGGCTCTGGCGGGTCCGGCGCACGCCGCGACCCCGACCGACCCCAGCGGCACCTACCTCACGGAGGATGGCCGCGCGCGCGTTCGCCTCGAGAAGTGCGGGACCGCCGGTGACCGCCTGTGCGGATACGTGGTCTGGCTGAAGGTCCCGCTCAACGAGAAGGGCGAGCCGCGGATCGATTTCAAGAATCCCGATCCGAAGAAGCAGACCCGTCCGTCGCTCGGCCACCAGCTCATCATGGGGCTGAAGCCGAACGCCGACGCCCATTACGAGGGCAAGATCTACAACTCCGAGGATGGCAAGTCGTACGACGTCACCATCTGGACGGACAAGCCCGGCGAACTCACCGTCCGCGGCTGCCTGATCGCGTTCCTGTGCAAGTCGCAGACTTGGAACAAGGTGACCGATCTCGCTCCGGGACAGCTCGCCGGTCCGACCAACGGCCCGAGCGGTCCGCACAGCGATCCGGAATTCGCCGGGCCGGCCGCCGCCACAGCCGGCGCGAGGCCGACCGCGAAGGCCGGCGCCAAGCCGGCCCCAAAGCCGGCCGCCGCGCCGCCGGCCCAGGAGTGAGCGGGGCTCAGTCCGTCAGCGCCGCGTAGGTCAGGACGCGCAGCTCGCGTCGGATCGGCAGCGCCGAGGACGGCACGAGCTGTGTCATCAGCACCACCGACAGGTCCTCGGCGGGGTCGATCCAGAACGCCGTCGAGGCCAGGCCGCCCCAGGCGACCTCGCCCGGTGTGCCCAGGATCTGGGCCCGCGCCGGGTCGAGCATCACCGAGAAGCCGAGGCCGAAGCCGATCCCCGTGTAGGACGTCTCGGCGAAGCGCGGCGTGCCCATCGCGGCGAGGTCGCCGGACAAGTGGTTGGCCAGCATCAGATCGACCGTCTTTCGGCCGAGGAGCCGGGTCCCGTCGAGCGTCCCGCGGTTGAGGATCATCCGGCAGAATCGCTGGTAGTCGGCCGCCGTGGAGACGAGGCCGCCGCCACCGGAGGCGATGGCGGGGGGCTGGGCGAAGGCCGTCTCCACCGAATCGTCGAAGAGGCTCAGCCGGCGCTCGCGATCGTAGATGTAGGTCGCACAGAAGCGCGGCATCCGCTCGGGGCGGACGTGGAAGTCCGTGTCGGCCATGCCGAGCGGGGCGATGACGTTCTCGAGAAGGTAGTCGGCGAAGGGCCGGCCGCTCAGCACCGCCACGTACTGGCCCAGGACGTCGGTGGCGACGCTGTAATTCCAGGCGCTGCCGGGCTGCGCGAGCAGCGGCATCCTGGCCACGCGGCCGGTCATCTCGGCGAGCGTGCCCTCGCGCGCCAGGAAGTCGATGCCCTGCGCCCGGTACTGCGCGTCGACCAGCGTCGCCTCCATGAAGCCGTAGGTCAGGCCGGCCGTGTGGGTGAGGAGGTCGCGGACGGTGATCGGCCGGCGTGCCGGCTCTGTCTCGAGCTTCGCACGGTTGCCGCCGACGGCGACGCGCATCTCGGCGAATTCGGGCAGCACCCGCGAGACCGGGTCGTCGAGCTGGAACAGACCCTGTTCGTAGAGCTGCATCACCGCCACCGAGGTGAGCGGCTTGGTCATCGAGTAGATCCGCGTCACCGTGTCGAGGGTGAACGGCGTCTCGCGGGCAAGGTCCGCCTGACCGCAGGCGCGCGCGAACGCCACCCGACCCCGCCGCGCCACCGACACCGAGAGGCCGGCGAGGCGTCCCTCCGCCACGAGCCGGTTCATCCAGGGCCCGATCCGGGCGAGCCGCTCCGCGCTGAAACCCGCGCCTGTCGGATCGATGTCGGTCAATGCGCTCATCCTGTCTCGCTCGCGCCCACGCTCGGTCGGCCGTCGCCCGATGGTTAGGGTGTGGCGGGGCAAAAATCACCCATCGGGCATTACCAGCCCATCGTGCCCGGACCGCCCTTGAACGGACCGACGATGCCCGGCGTGATCCAGCCGCCGTAGAAGCTCCCGGGCTGGGGCGTGACCCGGGCCTCGCCGACGAAGCAGGCATCCATCGGGCCGGCATAGAAGGCGATGTAGCCCGCGAGGTCGCGGAATGCCGGTGTCGGATCGGGGTAGGTCCAGGCGGCTCCGGGTGCGCGGCGGTCCCCGCCCTGCACGTCGAACAGCACGGCCTGCCCCTTCCACTCGCAGATGCCGCCGCGCCGCGGGCTCGCCAGGGCGCCGGCCGCGACGGCGTCCGGCGGGAGATAGTAGGTCGGCGGATGGGAGGTCTCGAGGACGCGGAAGCCGGCTTCTGTCTCGGCGATGACGCCGCCGAGCATCACGCGCAGCCGCACCGTCACCGGCTCCAGGCGCGGCGGGCGCGGATAGGCCCAGACGCTCTCCTCGCCGGGCCCGGCCGGATCCGGATCGGGCCGTGTCGCCGTCCACATCATATCGAACCTCGCGCAAATCGCTCGCGCGGCGATATAGGGCGGTGCGCGCCCGGTTTGTCGGCGCGCCGCCCCGTGCTAGCCCCGCGCCGACGCTCAAGCCACGGAACTGCCCGCGATGGACATCGCCCTCTTCCTCGACTTCGACGGCACCCTCGCCGAGATCGCGCCGCGGCCGGACGCCGTACAGGTTGAGCCCGGGCTCGTGGAAACCTTGGAGCGGCTCCGCGGCCGCCTCGACGGCGCGCTGGCGATCGTGACGGGCCGGCCCGTCTCGGTGATCGACGGTTTCCTGGCGCCGGCCCGCCTCGATGCGGCGGGCCTCCACGGTGTCGAGCGTCGGATCGCCGGCGCGATCAGCGGCGGACGGGCAGAGGATCACCCGGATCTGCGGCGACAGGTGGAGCGCCTGCACGCGGAGAGCGGCGCGCTGGCGAACGTGCTGATCGAGGACAAGGGCGCCTCGGTGGCGGTCCACTGGCGGCTGGCGAGCCCGGACGATGCCGGTCGGGCCGAGGCGCTGGTGAAGGCGGCGGCCGAGACCCTCGGAGGAGCGTACCGCCTGCAGCTCGGCAAGGCGGTCGGCGAGATCGTTCCGGCGCAGGCCACCAAGGCCCACGCCATCCGGGCCTTCATGGAGCAGGCCCCCTATGCCGGACGGATCCCCGTCTTCCTCGGGGACGACCGGACCGACGAGATCGCCTTCGCGTCGGTGACGGAGGATGGCGGCGTCGCCGTCCGCGTGGGCGACGGCGAGACCGCCGCGAGCCGGCGCCTGCCCGACCCGGCCGCCGTCCGCGCGCTGCTGCGCGCCTGGGCCGAGGGCGGCGCCATCGATCCCGAGGTGCTGCCGCCAGCCTGAGGATGCCCTATCATCGCAACCGCAGGGATGGGCACGCGTCCTGCCTGCACCGGACCAGCTAGCAGGGACACCTTTCGATGTTCGAATTCCCGGTCCTGGTCGGCGACATCGGCGGCACCAATGCGCGCTTCGGCCTGATCGAGAAAAGCGGCGACCAGCCGCGGCTTCTCTCGCACGAGGCCACGGCCGACCATGCCGACCCGTCGAGCGCCATCAAGGCCTCCCTTGCCAAGAGCGAGGACCGGTCCCCGGCACCGCGTTCGGCGATCCTGGCCATTGCCGGGCGGGTCGACGGGCCTGAGATCCAGCTGACGAACGCCCACTGGAAGATCGCCGGTCAGCGCATCGCCGAGGATTTCGGACTCGCCTCGGCGGTGGTGGTGAACGATTACGTGCCGGTCGCGGCCGGAGCCGCCGACATCGAGCCGCACGACCTCTCGCCGGTGGGGCCGTGTCCGCCGGTGCCGGGCGGCGCCCGGGTTGTGCTCGGGCCGGGGACGGGCTTCGGCGCGGCGGCGCTGGTGCCCTATTCCGCGCATCTCGCGATCGTGTCCACGGAGGCCGGGCACACCGATTTCGGGCCGGCCGAAGCGTTCGAGGAGAAGGTCTGGCACGCGCTGGAGCGGGTCGAGGATCGGATCACCGTGGAGGCGGTGCTGTCCGGGCCGGGGCTGTCGCGGCTGCACGCGGCGGTGGCGCATGTCCGCACCGGGAGGCCGCACGAGAAGATCGATCCGGCGGCGGTGACGGAGGCCGGGCTCAACGCCTCCGATCCCCATGCCGCCGAGACGCTGGAGCTGTTCGGCCGCCTGCTCGGCCGCGTCTGCGGCGACCTCGCCCTGACCTTTCTGGCCACGAGCGGCGTCTACATCGGCGGCGGCATCGCGCCCCGGATCCTCAAGGTCCTGCAGGAGAGCGGGTTTCGCGACGCCTTCGAGCGCAAGGCCCCCTTCGCCGACATGATGCGCAAGATCCCGACGAGCGTCATCACCGTCCACGATCCCGCCTTCCGGGGCCTCGCGGCCCTGGCGAACCAGGGCGCGAAGTTCGTCTACCACGGGCAGGTGTGGCGGAAGGAGAGCTGAGCGACTATCATCCGGCCGCGCGCCGCAGCTCGAACTGCCAGACGCGCAGCGCCCACGGACGGGTTCGATGCGCACGATCACTCTGGACGAGGCGGAGACCGACCTGTCCCGGCTCGTCGATCAGGCCGCCTCGGGCGACGCGTTCATCATCGCCCGGGATGGCAAGCCTTTGGTCCGGGTCGTCCCGTTCGAGGGGCCGCACGCCCCCGGAAAGCAGCGGATCGGCTTCCTGGCAGACCGCGTGCGCGTTCCGGACGACTTCGACGAGATGGGCCGTTCCGGGATCGAAGCGCTGTTCGAGGGCCGGTGAGCCATCTGCTCGACACCCATATCCTGCTCTGGGCTGCCGCGGGATCGGATCGCCTCCCCGGTGCCGCCCGCGCCCTGATCCAGGAACCCATGAACACGCTGGTGTTCAGTGCAGCCAGTCTCTGGGAAATCGCGATCAAGAGCGGATTGGGGCGAGCTGACTTCCGGGTCGATGTCCGTCTCCTGCGCGATGGTTTATTGAGCCACGGATATGTCGAGCTGGCTGTGACAGGAGTTCACGCGGCCACCGTCGCGACCCTTCCTGCGATCCACCGGGACCCGTTCGACCGTCTCCTCATCGCCCAGGCCATGGTGGAGGGGCTCGAGCTCGTGACGGCCGACAGCATCGTCGCACGGTACGGCGCGACGATTCGGCTCGTCTGAGGTGGACTGCAAGGCCTCGGGCGCAGCCGCGCCGTGAGAAGGCACGGCTCGGCGCAACACCCTTGAAGGACCAGACACTCACGCCGCGGCCAGCGGCTTCGACACCTCCTCCAGCGACTTGCCTTCGGCGGCCGTCCCCCAGATCCCGCCGACGACCGCGGCGACCAGCATGAGCACGGCGCCGAGCCCGTAGCCGAACAGCACCCAGTCGCGCGATCCGGTCTCCACCAGGGTCCCGAACAGGAGCGGGCCCGACACGCCGCCGATGCCCGTACCCACCGCGTAGAAGGCCGCGATCGCCAGCGCCCGGATCTCGAGCGGGAAGGTCTCGGAGACCGTGAGATAGGCCGAACTCGCCGCCGCCGAGGCGAAGAAGAACACCACCATCCAGGCTCCCGTCTGGCCGACCGCCCCGAGCACGTCGAGTCGGAACAGCAGGCCGACGCCGGCGAGCAGCAGCGCCGAGATGCCGTACGTGAAGGCGATCATGGTGCGCCGGCCGATCGTGTCGAACAGCCGCCCGAGGAGAAGCGGGCCGAGGAAGGATCCTAGCGCGAAGGGCAGCAGGTACCAGCCGACATGGTTGCCGGGCACGTCGTAGAAGCGTTCCAGCACCAGCGCGTAGGTGAAGAACAGCGCGTTGTAGAAGAAGGCCTGCGCGATCATCAGCGCGAGGCCGACCATCGTCTCCTTGCGGCTCGTGACGAACAGCGCCTTGAACACCTCCGACAGCGGGGTGTGGTCGCGGGTGCGGACCTTCATGCGCTTACTCTCGTCCACCGGAGGCAGGGTGACGCCCTCGTCGGTGAAGCGCTTCTCGATGCCGGTGACGACCCGATCGGCCTCCGCGGCGTAGCCGTGGGTGGCGAGCCAGCGCGGGCTCTCGGGAATCCAGGTGCGCAGCAGCAGGATCACGAGGCCGATCGCGCCGCCCGTGAAGAAGGCGACGCGCCAGCCCCAGGCCGGGTCGATCACTTCGGGCTTCAGCAGAACGATCGACATGAACGAGCCGAGCGCCGCGCCGATCCAGAACGACCCGTTGATGACGAGGTTGGTCCAGCCGCGGACCCGCGCCGGGACCAGCTCCTGGATGGTCGAGTTGATGGCCGTGTACTCGCCGCCGATCCCCGCGCCCGTGAAGAAGCGGAAGAGACAGAAGCTCCAGATGTTCCAGGACAGACCGGTGGCTGCCGTGGCGACCAGGTAGAGGGCCAGCGTGATGAAGAACAGCTTCTTGCGGCCGATCCGGTCGGTGAGCCAGCCGAAGCCGATCGCGCCGGTGACGGCGCCCACCAGATAGCAGGAGGCGGCGAGCCCGACGTCGAACTCCGAGAAGGACATCGGCGGCTGGCGCAGGGCGCCCACGAGGGAACCGGCGAGCGTCACTTCGAGCCCGTCCAGCACCCAGGTGATGCCGAGCGCGACGATGACGAGGACGTGGAAGCGGCCCCAGGGGAGGCGGTCGAGGCGGGCGGAGATGTCGGTGTCGATCACACGGCCGATTTCCGCCCGCTCCGGGGTCCCGGAGCCTCCCTCGACCTTGCTCGCCATGCCCGCACGCCCTCCCGGTCTGTTGTTTACCCTGCCTGAACAGCCCGCATTTACCGCGACCGGAGGCAGGTGTTGGCAACGACTTGGGAATCGATTCGGTTCGATCCCGTCTTCATTGGCGGCGCGCAGAACAGAGGCGTCCACGCGGTGCCTTGCCCATGCCTCCTCGTCCTGCCCCCTTCCTCCTCCGGCCCCTGTGCCGTTTCGCGATGCTCGCCGCGATGATCGTAGCCGGCCTCGCCACAGTCCCGACGGAGGGCGCCGACCGCCACCTCGAGCGGCCCAAACCCCGCATCCAGATGCCGGCCGCCGACCGCTGGCGTCTGCGCCCCGCTGAGCCGGTGACACCGAGCACGACGGGCAGCATCCGCGGCCGGGCCGAAGTCCAGGCTCCAGCCGAGCGCCGCAACGTCCGTCTCGTCTACCCGGCGCTGATCGAGCCCCGCTGATCCGGCCTTCGGGCGGCGGGCCGAAGTTCGAGAGGATGTTGAACGAGCAGTCCGGCATCCGCCCGCGCCTTCGCTCCCACTCCGCGCACGGGGTTGAACACCTTAGAAAAGTCGTCTCCGTCTCCATGATCTCCGACCTGAGATCTAACCCCGTCATTCCGGATCGCCAAAGGCGAGCCCGGAATCCAGAACCGCTGTCAGTGCAGGTTCCGGGTGCGGTGGCGGATCTGGATTCCGGGCTCCGCTGCGCGGTCCGGAATGACGGGGAAGCGGTGGTGATCCGTCTTCACCAATCCGAAGGCGCGCGACTATCGGGATCCGGCAGGCGCGCACGGCAGCCTTCAACCCCCTCCAACATGCCCTCGACGATCCGCGCGCGCTCAGGCACAGCCCCTGCGTCGTCTCCGGTGGATGACGGGTTCGGGTCGGCGCGGAGTATCGGATGGCAGAGCCAATCGCCCTCGTGGGGTGCAAGAGCCCGGGTCAGGAAGCGGAATACCTGGGCATCCTGTCGGCCGCGATGCCCGAGGAACGCCTCATCCCGTTCCGCGCGATGGGCGAAGCGGACCGTGCGGCGGCCCGGGTCGCCGTCGTGGCCAATCCCGATCCGGCCGAGGTCGCGGCGCTGCCGGGTCTCGTCTGGGTCCAGAGCCTGTGGGCCGGCGTCGAGAAGCTCGTCGGCGCCTTCGACCGGCCGCTGCCGATCGTCCGGCTCGTGGACCGGGAGATGGCGCGGACCATGGCCGAGGCGGTGCTCGCCTGGACCTACTACCTGCAGCGCGACATGCCGGCCTATGCGCGCCAACAAAGTGCGCGGATCTGGAAGCCGCACCCCTACCGCAAGCCCGCGGACACGACGGTCGGCCTGCTCGGCCTGGGCGCGCTGGGGACAGCGGCGGCGGACCGGCTCCTCGGCGCCGGGTTCACCGTGGTCGGCTGGAGCCGCTCGCCGAAGGCCGTGCCCGGCATCGAGTCGTTCCACGGTTCAACCGGCCTTCCGGAGATGCTCGGCCGCTGCGACATCCTCGTCTGCCTGATCCCGCTGACGCCGGAGACGCGGGGCCTCGTCGACGCCGGGTGCCTGTCGGCGCTGAAGCCCGGCGCGGCGCTGATCAACTTCGCCCGTGGGCCGATCGTGGTGGCTGGGGATCTCTGTGCGGCCCTCGATTCCGGGCACCTCTCCCACGCCGTCCTCGACGTGTTCGATCAGGAGCCGCTGCCGGCGGACTCGCCGCTGTGGTCCCATCCCGGCATCACGGTGCTGCCGCACGTCTCGGGCCCGACCGACATGGAGTCGGCCGCCGCCACGGTGGCGGCGAACCTGCGGGACTACCGCCGGACCGGACAGCCACCACAGGGCGTCGACGCCGCGCGCGGGTATTGAGAGCGGCCGCGGCGAGCCGCGCGCTCAGAGCTTCGGAAAGACCGCCGCCAAGTGGTCGATCAGCGCGCGCACGGCCGGCGGCAGCCCGCGCCGGGTGGTGAACACGAGATGGACGATGCCGGGCGCGCTGCGCCAGTCCGGGAGGACATGCACCAGCCTGCCTGAGGCGATGGGCTCGGCGCAGGCATGGTCGGGCAGGAAACCGATCCCGATCCCTGCCGCGGCCGCTTCGCAGACAGCCGCGAAGTCGCCGCAGGTCATGCGCGGCTCGTGGCGGACCGCGTATCGCGTCCCGTCCTCCCGCTCGAGCCGCCACGTGATCTCACCCGGGTCGTCGCTCGTGCCGAGCGTGGGGAAGGCCGCGAGGCCGGCGATGTCGGCACCCAGCCGGCTGGCGAGCTGCGGGCTCGCCACCAGGATCCATCGCGAGAGCCCGAGCGAGCGCATGGTCAGCGAGGCGTCGCTGGTCAGGTCCCGCCGCACCCGCAGCGCTACGTCGATCCGCTCCTCGATCAGGTCGACCGCCCGGTCGGTGGCGATGAGCTGCAGCCGGACCTTCGGGTACCGGATGAGAAAGACGCGCAGGCTCGCCGACACGACCTCGGTCAGCCCCGTCGGGCAGCTCAGGCGGATCCGCCCGTGCGGTTCGGACTGCGCCTCGGCGACGAGCGCTTCGGCGCGCTCGGCCTCCAGCATCATGGCCCGGCAGCGCTCGTAGAAGCTCTGGCCAACCTCGGTCACGCGGAACCGCCGGCTCGATCGCTCGATCAGCCGCACGCCGAGGCGCGTCTCCAGCGCCGCGATCCGGCGGCTGAGCTTCGATTTCGGCTCGCGCAGGGCGCGTCCGGCCGCCGCGAAGCCGCCATGGGCCACGACCTCGGCGAAGTAGGCGTAGTCGTTCAGATCCGCGCGCGCCATCGTTCCTCTGATGGAACGCTGTGTGCCATATCTGCCGGCTACTCGCATCACCGTTCTGGATGCTTCTCTCCCGGCAACGGCGCAGCGGCGCCGTCTCTCGGAGAACGACGATGACGGACCGGTTCCAGAACAAGGTGGTGGTGGTGACCGGCGGCACGAGCGGCATCGGGCTCGCCGCCGCGAAGGCCTTCTCCCGGGAAGGCGCGTCGGTCTTCATCACGGGCCGGAGGCAGGAGGCGCTGGACGCGGCGGTGCGGGAGATCGGCGGGCGGGTCACCGCCGTCCAGGGCGACATGGGGCGCCTCGCCGATATCGACCGGCTCTACGACGCGGTCCAACAGAAGCACGCTCAGATCGACGTGGTCTTCGCCAATGCCGGCGGCGGCGAATTCGCCCCGCTCGGCGCCATCACCGAGGCGCATTACGACGCCACCTTCGACACCAACGTGAAGGGCGTGCTGTTCACGGTGCAGAAGGCGCTGCCGCTCCTGAAGGACGGCGGCGCGATCGTCCTCAACGCCTCCACCACCAGCATCTCGGGCACCCCGGCGCTGAGCGTCTACTCGGCGACGAAGGCTGCCGTGCGCAGCTTCGCCCGCAGCTGGATCCTCGATCTCAAGGACCGCCATATCCGCGTCAACGCCGTCAGCCCGGGCGTCACCGAGACCGCGGGCCTCGACGCGCTGTTCGGGGGCGGCGATCAGGCGACGGGGACGAAGGATTACTTGGCGAGCCTGATCCCCGCCGGCCGGGTCGGCCAGCCGGGGGAGATCGCCCAGGCGGTGTTGTTCCTGGCCTCCGATGCCGCGAGCTTCGTCAACGGCGTGGAGCTCTTCGTCGATGGCGGGCAGGTGCAGATCTGAACCGGTCCGGCTCGGGGAGCCGCGCGAACATGCCCGAGCGGGCGCGCGCGACACCCGGTCCCGGCCGCCGAGATGAACCCTGGCGCCGCGCGGCGGTTGAGAGCCCGGCCGCCCGCTCCGCAGATCCGCGGGGTGGTCGGTCGGGAGGTAGACCACGTTCCATGGGTTGGCCACGCCGCATCCTGATCGCCGCCGGTCTCGCGACCGCCGCGGCCGGTGTCACCCTGGCGGTCGGGCGCTTCAGCTACGCGCCGATGCCCGACCGGGCGGACCTGCTCAACCCGGACCGCTACCCGATCCAGACAGCCTTCGACGTGCTGGGCCGACGGGTCTCGCGCGCGGAGGCGGACAGCCTCAACGCCACGGAGAGCGGCCGCAAGCAACTCGCACCGGAGAGCGGCGCGGTGGCGATCGATCCCGCCATGGTCGAGCGCGGCCGACAGGCCTTCTACCAGGAGACCTTCGGCAACGAGGTCTTCCTCACCGACGTGATGGGCATGCTGGACGGCGGCCTGACGCCCACGGAGGTCGCCCTGGCGGTGGCCAAGCTCGGCGGCCAGGGCACCACCAACCTCCAGGTCGCCATGGCCCGCGACGTGCGGATCGGCGACCGGGTCTACAGGAAGGGCGAGCTGGTCCCGACCGGCCTCGACGTGCCGAAGGGTGGCGCCTTCATCATCGGGATCAAGACCTTCTCCGACCGGGGCCATCTGCGCATGGGCATCACCTGCGCGCTCTGCCACGCCGCGGTCGATCCCGGCACCGGCAAGGTCGTGGAGGGGGCGCCGAACACGGACCTCAATGCCGGGCTCCTGATGGCGCTGGCCAAGAATTCGTCGGCCTACTTCATGCACGCCAGCGTGCCGGAGGCCGATGCGCGACCGACCGCCGACCCGCAGCATACCGGTTCGACCACCTCCGGTCCCAACCTGCCGGACGCGGCGGCGGTCGAGGCCGCCACGAAGGTCCAGGTGGCGAGCTGGCCGCCGGGCAGCTTCGACTCGTCGGCCGACCGCGTCACCAACCCGACCTCGATCCCGTCCAGCTTCTCGGCCCACGGCGAGCCCTACAGCTGGAGCGGGCGCGAGGCGATCGGCCCGTTCGCGGGCCTGTCGTCGCTCAACAACAATGTCCACGCGGCCAATTCCGACACCACCCAGCTCGCGGCCGCCGCGCCCTGGCTGTTCGGCATGGATCCGGAGACGTATCTCGGCATCGTCCTGCGCGGGGCTGCGACGCAGACGTTCCGCTACAAGCCGGACGGCGCGGCGAAGCCGTCAGAGGTGCTGCGCAGCGTCGATCCGACGCCGGATTCGCCGGGCCTCAACAGCTACGCGGTGCTGCCGACCTACCCGGCGACCAACTACGTCACCGACAACGGCCTGTTCACCTCGGTCCCGGGCGAGCCGGTCAACCACGCCAACAACGCCATGTCGGCGTTCCAGAACCTGCTGCACCCGCCGGCTTCCGGGCAGGGGGCCGGCACGGTGCAGGCCGGCCGCGCGGTGTTCGAGAAGGCCGGCTGCGGGACCTGCCATTCCGGCCCGGCGCTCACCAACCACCGGATCATCCCGGAGGCCGAGATCGGAACCGAGCCGACCCGGGCCCGGGCCGGCGCCAAGATGGAGGCACGCCTGTCGCCGCCGACGCTCTTCGCCACCGACACGCCCTTCCCGGTGCCGGCGAACCCGGTGATCGTCCCGGTGCCGCTCGACGGCGAGAAGCGCGCCCAGGTCCAGCTGGCCTGGGGGCAGGGGGGCACCGAGGGCGGCTACAAGGTGCCGAACCTCGTCGGCCTCGCCTGGACGGCCCCCTACCTGCACGATTCGGGCGTGTCGGTCGGACCCGACGCGGAGCGCCAGCTCGGCGTGCCGGGCACGCTGTACGCGGGCGTCCCGGCCGACCCCGCCAACAGCCTGCGCGCCCTCGTGGACCGGGACCTGCGCGCCAAGGTCGTCGCCGCGAACGCGGCCTCGGATACGGCGCGGATCGCCCGCGTTACCGGCAAGGGGCACGCCTTCTGGGCGGATGCCGGCACGGGCGTCTCGCGCGAGGAGCAGACGGCGCTGGTCGCCTACCTGCTCTCGGTCGATCGTCTGACGGAGCCGGCCGCGACGCCCTGACACCGACGCGACGATCACGGACGCCATCATGACGCAGAACACGAACCCGGTCTGGTTCATCACCGGCTGCTCCACCGGCTTCGGCCGCGAACTCGCCAAGCTCGTGATCGCGCGGGGCTGGCGCGCGGTCGTCACGGCCCGCGACCGCGGCAAGGTAGCCGACCTCGCACAGGGGGCCGGGGACCGGGTGCTGGCCCTTGCCCTCGATGTGACCGCGACGGGGCAGATCGCCGAGAGCGTGCGCGCCGCCACGGACGCGTTCGGCCGGATCGACGTGCTCGTGAACAACGCCGGCTACGGCTATCAATCCTCCATCGAGGAGGGCGAGGAGGACAAGGTCCGCGCCCAGTTCGACGCCAACGTGTTCGGGCTGTTCGCTCTGACGCGGGCGGTGCTGCCGGTCATGCGGGCGCAGCGCGCGGGCCATATCCTCAACATCACGTCGGTGGCGGGCTTCGTGGGCTTCCCGGCCTCGGGCTACTACGCCGCCACCAAGCACGCGGTGGAGGGATTCTCGGATTCGCTCGCCGCCGAGGCCGGGCCCCTCGGCATCCGCGTGACCTGCATCGAGCCGGGCCCGTTCCGCACCGACTGGGCGGGGCGCTCCCTGGTCCAGACGCCCAGCGCCATCGCGGATTACGCCGAGACCGCCGGGGCGCGCCTCAAGGCCACGGCGGAGAAGAGCGGCACGCAGGCCGGCGATCCGGTGCGGGCCGGCGAGGCCATGATCCGGGTGACCGAGATCGAGAACCCGCCGCGCCACCTCGTGCTCGGCGCCTGGGGCTTCGAGGCGGTCACGGGCCGGCTGAAGCAGCGCCTCGCCGAGATCGAGGCGTGGCGCGCGACGAGCCTCGGGGCCGACTATCCGGAGGGGTGATACCGTTTCCGGTTGAACGCTTCGGTCGATGCAGCCCGCTCCGACTTTGCGAGCGCAGCGAAGCAACCCAGGGCTGCGGTACCTCAGGGAGCGTGGCGCCATCTGGATTGCTTCGCTCCGCTCGCAAAGACGGCGGAACTGATCTGATCAGCCGAAACGGTATGAGACCATTCCCGCGATGAGATCTCCGGGGCCGACCTGAAAAAGGGGACCCGCGCCTCGTTCGGCATGGGCATGTCCACCGACCCCGTCCCGACCCCATCGGGAACGGCGCCCGCGCCGCGCGGGCGTCTCCGAAACCGCGGATGACCGCTGGCGCCCTCCACGCCTGATCGTGCTATGGCCGTGGCGGCTTGCCGGCTTGGGCACGCGGGGCGGCGTCGGGCTGCCCCCGCGCGGGATGGGGCGGAACGGGTACGGTGCGTGATCTTCTGACCGCGCTGGCGGGCGCCGTCATCCTGGTTCTCGTGGCGGCCCTCGCCGTCCCGCCCTTCGTCGATTGGCAAGCCCATCGCGCCCTCGTCGACCGGGCGCTCGCCCGGTCGCTCGGCGTCCCGGCCCGAACGGACGGGCGGATCGAGGTTCGCCTCCTGCCCTCGCCGCGGCTGCGGGTCGACCGTCTGCACCTCGGGGCCGATCCCGACCGCCCGAGCCTCGACGCCCGCTTCGTCAAGGCCGAGGTTGCGCTCGCCCCGCTCCTCAAAGGCGAGTTCCGCTTCACCGAGACCCGGGTCGGCCGGGCCGAGATCAAGCTCCCCGTCGCGGGCCCGGACGCCGTGAAGCTGCCGGCCGATCTCGGTGACGCCCTGCGCGCCCGCGACTTCGCGATCGAGGCCCTGCACGTCCAGCAGTTCCTCGTCACCACACAGGTGCCGGCCACGGGTCGGACCGATCAGCTCTACGTTCAGGACCTGACCCTTCAGGCGCCCGCCCTCGTGGGTCCCTGGCGGGCTGAGGGAACGAGCGGCGGCATCCCGTTCCGGGCCGTCAGCGGCACGCCGGGGGCCGACGGGCGCCTCCCCGTGAAGATCTCCGGCGGCGGCGACGCGCATCCCCGATTCGAGGCGGATGCGCGCTTCGGCCTCGTCACCGCCGAAGCCGGCCGGGCTTCCATGGTCGAGGCGGAGGGCACCGCCCGGCTCGTGGTCGGTCCGCCGACCCAGGCCGCGGGCGCCTATCTGCCGTTCTCCATCGGTGGAAGCTTCAAGGCGCGGGGAACCCAGGTGCGGTTCGAGGGGGTCGACCTCGCCATCGATCCCGGCGGCCGGGCGTTGCGGCTCGGCGGCACCGGTCGCCTCGACCTGCGCCAGTGGCGCGCCGGCCTCACCCTGGAGGCCCGCCGGCTCGACCTCGACGCCTTCCTGGCCTCGGCCGAGGGGCAGGCCCTGATCGCCCGCGGCCCGCCGCGTTGGGCCGGCGGTCTCCCGGCCATGCTCGACCTCGATCTTACGGTGGGCAGCGCCGTGTTCGGCGGCGAGGACTGGTCGGATCTCGCCCTCGCCGGCACCGTCGAGCGCGCGGGCGGGATCCTGCTGCGCCGCCTCTCCGCGACCGGACCGGCAGGCGCGAGCCTGAACGCGAGCGGACAGATCGAGACGGCGCCCCTGCGCCTCACGGGACCCGTCAGCCTGAGCGCGCCCGACTCGGAGGCGCTCGGCCGCTACCTCCGCCGCCTCGGCCTGGAGGGGCCACTGCCCGCGCTCCTCGACGGTCGGCGCGTCGAGGCCGCGGCCGATCTGTCCGCCGCCGCCGACAGCCTGTTCCTGCGCAACCTCCGCCTGACCCTGGGGACAGCGCGGATCACCGGCAACGCCCGCTACACGGCCGCGGAAGCCGGCGTGCGCGGCCGCTTCGAGGCGCAGATCCGCGCCAGCGGCATCGACATCGCCAATCTGCCGCCGCTCGGTGCGACGCTCGGCAGTCTCGGCGAACACGACCTCGCCCTGACCCTGGAGGCGCAGGACGTGCGGTTCGGTGCGGCGACGTCCGGCACCGGCACCATCGCGGCGCGCATCCAGTCGGACGGCGGGAGCCTCGTGGTCGACAGCCTGGACGTGACCAACCTCGCGGGCGCGAGCGCCAAGCTGTCAGGCCGGATCGGCGCCGACGGGACCGGCCGCGTCTCCGGCCGTCTGAAGGCGCCGGTGGCGGCGCCGCTGCTGGGCCTGCTGGAGCGGGTCTGGGTCGGCGAGATCCGCCTGCTCCCCGCCTTCCTGCGCGACGCGCCCCTCGATCTGGCGGTGACCCTCGACCGAGAGGGCGGCGCCGCGGAGGCCCTGCGCACGCAGGCCAAGGGCGACGCGGGCGGCGGCACCCTCGACCTGTCCCTGGTCAGCCGCGGGACTCGGATCGTGGGCGGGACCGCCGCGCTCGCCGGCCCCCGGGCGGGGCAGTGGTTCGGCCGGCCCGATATCCCGGGACTTCGGCGACCCGCCGAACTGCGCCTGAGCGCCGAGCGGGCGGCGGGGGAGGCCCTCGCCGTCAAGGTCGACGGTACGGTGGCGGGCCTCAAGGTCGCGACCGGGACACCCCTTCTCGTCGGGACCGATGCCACGCCGAGGGGCGGCGTCCTGCGCCTGGAAACGGCCGACCTCGCACCCTTCCTGACCCTCGCGGGAGCCGCGAGCCTCCAGCCGGGCGCGTGGCCGGCCGACCTCGCCGTCACGCTCGCGGGAGACGGGGGCGACGTCACCGCCGACCTCACCGGGACCGTGGCGGGCAACGCGCTGAGCGGGGCGCTCAAGCGGGCGCCGGGGGGCGCCGTGAGCGGCCATCTCTCCCTCGACCGCCTGTCGCTGCCGCAACTCGCGGCCGCGACCGTGCTGCCCGCGGAGGGGAACGGGCGCTTCGGGGCGCCGTCCGCGCTGCCCAGCGTCGCCCTCGACACCCGGGTGGCCAGCCTGGATCTCGGACATGGCCTCGTGGCGACGGATGCCAGCGTGGCCATCGGCGTCGCCGACGCGAGCCTGACCCTGCGCAACCTGAGCGGCGCCCTCGCCGGCGGGCGCGTCGCCGGATCGGTCACGCTCGCGCGGCTCGGGGCCGCCGTGGCGATCTCCGGGGCTAGCCGCCTCGACTCGGTCGCGATCCCGGCCCTGGCCGGCGGCCCGATCGGTGGCCGGCTCACCACGGACCTGCGCTTCTCCACGACGGCCGAGACGAGCCCGGGGCTCGCCGAGAACCTCTCGGGCAGCGGCACCCTGGCACTCGCCGATCTCACGATTCCCGAGGCCGACCCCGCGGGTCTCGGTCGTGCCCTGGCACGGGCCGCCGAGATGGACGACCCGCTGCGCGAGGGCCGCCTCCAGGCCGTGGTCGCCGAGGAACTCGCCAAGGACAGCGTGCAGGCGCGCGGTCCCACGCGGGCCGCCGCTACCCTCGTCGGCGGCGTGCTGCGGGCCGGGCCCCTCGATATCGACCTCGGGTCCGCGCGCTGGTCGGGGACGCTGGGCTATGATCTGCGCGCCGGTCGCCTCGACGCACGCGGGACCCTCTCGGGCGGTCCGGTGCCGCGGGGCTGGAGCGCGGGCACGCCCGCGATCCAGCTCGGGATGACGGGGCCGCTCGCCGCGCCGGAGCGGGCCCTCGACGTCGGCGCCCTGTCGAACGGGCTCGCCGCCTTCGTGCTCCAGCGCGAACTGGAATCGATCGAGCTCTCTGAAGCCGATCAGGTGGAGCGGCAGCGCCGCCGCGCCCGGATCGAGATGGACAAGGCGCGCGCCGCGGCGCTCAAGGCTGCCGCCGAGAAGGCTGCGGCGGAGAAGGCGGCAGCGGAGAAGGCGGCCGCCGAGAAGGCCGCGGAGGACGCCGCACGGCGGGCCCGGGCGCAGGGCGACGGGGCTCCGATCGACGGCGAGGGTGCGCAGCCGCCCGCGGCGAGGCCCTGACGGGGCTGGCCTTCGCTGCAATGACCCCTTGTGCGGGGTCCTTGTGGACGCTCTGGTCGACGCGATCTCTCCGTCATCGCGAGCGCAGCGAAGCGAGCCCGAGTAGCGCGATGCGTGTCAGCGTGGCGCAGCTGGATTGCTTCGCTCCGCTCGCAAGGACGGTGCGGCGTCGGCGCGATCCCTCCGGAGTCCCGCCCTTTGGACTTGCAGGTCAGTGCATGGACCTGCGCGTCGGGCCGGTCCCGGCCCGTCGCGCCGCCGAGCCTACGCCTTACCCACCACCGCGAGCGCGAAGGCGTAGATCAGCGCCACCTCCTCCAGGCGGTCGAACCGTCCGGCGGCGCCGCCGTGGCCGGCCTCCATGTTGATCCGCAGGAGGACCGGCCCGCCGCCCGTCATGGTGGCGCGCAGCCGCGCAACCCACTTGGCCGGCTCCCAGTAGGTGACCCGCGGATCGGTGAGGCCGCCGAGCGCCAGGATCGCCGGATACGCCTTGGCGGCGACGTTGTCGTAGGGCGAGTACGACAGGATGGTCCGGAAGGCGGTCTCGCTCTCGGCCGGGTTGCCCCATTCGGGCCATTCCGGCGGGGTCAGCGGCAGCTCCGCGTCGAGCATGGTGTTGAGCACGTCGACGAAGGGCACGTCGGCGACGATGCCGGCGAAGAGGTCCGGCGCCAAGTTGGCCACCGCCCCCATCAGCATGCCGCCCGCCGAGCCCCCGTGAGCGACGATGCGCTTCTCGGCCGTGTAGCCCTGCGCGATCAGCGCGTGGGCGCAGGCGATGAAGTCCGTGAAGGTGTTGGGCTTCTTCTCGCGCTTGCCGTCGAGGTACCAGCGCCAGCCCTTCTCGGTGCCGCCGCGGATATGCGCGATGGCGTAGACGAACCCGCAGTCCACGAGGCTCAGGAGGTTCGTGCGGAAGCCGGCCGGCATCAGAGTGCCGTAGGAGCCGTAGCCGTAGAGAAGGAGCGGCGCGCTGCCGTCGAGCGTCAGGCCCCGCCGGTGGAGCAGCGAGATCGGGACCTGCTCGCCGTCCGGCGCGGTGGCGAAGAGCCGCCGGGTCACGTAGGCGGCCGGATCGTGCCCGCTCGGCACCGCCTGCCGCTTGCGCAGGACGCGGGTGCGGGTCGCGCAATCGTAGTCCCAGGTCTCGGACGGCGTCGTCATCGAGGCGTAGACGAAGCGGATCGTGGCCGTGTCGAAGGCGAGCCCGGCGCGCAGGCCGAGGGAGTAAGCCTCCTCGTCGAAAGCGACCGTGTGCTCGGCCCCGTCGGCGAGGTCGCGCACGACGATCCGCGGCCGCGCGTTCTCGATCTCCAGGCGGATCAGGTGGCCGGCCAGCAGGTGGAGATGGCGGATCATCACCCCCGGCCGGTGCGGCACGAGGTCGGTCCAGTTGGCCCGGCCGGGATCGTCGACGGGCGCGGTGACAATCTTGAAGTCCTCGGCCCCGTCCGCGTTGGTGCGGATGAACAGCCGGTCGCCGCGGTGCTCCACCCCGTAGATCAGCAGCGGCTCGCGGGGGTGGACCAGGCGCAGCGCGGCGTCCTCCGCGTGCCGGTCGAGCAGCCGGACCTCGGAGGTCTCGTGGTCGCTCGCCGTCACGTCGAGGAAGGTCCCGGACTGGGTCTTGCCGATATGGACGAAGTAGCCTGCGTCGGCCTCCGTGTAGACCGTCTCGTCCGCGCTCTGCGCGGTGCCGAGGCGGTGGCGCATCACCTTGGCGGGGCGGTGATTGGCGTCGACCGCCACGTACCAGAAGCTCTCGCCGTCCGCTGCCCAGACCGCCTCGCCGGAGGTCGCCTCGACCCGGTCGTCGCGGTCGAGGCCGGTGGCGATGTCGCGGACCCGGATCGTGTAGAGTTCCGAGCCCTTGGTGTCGGCGCTCCAGGCGAGCCGCGTGTGGTCGTCGGAATGCACCGCGGCGGCGATCTCGAAGAACGGCAGGCCCTCACCCTCGCGATCGCCGTCGATCAGGATGGTCTCGTCCGGGTCCGGACCGGATTCGGGCACGTCGGGCGAGGTCGCAGGCCTGCGGCAGATCAGCGGGTGCTGACCGCCTTCCCGGTGGCGCGTGTAATACGCGAAGGGCCCGTCCGGTTCGGGGACGCCGCTCTCGTCCTCCTGGATCCGCCCGCGCATCTCGGCGACGAGCCGCTGGCGCAGCTCCGCGGTCCCGGCGAGCGCCTCTTCGGCGAAGGCGTTCTCGGCCTTGAGGTAGGCGGCGATGTCGTCCGGTAGGGCTGCCGGATCCTTGAGGACCGTCTGCCAGTTCTCGGCCTTCAGCCAAGCGTAGGGGTCGGTGATTTCCTGCCCGTGGACGCTGAAGCTGCGCGGCCGGGCCTCGGCGACCGGTGCTCCGGTGCGGTGGGCGAGCAGGCCGTGGCCGATCTCCGTCATCGTGTCTCCCGTCGGATCCCGTCGCATGCGGGTCTGGGCATGTGTCCCGCCGGGCGCCGGGATGCAAGACGGGTCGGCGCAGGGCTGGGACCCGAGGGCCCCACGACGGGGTACTCCCAGCCGAGGTTTCAGATGCAAACCTTTGGGGTGTTCGGGGATGCCCGCACATGAGCACAGACGCTCTCCTCCCCCTTGTGGGGAGGAGTTGGAGGTGGGGGTGGTGCAGGATCAAGCGTGGTGGTGCCCTCTGCACCACCCCCACCCCTACCCCTCCCCGCAAGGGGGAGGGACTTGCGCTGCATTCTCAGTAGGTGAGGGCCGTCAATGGCGATCCCGGCATCCGGCTAAAGCAACTTGAACGGGTCGCGGCTCAGAGCGCCTGCTTCATTTCACCAAGGCGTAGATGTTCACGTCCAGATTGTCGTCGGTGCTGTCCTTGAGGTCGGTGGCGTATTCCTCGACGAACCGGTCCTGCACGACGATGTCCTTGGCATCGAGATAGGCGGTCAGCGTCTCGTAGGTGCCGTCGATCGATTCGTAGGAGCCCTTGTGGGCGAAGCGCAAGGCCTTGCCGGAGGGCGTCGTGCCGAAGCGCAGGCCGTCGCCCTCCGCCGGCGCTGGGCTCGGGGCGGACGCGACCGGGATCATCGCCTCGAACTCGAAGCCGTCATCGTCGGTGCGGGTGAAGACCGCGAGCGGCCGGCCGGCGGGCGCGACGCCGATCTTGGCGAGGTCGCCCTCGATCCGCGCGAAGGCCTGCTTCAGGTTCGACACGGCCTCCTCCCACTTGGTCTTGCCCGAGAGGATGGCGGCCGGCTTGGCGGGCAGCGTGACCTCGTCGACGTCGCCGGCTTCGCCCGCCTTGTCGATGAGGGTCGGCCGCGCGGGCGAGCCCACCGCGGCCTGACCGGCGGGCGGTGGCGCCACCGATTGCTCCGGCGCCGGCGCCGGGCTCTTGCCCGGATCGGGCGCCGGGTTCGGTGCCGTCGTGGTCGGCAGCGGATCGGTCTGCGCCGGTGCGGGGGCCGTGGAGGGCGGCGGGGCAGCCTGCTGCGCGGCGACGGGCGCGCCGGAGGCGAGCGCGAGAGCGGCCGAGAGGGTGACGAGCGGTCGAAGGCGGATCACGGTGGGCGCTCCGGTCGAGGCCCGCGGGTGATTGCGCGGGCTCTCGCCCCGTAACCTAATGGCGAACGGGACGGCCCGCGAGACCAACATGGATGAGAGCTGCGGGTGCGGCGCATCTGCCACGCCGCTGTCTCCCCTCGCGCCGGGCGGAGGGTTTTGCCATATAGCCGGCCGATCCTCTCGAATTGCGGGACCGCATGAGCGCACTCGCCCACAGACGCTTCCTGAAGATGCACGGCGCCGGCAACGCGATCGTGGTCTTGGACCTGCGCGGCTCCCCCGCAACGGTTCAGCCGGAGGAGGCGCGGGCGATTGCGCAGGATCCCGGCTCGGCCTTCGACCAGCTGATGGTCCTGCACGATCCCGTGAGCTCCGGCACGGACGCGTTCATGCGGATCTACAACACCGACGGCTCGGAATCCGGCGCCTGCGGCAACGGCACCCGCTGCGTCGCCTACGCGATGCTCGACGATCCGGCCATGGCCCGGCCCGCCGAGGGCGGCCGGCTCACCCTGGAGACCGCAGCCGGCCTCCTCGGCGTGCGCCGGGTCTCGGAGCGGGCCTTCACGGTCGACATGGGCCGGCCCCGGCTCGCCTGGGACGAGATCCCCCTGTCCGAGCCGTTCCCGGACACGCGCCGGGTCGAGCTTCAGATCGGCCCGATCGACGATCCGGTCCTGCACTCGCCGGGCGTCGTGAACATGGGCAATCCGCACGCGGTGTTCTTCGTCGAGCCGGATCCGGACACCTTCGACCTCGCCCGGATCGGCCCGATGCTGGAGAACCATCCGCTGTTCCCGGAGCGCGCCAACATCTCGGTCGCGCAGGTGACGGGCCGGGAGGCGATCAAGCTGCGGGTCTGGGAGCGCGGCGCCGGGCTCACGCTCGCCTGCGGCACCGCCGCCTGCGCCACCGTCGTCGCCGCCGCGCGCCTCAAGATGATCGGCCGGCAGGCGACCGTCGCGCTGCCCGGCGGCGAGCTCTTCGTCGAGTGGCGGGCCGACGATCACGTCCTGATGACCGGCCCGGTCGCGCTCGTCGCCGAGGGGACCCTGGCGCCGGAGCTGTTCGCCGGCGCGGCCTGATGGCAGTCGAGACCCTTACCTTCGGGTGCCGCCTCAACACCGTCGAGTCCGAGGCGCTGCGGGTCCATGCCGGCGCGGACGGGCGGGATCGCGTCGTCGTCAACACCTGTGCGGTGACCGCCGAGGCCGGGCGGCAGGCCCGCAAGGCGATCCGCCGGATCGCGCGCGAGCGGCCCGGGGCCGAGATCGTCGTCACCGGCTGCGGCGCCGAGGTGGAGACCGAGGCCTACGTGGCGATGCCCGAGGTGGCGCGCCTCATCGGCAACGCCGAGAAGCTCCGACCCGAAGGCTGGTCGGCGGCGGGGACCGGACCGGGCGCCGTCATGGCGGCGCGCCACGCCGAGCCGACGCGGATCACCGCAATCACCGGCCATACCCGCACCTTCGTGCCCGTGCAGAACGGCTGCGACCACCGCTGCACCTTCTGTGTGATCCCGTTCGGGCGCGGCGCCTCGCGCTCGGTGCCGGCGTCCGACGTGATCGCGCAGGTCGAGAGCGTCGTGGCGCAGGGGGGATGCGAGGTGGTACTGACGGGCGTCGACCTCACGGCCTATGGCCGAGACCTTCCGGCGCCTGCCCTGTCCCTGGGGGGCTTGGTCCGGGAAATCCTGCGGTCGGTGCCCGACCTCGCACGCCTGCGCCTGTCCTCCATCGATTCCGTCGAGGCCGACGACGCGCTCCTGAGGGCCATCGCGGAGGAGGAGCGGCTGATGCCGCATCTCCACCTGTCCCTGCAGGCCGGCGACGACCTCATCCTCAAGCGCATGAAGCGGCGGCATCTCCGCGCCGACGCCATCCGTTTCTGCGAGACGGTGCGACGGCTGCGGCCCGACATGGTGTTCGGGGCCGACCTCATCGCGGGCTTCCCGACCGAGACGGAGGCGCAGTTCGCCCGCTCCCTCGACCTCGTGTCGGAATGCGGGCTGACGCATCTGCACGTCTTCCCGTACTCGCCGCGCCCGGAGACGCCCGCCGCCCGCATGCCGCCGGTGGACCCGGAGGCGATCCGCGCGCGGGCGGAGCGGCTGCGCGAGGCGGGCGCCGACGCCCTGCGGCGGCACCTCGACGCGCAGGTCGGACGCCGCCTGACGGTCCTGGCGGAGCGCGGCGCCCTGGGGCGCAGCGCGGATTTTACCGCCGTGCGCTTGGCCGCAGCGGAGGCGCCGGGGACGTTCCACACCGTCACCATCGCCGGGCACGACGGCGCGCGGCTGATCAGCGCTTAGCGTTCGGTCACGGCGGGTCGCACTCCGTGCCGGCCCCAAAAGGGCAGGTCCGGTCCACGCGCAGCTTTGGTCACGCCCGTCGGCGTCTCTGCGCGCGGGGCGAAGCAATCCAGCGGCGCAACATCATTTGACGTCGCGCTGCCCTGTGTCGCCTCGCTGCGCGCGCGATGACGCGAGGCTCACGCGCGCATGGCCGCCACGGCCTCGTCGATATGCGGCGGGGGCGGCGCCGTCACCGCGATGGCCTCCCGCTTCGGGTAGAGCGGGATCGACAGGCCTCGCGCGTGCAGGTGCAGCGCGCTCCCGCGGGGCGCGCCGCCGTAGACCGCATCCCCGAGGATCGGCCAGCCGGAGGCGGCACAGTGGACCCGGAGCTGGTGGGTGCGGCCGGTGACCGGCTTCAGCTCCAGCCAAGTCCGTCCCCCGGTGCGCCCGAGCACCCGCCAATGGGTCAGCGCCGGATCGCCGGCCGGATCCGCCTTCATCCACCAGGAGCGCGGATCGTCCGAGCGTCGGGCGAGCGGCAGGTCGATGCGGCCGGCCTCATCGACGGGGCCGCCCTCCACGATGGCCCAGTAGGTCTTGTCGACGGCGCTGCCGGAGAACAGCTTGCCGAGCCGCGCCAGGGCCTTGGCATGCCGGCCGAGCGCGAGGCAGCCCGACGTGTCGCGGTCGAGACGGTGGGCTGCCTCGGGGCGGCGGGGCAGGCCGAACCGGAGGGCGTCCAGGTGGTCGGTGAGCGTCTCGCCACCGCGCGGCCCGGGATGGACCGGCAAACCCGCCGGCTTGTCGATGACGAGCAGCAGGGCATCGCGGTAGAGGAGGCGCGCGCCTATGTCGAAGGCGTTGGGCATCCGGATCGGCTAGAGGGTCGGTGTCGGCGGGGCAAGGTGGGGCGAGGACGCGAAGTCATGGCGAGCGAGGAGAAGCCCGGCTGGTTCGGACGCCTGTTCGGGCGCAAAGGTCAGGATACGGCCGCGGACAAGCCCGAGGCCGAGCTGCCCGCGGAGGCGGCCTCGCCCTCCGAGGGCGAGCCCGATTTCGCCACCGGCGCGGAGGACGTGGAGCACATCCCGTTGCCGCCCGAGGAAACGCCCGAGCCGGTCGCCGACGTCGTGGAGGGCGCGGACCTGCTCCCGATCGAGGGCGAGCCCGAGCGGCCGCCCGCCGGAACGGCCGGCGATGATCCGGCCCACGGGGCCGACCCCGTCGACACGGGCGATGCGAACCGGGAGCCGGCAGTCGAGCCGATGCCCGACATCCAGCCGGTCGACAGCGCCGCGGCCCTCGCCCACGACGCGGGCGCGGGACCGGACCGCGAGCCCGAGGCCAAGGGCTGGTGGAGCCGCCTCACCTCCGGGATGAAGCGGACCTCGACGGCGCTCTCCGACCGGGTCACCGGCCTGTTCACCAAGCGCAAGCTCGACGCCACCACCCTGGAAGATCTGGAGGACGCGCTGATCCAGGCCGATTTCGGCCTGGAGACCGCGATGCGGGTTTCGGAAGCCGTCGGCAAGGGCCGCTACGAGAAGGGCATCTCCCCCGACGAGGTCCGGGCGATCCTCGCCGCGGAGGTCGAGCGGGCGCTCGAGCCGGTGGCGGTGCCGCTCACCATCGACGCGAACAGGAAGCCGTACGTGATCCTCACCGTCGGAGTGAACGGCGCCGGCAAGACCACGACGCTGGGCAAGCTGGCCTCGAAGCTGCGGGCGGAGGGGCGCACCGTGATGCTGGCGGCGGGCGACACGTTCCGGGCGGCGGCGATCGACCAGCTCAAGGTCTGGGGCGCGCGCACCGGCACGCCGGTGGTGAGCGGCGCGCAGGGGGCTGACGCGGCGGGCCTCGCCTTCGATGCGTTGAAGCAGGCGGGCGCCGCCGGAACCGACGTGCTGCTGATCGATACCGCGGGCCGCCTCCAGAACAAGGCCGGCCTGATGGCCGAGCTGGAGAAGATCGTCCGCGTGCTGCGCAAGCAGGATCCGGAGGCGCCGCACGCGACCCTCCTGGTTCTCGACGCCACGGTCGGCCAGAACGCGCTCAGCCAAGTGGAGCTGTTCGCCCAGGCCGCGCCGGTCTCGGGACTGGTGATGACCAAGCTCGACGGAACGGCCCGGGGCGGCATCCTGGTGGCGCTGGCGGCGAAGTTCGGCCTGCCGGTGCATTTCATCGGCGTCGGCGAAGGCGTGGAGGATCTGGAGCCCTTCGCGGCCCGGGATTTCGCGCGGGCGATCGCCGGGCTGGAGAAGGATTAGACGGCCACGCGCAGCACGTCGGTCTGCGCGAAGTCCTGGCCCTTGAACAGAAGCGGCGCGTTCAGCGACCGGGCGAGCGCGTATGCGAAGCAGTCGCCGAAGTTCAGGCCGGCCGGGTGACGGCCCTTGCCGTAGCGGGCGAAGGCGTCCGCGGCGATCTGCGCAGGGGCGTGGTCGACCGGGACGACCGAGATCACCTCCCGGAGCAGCCAGTCGTCGAGATCAGCCCGGCCGGTCGTCTTCTTACTGCTCACGATGGCACATTCGAGGTAGGTTGCAGCCGCCATAAGGCGTTTCGGATAGAACCGGACCGCTTGACTATAAAAATCCGCGTCGGGCTCGCCGAGCAGGATCGCCATATAGATCGATGTGTCGATGACCGCCTGGGTCATACCGGCAAGCCATTCTCATCGTAGGCGAGGATCTCATTGACCGGGCGCGGATCGATCTCCTCCGCTGCCTTCCAACGCTCGTGAAGCAACCGCCCCGACGCGATCGCGGCCGCAGCTTCGCGCTCCCGATCCTCGGCCAGCCGCTCCCGCTCCCGCCGGAGCAGGTCGAGCAGCAGATCCGGCGCGGGCTGCCGAGTCGTCTCCGCGAGGTCGGCCAGCAGCGCCTCGATCTCGGCATTCTCGATCGTGATGGACATCGCGCGCCCCGCGTTACACACACGCCGACGAATCCAGTCCGGCGCTGACAGCCTATCAAGGCCGCCGCACCCGAGCCAACAGACGCGCATGCAGATCGAAACCGTCCCGCCGCAACGGCACCTGCCGCCCCTCGTGAAGCTGGCGCTGGAACTCGGCCCGCTGGTCCTGTTCTTCCTCGGCAACGCCTATTCCGAGCGGTTCGGCGTGGCGCCCGACCAGAAGCTGTTCGTCGCCACGGGCGTGTTCATCGCGGCGACGGTCGTCGCCCTGACGATCCACTACGTGATGGTCCGCCGGCTGCCGATCATGCCGCTCGTGTCGGGTGTTGTGGTGGTGGTGTTCGGCGGCCTGACCCTGGCGCTGCAGGACAAGACGTTCATCATGGTCAAGCCCACCATCGTGAACGCGCTGTTCGGCACCGTGCTGCTCGGCGGCCTCGCCTTCGGGCGCTCGCTCCTGTCGGTGGTGCTCGACTCGATGTTCAGCCTGACCGAGGAGGGCTGGCGCAAGCTCACCTTCCGCTGGGGCGTGTTCTTCTTCGTCCTGGCCGCCCTCAACGAGGTAGTGTGGCGGACCCAGACGGAGGATTTCTGGGTCAACTTCAAGGTGTTCGGCATCATGCCGATCACCGTGCTGTTCGCCCTCGCCCAGACGCCGCTGCTGACGCGGTACGAGCGCAAGGCGCCGCAGCCGTAAAGGCTACTGCGCCGCCGCGACCTTGCCGGCCGCCCGGATGCGGGCGAGCACGCTCGCGAAGTTCTCGGGCGTGAGGATGCCGACGAGCTTGTCGCGAATCACGCCGTCAGGCCCGATGATGAAGGTCTCGGGCACGCCGTAGACGCCGAAATCGATTGCCGCCCGACCGCTGGCATCCGCCCCCACCGCGCTGAACGGCACCCCGTGCCGGGCGAGGAAGCGCTGGCCGGCCTCGGGGTTCGGCTCCTTGTAGTCGATGCCGACCAGCCGGATCCCCGGCTCCTTGGCGAGCCGCATCAGCATCGGGTGCTCCACCTGACAGGGCGCGCACCACGAGGCGAACACGTTGAGCACCGTGATCTGCCCCTTCATGTCGGCACTCGCCAGGCCCGGCACGGGGGCGCCGGCTGCCGTCAGTCCCGGGACGGCGGGAAGCGTGAAGCTCGGCACCGGCTTGCCGATCATCGCGGAGGGCAGGGCGGCCGGGTCGGCGCCCGAGCGCAGACGCAGGAACAGCACGGCTGCGAGGGCCGCGAAGGCGAGGGCCGGCACGATCAGCAGGAGGGAGCGCCGGACCGGCAGCGGCCGCCCGGTCGCATCGTCGACGGGAGCGTTCATCGCCGCTCCTCGCCGAACCCCTTGAGCGCGCGGACCTGCGCCCGCCGATCCCGGATCGCGTTGCCGACGAGGCCGAGCATGACCAGAGCCGTGAAGGCGTAGGCGGCCAGGATGAAGCCGCCGTGAGAGCCGAGATCCATCGCGGCGTTCCTAGACCGGTTGTCCGACCGGCATCGCGGCCGGCGTCGGGGTGATGCGGGGCTGGGCGCGGTCGAGGCGCTCGGCCTCGCGGATGGTCAGCGTCCGCACCCGGCGGCGCATGATCTCGGTGCGCATGGCGTAGAGGTGCAACGTCGTCCCGCCGAGCGTCGCCGCGCCGATCATCAGCAGCAGCGGGTAGAGCATCGAGGGATCGATGGTCGAGCCGCCCATGCGCAGGATCGAGGCGGGCTGGTGGAGGGTCGACCACCAGTTCACCGAGAACTTGATGATCGGCAGGTTCACCGCGCCGACGAGGGTCAGGATCGCCACCGCCCGCGCGGCGCGGTTCGGATCCTCCAGGGTCCGCCACAGGGCGATGATGCCGCAGTAGATCAGCAGCAGGATCAGCATGGAGGTCAGGCGCGCGTCCCAGACCCAGTAGGTGCCCCACATCGGCTTGCCCCAGAGGGACCCGGTCACGAGGCAGATCAGCGTGAAGGCCGCGCCGATCGGGGCGGCGGCGCGCTGCGCAACGTCGGCGAGCGGATGGCGCCAGACCAGCGTGCCGATCGCCGACAGGCTCATGGCGCCGTAGAAGAACACGCCGAGCCACGCGGCCGGGACGTGGATGTACATGATCCGCACGGTCTCGCCCTGCTGGTAATCGGGCGGCACCACGAAGAAGGTCAGGTACAGCCCGACACCGAGGGCGACCAAGGAGAGCGCGGCGAGCCACGGCACGAGCGCGCCCGACCACCGCATGAAGTGGCTGGGATTCGACAGGCGGGTCCAGAGGGAAGGCGTCATCGCGGCTGCGGTCTCGGACATCGTGACCGTGGGTCTACCCTAGGGTGCGGTGCAGCAACAATGCGGGGTCTCGGCGCAGCCGTCGGGGTCGCAGAAACGTGCCCTTCCGTTGCAGCCGAAGATGAGCATGGGCTGGACATGAAACCGGACGCCGACGTGCCGCCGGTCCCCAACACGTCCGCGCGCCTCTTCCTCCCCCTTGCGGGCTACGGGCGACCCACGGGATAATTTTCATCGTCCGTTCGGGCGGATCGCTCGATCCTCTTCTCTAAGGAAGAAGGAGCGTGATGCGCGCGTCTCCCTCGCCCCGCACAGGGGGGAGGTGGAGCCGCGTTGCCGTTCGTGGCCGTCCCGACAGTGACGTGGGACCTTCGACGCCCACGGATGGTCGAGCTTCCGCGTCCCGAAGCGCCTCATATCTTGA
>NZ_JBKFBO010000060.1:0-43321 GCF_053346215.1 Methylobacterium sp. A49B
TCCGCAAGTCGGTCCGGCCCGACGGCATCGTCAGCTTCATCGACGGCAAGACCTACAAGACGCTCAAGCGCCACCTCACCAGCCACGGCCTCGACCCGAAGAGCTACCGTGAGCGCTACGGCCTGCCGGCCGACTACCCGATGGTCGCCCCCAGCTACGCCGAGCAGCGCTCCGCCCTCGCCAAGGCCATCGGCCTCGGACAGCCCGGCGCCATGGCCGAGCGGCAGCCGAAGCAGCCAAAGGGGCGCCGCAGGGCTACCTAAGCAAAGTTGCACTGCTGCGATGCCCCGCGTGCCGCCCGATCCTATTAGGAGCTGGTAGGGCCATTGCATCATTATACAGGATGCGTTGGTGGACGGGCACGGACCCCGCCATAGCTCTCCGGCATGGCCTAGAGAAATCCTGCGGGAGGTGGCAAGCCGTGGAGTGGCCGGTGCGCTCTTGCTCAGCGAGCATCGTCCTCCTCATCCCGCACGCCGCGCAGCGAAACAGGCGTGTCAGTCATCACGAGCGCCACTTGGAACAGGGTCAGGCCGGTGCTGTCGGTCACTTCAAGACGCCAATCCTCGTCCAGGGCGATGAGCGGCGCATTGTCCTTCATGATCTCGCCCATGAAGCGCAGGGCCTCGACCCGTGCGGCTTCCCAACTCGGCAGGTCCGTGCCGATCACATCGAGGCCGGTCTTGCCGTCGTGGACGTTGAAGTAGAAGCGCGGCATCCAGACCGCTCCCATCGCTATCGGCAGGGGCGGGTGAAAGCCTCGCTCGCGGATGCCGTGTGATCGTGTCCGCGATTGTATATATGCTGACACAGCTTGGCTGCGAGCACCCTGTTCCGAGATTAGTTTTGCTCCGGCTGCGTCAACACGACCGGATGTGTCGCAGTGCGATCTAACTCGGACGCGCTCTGATCTGCCACCATGGACGGGGCAGGGGAGCCGCGCTAACCATCCGCCATGGCCAAAGAGATCTCTTCCGTCGGCGACCTGCGCCGGAAGTCCGAGGTGTCGGACGAGGAGGTCGTCGCCGCCAGCCGGGTGCGGGAGTTGGAAGCCCGGTTGCGCGACCTGGAGCGTCTGCTCGGCCGCAAGACGCTGGAAGTCGAGGTGCTGAAGGAGGCCTTGGCCGCCGCGCGAGTAAAAAAAGTCGCGTGGCCGTTGCCGTCGTCCTCCGGTAGCTCTTCCCGGTGAAGGTCGTGGCCGACGTGTTGGGGGTGGCCCGCTCCAACCTGATCGAGCAGCGGCAGGGCGGCGCGCGCCCTCGGGGCTCCTATCGCCGCGCCGACGACGACGTCATCCTGACCGCCATCCGCACCGTGGCGGACGTGCGACCGACCTACGGCTATCGGCGGGTGACGGCGATCCTGAACCGGACGCGCCGCGCCACTGGCGAACCGCTCTTGAACCATAAGAGATTGTTCCGCCTGATGAAGCAGAGCGGCCTGCTCCTCCAGCGTCACACCGGCATGCGACCGGTGCGCGCTCACGAGGAGTGCGTCATCGCCTCCGCATCGAACCAACGCTGGTCCTCGGATGCGCTGGAGATCACCTGCAGGAACGGCGAGGTCGTCCGGGTTGCCTTTGCCATCGACACCCATGACCGCGAGGTGATCGCCTGGGTAGCTTCTACGGGCGGCATCACCGGCCAGATGGTGCGCGCTCTGATGCTGGCCTGCGTCCAGGGCCGCTTCGGTGTCATTCCGCTTCCGGCCAGACCACGTCGCGCCAGGTTGCCTGAGTGCGCAAAGCCGGACGTTCGGCTTCGCGCCCAAGCCGGCCATACAAGTGACCCGGCCGGCGTCTTCGAAGCGGACGTTGTGCTCGCGTCAGGCTAGAACGTACCCGCCGTTCACATCCAGTATTGCGCCAGTCATGAAGCGCGAGGCGTTCGAGGCCAGGAAGAGGACGACGTCGCTGATGTCCTCGAACTCCGCCAATCGGCCGAGCGGGATCTGCGACGCCAGTCCGTTCCGCTTGCCCTCGGCCGGCAGAAGGTCTCCGACGCGGTCGCCGTTCACGGGACCCGGTGCAATCGTATTCACCAGGATACCCTTGGACGCGTATTCGATCGCTAGATGACGGGACAGGCCGAACACCCCGGCCTTCGCGGCGGTGTAGGAGGCCCCTAGCAGCGGGCTCGTCGTCCGGCCGGCATTGGACGAGAAGTTAATGATGCGGCCGCCGCCGGCCTCGACCATCGCCGGGATGACATGCTTGGCGCAGAGGAAGCTACCCTTCAGGTTGGAATCCAGCACGAGGTCCCATTCCTCCTCGGGCGTCTCGTGGGTGGCCCGGAACGCTTCGCCGTAAGCGCCTGCACCATTGATTAGGACATCGATGCGTCCCGTCAGCTGCATCGCCGCGCCGACCATAGCCCTGACCGAGCCCTCGTGGCGCACGTCCACGGCGACGGCCTCAGCGCGCCCGCCATCTGCCAAAATCATGGCAACCGTCTCCTCGGCACGCTCATGCACGAGATCCGCCACCACCACGGCCTCACCCTGGCCTGCAAAGGCGCATGCAACGGTCCGACCAATGCCGCGGCCGGAGCCAGTCACGATAATTGTTCTTTGCTGTTCTGACATTTTGTCCTCGTCGCACGTCGCTTCGTGAGGATCGTTCTATTTCGAGCTCCTCTCCTCGAGAACTCGCGGCGGCCGGAACAGTGATGTGACCGCGCCTCAACACCGGGCACCCTAATCAGGCTGGATAGGTTGCGGTCGTGCCGCCATCGACGGAGAGGACGGTACCTGTCACGAAATCGGCCGACGGCGAGCACAGGAACGCGATCGCGTTCGCGACGTCGGACGGCTCACCCATCCGGCCGATCGGGGCCGCGCCGTAAAGCTTGAACCCGCTCGGGTCCGCCGATTCGGTGAAGTTCGAGATCATCGGAGTCGCGATCGTGCCTGGTGCGACGGCATTGACGTTGATCCGTTCGCTCGCGAGTTCGGCCGCGAGAACGCGCGTGATCTGGACGAGTGCGAGCTTCGAGGTTGCATAAGCGCCGAGCCCGACCTTCGGCGCCGAAGCCGATGCAGAGGCGACCATCGCGATCTTGCAAGGCGTTGCGTCCGGCTCAGACCGGGCGAATAGGCGCACCGCCTGCTGGCAGGCAATAAGCACCCCCTTCACGTTCACATCCTGAACCTCGTCCCATACCGCAAGGTCCATGGTGGCGAGGCGGCCGCTTCGGAGAATCCCGGCCGCACAGACAAGGATGTCGAGCCCGCCCCAGCGCGCAGCGATCTCGTCGAAGGTGGCCGCCGATGCCGCCTCGTCGCGGACGTCGAGACCGAACGAGAGCGCTTCGCCCCCCTCAGCGAGGATCTCATCGCGAACGCGCGAACTCGAGTCGGAGTCGGCATCGATTGAGGCGACGCGGGCACCCTCGCGGGCGAACAGCAGGGCCGTTTCGCGGCCGATTCCGGACCCCGCCCCGGTGATCGCGACCCGCTTCCGGCCGAACAGCATCACGGCAGGAATGCCGTGCTGATCCACGGCACCGCCGCCACGAGAATGATGGCGACCGCAAGCGCGGCAAGGTACGGGACCATATTTCGCATGGCGCGATCGGGGGACACGCGGGCGATCGCACAGGCCGTGTAATAGCCGTAGCCGAAAGGCGGCGCGAACAGCCCGAAGCCCATCGAGAGGAGCACCACCATCGCGTAGTGCACGTCATTGATGCCGAGGGCCTTCGCGGCGGGGAAGAGAAGCGGCCCGAACAGGACGATCGCCGGGATGCCCTCGAGCGCGCATCCGAGCACGATGAACATCACGATCGATACGGCCATGAACCCGGCCGCTCCGCCCGGAAGATGGGTCAGGATGGCGACGAGTTGACGAGAGAATCCGGATTGCGTCAGCGCCCAGGACATCGCGCCCGCGAGCGCGATGATCAGCAAGATGGCGCCTGACATGGACGCCGTGGCGACGAGCGTTTCGGCCACTCGGCGAAGCGGGAAATAGCGGTAGATTAGGAGGGCGACGACGATGATGTAGAGAATGCCGATCGTGGCCACCTCCGTGGCGGTCGCGACGCCTTCGAGCACCGCGGCGCGGATGATAAAGGGCAGGATCAATCCCGGGAGCGCGCTGAGGAAGGCGAGCCCGATCGCCCGGCGCCGCGCCTCGCGGGCGCGCTCGACATGGTCTCGGCCCGACCGGAGATACACGGCGACAGACAGCATCACGGCCGCCACCGCCGCCGGCAGCAGGCCGCCCGAGAACAGGGCCGAGATCGAGACGCCCGTGACGGAGCCGATGATGATGAGGACCAGGCTCGGTGGGATCGTCTCCGCCATGGCGGCCGAGGTCGCCAGGAGCGCGACGAGATCTCCTTCCCGCATGCCACGCCGCTTCATCTCCGGGATGAGCACGGGACCGACGGCCGCCATGTCCGCCGCCTTCGCGCCCGAGATGCCGGACACGAGGTACATCGCCATCAGGAGTACATAACCGAGGCCGCCGCGGAAATGGCCGAACAGCATGGCCAGGAAATCCACCATGCGTCGGGCGAGTCCGGTGCATTCCAGCAGAAGGCCAAGAAAGATGAAGAGCGGAATTGTGAGCAGGATGACGCTCGACATCCCCTCGTTCATGCGCCCCACGATGACCGAAAGCGGCAGGCGGGTGGCGAATACGAAGTAGAGCAGGGTCGCTAAGCCGAACGAGAACGCGATCGGCACCCCGATCGCGATCAGAAGGGCGACCCCGAACAGGAAGAAGATGAGAAGGTTGAGCGTGCCGAGGCCGAGCAAGACGGGTTTCGCCAGCATGAGCCCGCCCGCGACCGCTACGGTCAGGACCAGGACAGCCAGGAACCGGGGGAGCGGGACGGACGCGGCCACGCGTAGAGCGGTTGAGACCAGCATGAGGACGACACTTGCCGAGACCGCCGCCACACCGTACGCGGCCGGAATGCCGAGATCGGCGGACAGGATGTCGTAGTCCTGCTCGACGAGCCTCAAGGTCGGCCCCACTAGAAGCGCGAGGAACACGGCTACGCATCCCGTGGCGACCAAGTCGACCACCGCTCGGGCCTGCGGACGGAGATTGCCGAGAAACAGCGTGAGCCGCATGTGCTCGTTGCGTCGAAGCGCGCCGACCGTACCCAGCATCCCGAGCCAGAGAAAGACGAGCGAGGCAAGCTCGTCGCTCCAGGTCACGGGTTGGTTCAGAGCATAGCGAGACACAACGGTGGTGGAGAGGATCGCCACCTCGACCACGACCAGGATCGCGGCCACGACGTCCACGACGAGGCCGAGGCCGCGGTCAAGCGTAAACGCTACTGCCTGAAACCGCGTTCTCTCGCGCGCTTGCGGGGTTTCGAACTCCTTATCGGCGACGGTGAGCATTCAGCCGAGCTTCCCGGTATACTTCTCGAGGGTCGTCCAGGCCTGGTCGCCGAACCGCTTCTTCCAGTCGGCGTAGAAGCTCGTCTTTCCGAGCGCGTCGCGGAATGCGGCCCGGTCGGGATCCACGAAGGTCATCCCAAGCCCCTTGAGCTTCGTCGCGATCGTGTCGTTGAGGGCCGCGACATCCTTGCGCTCAGCGATGGCCGCCTCGTTGATGTGCTTGGCCGCAATCGTCTTCACATCGTCCGGGAGGGCCTTCCAGGCCGCGACGTTCCCGATCACCCACAGACCGTCCCACATGTGGTTGGTCATGGAGACGAACTTCTGAACCTCGTAGAACTTCGCCGAGTCGATCAACGCCAGCGGGTTCTCCTGCGCAGACACGAGGTGCGTCTGGAGCGCGGTATAGGTCTCGCCGAAATTGATGCCCTGAGGAGAGGAACCGAAGGCTTTGAACAGTGAGGTCGAGAGCGCACTCTGAGGCACCCGGATCGTGAGTCCTTTCAGGTCGTCCGGTGTCTTCACCGGCTTGTCGCTCGATGTGATCTGGCGGAAGCCGTTGTCGTGCATCTTCTCGAAGACGAAGATGTTGGCCTTGTTGATCGCCGCGCGCACGAGCGCCCCGACTTCGCCGTCCATCGCCTTCCAGATATCGTCGATGGAGTTGAAGGCGAAGCCGACCCCGTTCAACGTCGCAAGCGGGACCAGCGACGACAGTTGCGCGCCGGCCATCTCGTAGAACTCGACCGCCCCGGAACGAAGCTGGGACAGAACCTCCAAATCGCCGCCGAGCTGGCTGCTCGCGAACATGTCGATGGACAGCCGGCCGCCGCTCTCGGACCGGATGGCGTCAAACGCCGCCTTCAGGCGCACGTTCATCGGGTGGGTATCGGCGAGGTTGCTCGCAAATTTGTAGCTGAACTCGGCCGCATGCGCGGGCCGGCGCATGATCGACGCCATCGCGACCCCGCCGATCGCTGCCTGGCCGAATAGCCGCCTTGTCACCCCGATCATATTGCCCTCCCTGTTCTGTTTTTGACGGCGTAGCCGCGACCCGCAATGCGCTACGGGATGATCTGCTGGGCCTGCAGCTGCCGCAGGTGGCCGAGGATCATGTCATCGGTGTCGATGGCCTCGACGAACCCAAACTGGCGCGCCTTGACGGTCGAGGACATCACGTCCCAGTTCACCCCGAAGGTGTAGGAGGCGAAGTTCCAGTCGGCGACTTGGTCGAAGCGGGTTGGCCTCAACGCGTGCTTTGCGACGATTCTATCCCAAAGCTCGCCCTTGTCCGCCATGAAGGCCGGCAGATCGATCGTCTGGATGAGTCCAGGATGCATTCCGAAATGCTCGGCGAGCCGCGGCCAGAGATTGACGTATCTGAAGTGGTCGCCGTTCGTGATGTTGAAGGCCTGGTTGGCGCAATTCTCGGTCGTCGCCATCCAGGTCATCGCGCGGGCGAGAAGACCTGCATCCGTCGCCTGCGTGATCGAGGTGAAGGCGCCGGGGTTGCCAGGGAAACGCAGCGGCAGCCCGAGTTCGCGCGACAGCGTGGCATAGACACCTAACACGGAGATCAGATTCAGCGGATTGCCGAGCGCGAAGCCGCAGATCAGGTGCGGCCGCACGCAGGACCATGACCATGCGCGCCCGGCGCTCGCGGCGACGAGGTGATCCTGCTGGTCGTAGTAGAAGTTTGGCGGGATATGCCGCGGATCATCCTCCTTGGCCGGGTTCTTGAACGGCCCGAGATTCTGTCCGTAGTACTTGGTGCCCTGGACAAGACAAACGTGTTCGAGCTTCGGCGCGTCCGCGAGAGCATCGATCGCTTGGCGGAACATGGCCGCGTTCGGCGGGCATTGCTGGAGGAACGTCGGGGCGTTCAGGAGAGCCGTGTAAAAGACATGCGTGACGTCCGGAACCAGCGGCAGGATCACCCGGCAGGAATCTGAGTCCGTCAGATCGGCGGATAGATTGCGAACCCCACTCTGGTCGCCCTCACCCCGGCGCGAGACGCTCACCACCTCCCAATCCGGCTGAGAGGTGAGATGTGCGGCGAGCGCGCGCCCGGTAATGCCGGTGCCCCCGAGTATTAACGCGACGCGACGCTTCATCCCTCTACCATTCTGTTTTATGAGCTCAGGCTCTTGATCGGAGAGTGCCGGTGGAAGCGAGCGCGCACAATCGGAGCGGCGGCAACACTGTGTTGCCTATTGCTCAACCGCGCCCTTTAATTACGCGCGCGCCACGTCGCTCGTCGGAGGAGGGCCATGTTCCAAGCTAGCCCGACGGCGAGCGCCAGACAAAGCGCCGCTGTGCTGCCCAGGAAGGTGGCCTCGGCAACGATCGCCATACCGACGCTGAAGCCGAGCATCCCCGGGAGAGCGTTGACCAGCATGGCGACGCTGGTGAGAGCGCCGAGCCGGCGATGCACGATGACGACGAGGCTCGTCATCGTCAGCGGAAAAGCGGCGGTCATGCCGGCCGCACTTGGACCGAAGATCTGCGCAAATGCGAGGACGGCAGCCACCAGGGCCGCCACCAGCAGGGCCCGGGCGGGCACGTCCCACCACCTGCGGACGGCTCTGCCGACAGGAGGCGCCGCGAACAGGTGGCGGGTCACAAAGGCCGCCGCGATGAAGGCGACGAGGCAGAGCGCGAGCGCAGCCGGCGCGGGCAGATCGGCCCGTTGCAGAGCCCATACAATGACGGCCCAGCCGGCCATCGCGGACATGAGACTGGCGACAAGGCCGATCGAAGCCGCAAACGCGTAGATGACGATGAAGGCGGCCGTCCCCGGCAGGACGACGAGACCGCCATGGGCGGCTGCGGCCAGAAAGGCACGGTCATGTTCGAGCGCTAACAAGACATAGGCGGGGCCTGCCGAGACCGGCAGGGAGGCGATCATGGCGGCCCCGAGAGGGCCCGAAATTTCAGCGATCATGGAAGCGATGACGACGACGGCCGCGCTCGCCACGAGCTTGACGGCGAGCCCGAGCCAAGCAGCAGATAACATGTTCCCCCTCCGTTGTTCTTGTCAGCCAGCAATATTTCCCCAGCGGTCGTTGGATCATGCTATGGCGAGCAACACAGTGTTCAACGGAGATCAACGGTGGCGGCCACGAGCGACATGGAAATCTTCGTCGCAGTTGTCGATCGCGGCAGTCTGAGCAGTGCTGCTGGTGCGCTCGGAATCACCCGTTCAGGGGTGTGCCGTCGCGTCGAGCAACTCGAGCGACGGCTGGGTGTCCGCCTCTTGAACAGGACGACGCGCCACCTCAGCCTGACTGAGCCCGGCCAGGTGTACCTGCAGCACAGCCGCCAGGCACTCGCCGAGATTGATCGGGCGGAGCAGGCTGCCATGGCATTTCAGCAGGATCCGCGCGGCGTCCTTAGGGTGGTGAGCCCGGTCATGATCGGTCTTCACTCGATCCTGCCCCTCATGCGGGAGTTCCTGGCGACCTATCGCGACCTCGCACTCAACGTCGTCCTGACCGACGACCCCAACCATCCGGTTCAGGAATCTGACGTGATCATTGCGTTCGGAACGCAGCCGGATTCATCGCTGATCGCCCACAAGCTCGCGGAAAGCCGACGCGTCATCTGCGCGGCGCCATCCTACCTGGCCGAGCGGGGCACGCCCGAGCGCCCCGAAGGCCTCGCCGACCACAATTGTCTTCTCCTGAGCGGGATGGGTAGCCTAACCAACGAATGGACGTTCCGCTGCGACGGCCAGGTGTTCGGGGTCAAGGTGACGGGCAACTTTGTGGCGAATAACGGGGACGCCAATTACGAGGCCCTCATCGCCGGGATCGGGATCGGGCGCGCGACGGATCTGCGCGTCGGCAATGACGTGGCGGCAGGCCGCCTCGTGCGCCTCCTCGAAAAATTCGAGCTGGACACGCCGACCCCTATCTACGCGCTGCATCACAGCCGCGAGCAGGTACCCCCGAAGGTTCGATCCTTCATCGACTTCTGCCGAAGCAAGCTTTCCAAGGGACCCATCACCGCGGCCGCCGCGTGATCAACACTCTGTTTCCGCGTGCGCGACTTGAAGACCGTACCTGCGACGGACTTAAGTGGGCGTCGGGAACAAGCTGCAGGGAAGAACCCATGGACGCAACGACAGACCTGCGAGCGGGCACGGATTGGCCGGAAGATATCCGGGCGGAGCTCACGACTAACAACCTAAACGGGTGCGTCGGGCAGCAGCTCGTCTCGGAAAGCGACCGCGTGCGAGTCTGGTCGCTCCGCCTGGGTCCCGGCGAGCGGATCGGCTTCCACCGTCATGTACTCGATTATTTCTGGACGGTGCTGACGGACGGACGCGCGCGCTCCCATTTCGGTGACGGTACGACCCGGGAGACGGCCTACAAGGCCGGCGATACCCGCCACATGACCTACGGTCCGGGTGAGTTCATGGTCCACGATCTCGAGAATGTCGGTGACAGCGAGCTCGTCTTCACGACGGTGGAGTTCCTCGACAGCGACAACCGTCCCCTTGACGTCCCTGAGAGCATTCGTCGCGCCTGAGTGAAGATGCGGCTTCGAAACGTCACTCCGGAACACTGAGGACGAAAGATGGCCTACACGATCGTCACGCTCGGCGGGGACGGCATCGGACCAGAAGTCCTCGATGAAGCGGTCAAGGTGCTGCATGCCGTCGAGGGAGCGGTGTCCGGCCTGTCCCTCGATATCAGGCCCTACCCAGCCAGCGTCGCGCTCTACAGCCAAACCGGCGAGGCGCTGCCTGCCGAGACGTTCGAGGCCGCGCGAGCGGCGGACGCCGTCCTGCTCGGCGCCATGGGGCTGCCGGACGTTCTCATGCCCGACGGCACTGAAGTCCAAGGCCGCGTGATCATCCGGCTGCGCAAAGCGCTCGACCTCTACGCCGGCGTGCGCCCGATCAAGCGCTATCCAGGGGTACCGGTGATCGTCGATCGCGGCTGTCCTGTCGATTTCGTCATCGTGCGTGAGAACACGGAGGGCCTGTTCGCCTCCTTCGACGGCGGGACCGAGATCACCGATCAGGTCGTAGGCGATACGATGCTGGTGAGCCGCCGCGGCACCGAGCGCATCACCCGCGCCGCCTTTGCCTTGGCGCGTAGCCGTTCGGGCCGACCGCTCGACGGCAGGCCACTGGTGACCTGCGTCGACAAGGCGAACATCTTCCGCTCGATGGCCTTTTTCCGCCGCGTCTTCACCGAAGTGGCGCGTGGCGAGTTCCTCGAGATCGCCTACGACTACGCGCTCATCGACGCTCTTTCGCTGTCCGTGCTTCAGGAACCAGCGCGCTACGACGTGCTCGTCATGGAGAACATGTTCGGCGACATCCTGTCGGATCTGGCTACCGCGCTGTGCGGTGGCCTCGGTATGGCGCCGTCCGGCGACATCGGTGATACGCATGGCATGTTCCAGCCCTCGCACGGCTCGGCACCGACCCTGGCTGGGCGTGGGATCGCCAACCCGATCGCCACGATCCTATCCGCAAGCATGATGCTGAGCTGGCTCGGCACGAAGCACAGCGACAGAGCCGCGCTGACGGCCGCCGGGTTGATCGACCAAGCAGTAGGAGCGGTGACGGGCTCAGGGACGCTGACCACGGATCTCGGTGGTACAGCCTCAACGTCGGCGATGGGCGATGCCGTCGCTGAGGCTGTAACCCACCTCGCCCACGGGCGCTCAGCTTAACGCTGAGAGGCTGGATGATGGGTTCAACGTAGCTTGGACCTACCCGACTGTCGAGCCACGGCCGGGGCTCCACATTGGCTGCCGATGTAATCAACTGCTGCTCGTCGCCGCTTGCATATCGTTCGGCTTCGGCATCGCGGCGATTTTGAGCGGCCTGTCGAGGTAAGCTTCTTCGCTCCGATCGTGTTCTCAGGCTGTTTCGCAATGCCAGGAAAGAGGCGTGACGACTTGGATTCGTGCCCTATCTCGGCCCGACGCTGGCCAACGAAGAGGGTGCATGTCTCACTTCCCGACTTCCCGCTACGCCGACCGCACGAGCCTTCAGTTGAAGGCTGAGATCCGCGAGTCACCTTCGAGCGAGGTCTGGGCGGAGATCGAAGCCGAGCGACAGGCACGGGATGAGTGGACGGAGCGCTTGCAAGCGCTGCGACGGGCGCGCGAGCACCTCGCCTCCTGACTGCCCTTCACCTGGCAATATTCGGGGCCGCGAAGCTCCGGCGGAGAGGCGAACACGTCGAGGCTACGGTGATGGACGCGGATCACGACCTTGAGCATTCGTCGCTGTCCGGTCGGTTCAGCCGTGACGACATCACCGTCGAGGTCGAGATCTACCGGGTCGCGAACACGAACGAGCCTTGGCGATTGGGGGTGGTCGACCAGCGCGGCGGCTGCACAGCTCGGCACGAGCGCTTCGAGACCGAACAGGCCGCGTTTGCGGCATTCGTCGCGTTGGTCGAGGCGAACGGCATCACATCGTTCGCCAGCCTTGAACGCCGGTGTCCGTCACTGATTGAGCCACGCCCTGTAGAAAGGCATGGTAGGCGATGCAGTCCGCCCATTATCTGGGGGAACTATCTGTGCCCTACGGATGGCGGCCCAAGTAGTTTCCAGGTCGCCGTTGCGTGCGCGACAAGTTTATCATCGTCGTTGAAGGCATGCGATTGCAGGAAGGAGATCCCGCGTCCGCGGCGCAGGATGCTTCCATCGCACCGGACGTGCCCGGCCGTCACAGCCCCGAGATACTGGACCTTCATCTCCAGAGTCGCACCTGCGCCATCCAATCGATGCAGCAAGTGACCCATGGATACGTCCATGGCGGTCGCCAGGATGCCGCCGTGCAGCGTCCCCTGCGGGTTGAACAAGGTTGGATTGGCGTCAAAACGGACTGAGCACGTCTCGCCGGCATAGGAGATCTCGAAACCCAGGAGCCGCGAGAGGAAGAACGAGCCGAATTCTTGCGTCTCGCTCGCCTGCGCTCGAGCCAGCATTTCATCGCCGAGCGCTGCTCGCTCGGCCGCTTGATCGCCCGTCATGCTTCCTCCCCGGTTATGGAGCGACCGAACGCACCTTCGCCGGAAAGCCGATCGACGTCGGCCTCCTGCAACCCCAGCCATTCTGCCAGGACGACCGCGGTGTGCTCGCCTAGCAGGGGAGGGCGCAGTGCATCCGGAGGGGGCTGGTCGTCGAAGCGTACCGCGCTCGCGAGGTAGCGTACATCACCCGCACTTGGATGGGCGAAGGACCTGGCCACGCCACGTTCGGACAGTTGTGGCGCCTCGCAGACCTCGCCGACGGTCCGGATCGCTCCGCACGGCACGCCGGCGGCGCCAAGCATCGAGATCCAGTGGTCGCGCGTCTCTGCCAGGAAGATCGGTTCCAGGATCGTCTTCAACTCGTCGCGTCGTGCAGCACGATTTGAGGCTCGGGCAAACTCGGGCCGCATAGCAAGTTCGCCTAGACCGAGGGCTTCGCAGAAGGCGCCCCAGAACCGATCGTTCGCGACACCGACGTTGATCCAGCCATCGGCCGCCTGGAAGGTCTCGTAGGGGCTGATCGTCGGGTGGGCATTGCCGCGCCGACGCGGGCTGTTTCCTGTGGCGAAATACATGCCGGCATTGAAGGTCAGCAGTGAGGCCATGGCGTCGAGCATCGATACGTCGACGCGTCCACCCGTACCGGTACGCTCCCGCTGCATCAGCGCCGACAGTACGGCCTGCGCTCCGTAGAGGCCAGTCACGAGGTCAGCGATTGACGTGCCGACTTTCGTGGGCGGCCCGGCGGGGTCGCCGGTGATGTCCATGACGCCGGACTCGCCCTGCACGATCAGGTCGTAGCCGGGCCGATTGACGTTGGGGCCTGTCTGCCCAAAGCCCGAGATCGCGCAGTAGATCAACCGCGCGTTCACCTCAGCGAGGGTTTCGTAACCGAGCCCCAATCGTTCCATCGTACCGGGCCGGAAGTTCTCGATGACGACATCGGCGGCGGAGGCTAGCCGAAGCGCCAGATCCCTGCCGGCCTCAGACTTCAAATCCAGGGCGCAACTGCGCTTGTTGCGGTTGATCGACAGGAAGTAGGCGCTCTCTCCACCACAGAACGGTGGACCGTAGGTTCGCGACTCGTCACCGCGCAGCGGCTCTTCGACCTTGAGCACATCGGCGCCGAGGTCACCGAGTTGCATGGTGGCGAACGGTCCGGAAACAACTCGGCACAGGTCAAGCACCCTGATGCCGTCGAGCGGTTTGGCGTCAGACCATCGCATCGGCCAGGTCCGCCATGGTGGGCACCGTGAGGTCCGGCCGGTATGGAGTCCTGACGAAGGGGCGACCGCGGCGATTGATGAAAGCGGTGTGCATGCCCGCTGCCTTCGCGCCGACGCAGTCGAACTCGTGGTTGGCGACAAACAGGACCTCGTCCATGGCAACGCCCGCCAGTTCGGCCGCCTTGCGGTAGGTCGCGACATGCGGCTTGAACGCGTTCGCCTCGGCAACCGAGATGACTTGGTCGAACGGCACTTTGTGGTAGCGCTTCGCCGTTTCCAGCATGTCGGGGTCGCCATTGGAGAGGACGACAAGCTTGTAGCGTGACTGAAGGCGAGCCAGCGCCTCAGGCACCTCCGGGAAGCATTCGAGTCTCTCGATCGCGGCGACGAGCTCTCGCACTTCCTCGTCGGTGTATGAGATCTTCGCGCGATCGAGCACGCTACATACGGCTGCAAAGCCGATGTCTCGGTAGGGCGTATGCTTGCGATGGAGGAGGGCATCGATCATCGAGTTTTCGAAGTGTGTGCGTCGCCACCAGGTCACGAAGGAATTCGGTTTGCCGGTCCAACCCTTCTTCTGGAGGTACGGGGTCGCGACCTTGACCAAGCCGCCCTGCATATCGACCACCGTGCCGTACTGGTCGAACATACAAACCTTGATCTTGGTCTTCAGAGCCTCAGCGTCCGTTGCCATCGTTTATCCTCCCGGTGGTTCTGTCCACCGCATCAAGGGCGCATTTCAAGCGGTCGGTGAAATGGGTTTTTGATCTGCTCACATTCACCGGCTGAATGGGCCGGGCAAGGAGGCTGGAGGGCATGAACATACGGTCGGTCGACCTCAACCTGCTGGTGGCGCTCGACGCCCTACTCACCGAACTCCACGTCACACGTGCGGCTGAGAAGGTTGGTCTCAGCCAGCCGGCCATGAGCAATGCGCTGTCGCGGCTGCGGCATGTCTTCAAGGATGAGCTGCTGGTGCGCACGCCGCAGGGCATGCAAGCCACACCACGGGCGCGTGAACTCGTCGAGCCCGTACGGCAGGTACTGCGCTCGATCGAGCGGGTGTTAGAAGGTGACACACGCTTCGACCCCGCCTCGTCCGACCGCCGCTTCGCGATCCGGCTGTCTGACCTTCTCGGCCGGCTGTTGCTGCCGGCCTTAGTTGCAGACCTCGCCGAGAGCGCCCCTGCGATCCGCTTCGACGTCGTTCACCTCTCGCCGCACCGCACGACGGACGCGCTGGAGCGGGACGAGATCGACGTCGCGGTCAGCATGGGACTTGAACATGCGGCCTCGATCCAATCCGAACCCTTGATGCGAGACCGCATGGTGTGCGTGATGCGCAGGGAGCACCCGGCAGCACTGGTCGAACTGACGCCCGACGCCTTCCTGGCTGCCAAGCATCTCAAGGTGTCGATGTCACCGACCGATCTCCGCTTTGCCGACGATGTACTGTCTCGCCTCGGCAAAACGCGCAACGTTGTCCTCAACCTACCGCACTGGATGCTCGTGCCTTACGTGCTTGAGCGCTCGAATTTGATCTCCGTCATGCCGCGGCTGTTCGCACTCGCGATCACCGGAGGTGTGCTGACGATGCGGGATCTGCCACTTCCATCGGATCCCTTCGATTGGACGATCTACTGGCACCGCCGAAACGAAGGCAATGACGCGATACGCTGGCTGAAACAGCGGCTGAGGGTGGTGGCGCCGGGTTCGAGCGCTCATTCAGCCGATCAATGACAACATACCATTAAACGATTAGGGCGCCGAGACGTCCGCCCTTTAGCCTTCCGACTTTCCAGGTATCGGCCACCGCAAAAGTAGCCGCCGGAATACGGGAGGACAGGATGACGGTCGACAGCCTAGCTAGCGATGCTGCCGCTCCCATCGGTCACGCCGAGCGCCAAGTCGTGCTCGCCGCTTGTGTTGGCGCGGCCCTGGAATGGTACGACTTCTTCGTGTTCGCCGCACTCGCCGCGACGATCGCCAGCAACTTCTTCACCGGCCTCGACGCCAGCACCGGCTTCATCTTCGCACTCCTGACGTTTGCGGCGGGCTTCATCGTCCGGCCGATCGGGGCGCTGGTGTTCGGACGCATGGGCGATCAGAAGGGACGTAAGCGGACCTTCATGCTCACCGTGATCCTTATGGGCGGCGCGACGGTGCTCCTTGGTGCCTTGCCGACCTTCGGGCAAATCGGCGTTTTGGCCCCGGCGCTCCTCATCCTGCTCAGGATGGTTCAGGGCTTCGCGATCGGTGGTGAATACGGCGCTGCAGCCTCCTACGTCGCCGAGCACGCGCCTCAGGACAAGCGTGGCTCCTACACGGCGTGGGTTCAGACGACTTCCACCATCGGCCTGCTCTTGTCTCTCATCGTCGTGACGACCGCGCGGCAGATCTCCGGAACGGGGTTCGATGCGTGGGGCTGGCGGATCCCGTTCCTGTTCTCGGCCCTGCTTCTGGTCATCTCGATCTACATCCGCCGTTCGATGTCCGAGTCACCCGCGTTCGAACGAGTGAAGGGCGCCGGCCGTATCTCTCCAGCCCCCCTGCGCGAAGCTTTTGGGCAGTGGAGCAACGTCAAACTCGTACTTCAGGGATTGTTCGGTCTCCTCGCCGGACAAGCGGTGGTGTGGTTCACCGCGCTGTTCTACACGTTGTTCTTCCTGACGCAGACGCTCAAGGTCGATCCGGCCAGCGCCAACCTGCTTGTCGGTACGGCGCTGGTGATCAGCATACCGATGTACGTCCTGTTCGGACGCCTCTCCGACCGGATCGGCCGAAAGCCGGTTATCCTGGGAGGCTCGTTCCTGGCGGCGCTGACCATCTTCCCGATTTTCCACGGACTGATGGTGTTTGCCAATCCGGCACTTGCCACAGCTCGCCAAGGTACGCCCATCGTCGTTACCACGGATGCCACCGCCTGCTCCCTGCAATTCAATCCGATCGGGATCGCACGGTTCACAAGCCCATGCGATATCGCGCGCAAGATCCTAGCCTCGAGCGCAGCGAACTACACGCTAGTGAGCGCTCCTTCCGCCTCTGCACACGTCAGGGTTGGAGCGGCCGACATCGAAGCTCCTTCGCTCGCCGACCGACCACCAGCGGAGGCGAAGCGGCTGGAGCAGGCGTTTGCCACCCAGTTGCAGGCGGCACTCGCCGGTGTTGGGTACCCCGCTCACGCCGACCCAGCCGCGATCAACAAGCCGATGGTCGTCTTGCTGCTCACAGTGCTGATGGCCTACGGCGCGATGACGCTCGGGCCTATCTCCGCAGCCCTCGTGGAGATGTTCCCGACGCGGATCAGATACTCCGCCATGTCGTTCCCATACCATATTGGCAACGGCTACTTCGGCGGCTTTCTCCCAGCCATTTGCTTCGCCATCGTCGCGGAAACCGGCGACGCTTTCGCGGGGCTTTGGTATCCTGTTACAATTGCTGCGATCTCGGGATTGATCGGCCTCTTCTGTATTCGAGAGTCGCACAATATTGATATATTTTCCAGAGATTGAATTGCGCAACACTTGATTGACGGTAATTGCAACCTTGAGCATTCGTCGCTGTCAGTTCGGTTCAGCGTAACAGCATCGCCGTTGAGGCCGAGATCTAAACGGTCATAGACACGTTGAGGCTGTAGCGATCGCCTACGAGCTGGACGAGAGGCGACATGCACTGAAGTGGCGATCATCCGAGCGACAGCTTGAAATCACCGGATCCGGCAGCTTCAGACCCAGGCGAACGTCGCTGCTCTCGAGACTCTTGTAGATCGCCCTCAGTCCCTTACGGGCCCATGATCGTTCGGCTCGGGTGAGAAACACGCGCACGCCTCCCGGCCGCAGCGTGGATCAGAGACGCCGAGTTCCGGCGCAGCCAAAGCCAGAGAGCTTGCCAGGCGCGGGAGGCGGCAGGGTAGGGCGGCACAGGCGTCGCGACAGACAGCACCACGACGTCGAGCCTTGAGGCGACCGACGGAGGGTCGATGCCCGAGCGCCGTCAGTCCTTCGGTGTCTTGGCGGGATCATCACCGCCCGGCTGGTCGGTGCCCTGTCCCGGCCGTTCAGTCTTTTCGCTGTTGCCCGTCTGCTTGCGGGCGTCCTCGATCAGATCCTCGGCCACGTCGCGGTCGCGCTCACGGTCCATCGGTTCTCCTCCCTCCTGTGATGGACGACAAGGTGCGCCCGGCTCAATCGATAGAAGCGACGCGGATGCCGATTGGCGCCCGATGCCGGCTGAGCCGCAATCGGGGCCGCTCAGATGGCCGACAAACAGGCGTTCATGCAAGTCGGATAGAGGCGCGACACTTACGTCGCATATCTCCACGCTGATGCCTGAAACATCCGTCCAATCAACGCGACGACGAGAGATGCCATCTTCAAGTCTCATACAATATTTTCAATTCCGGCGTCGGCGATCTCAAAGTCAGCTTTGAAAATTATCGATTGGGCTGCAGTTCTGAAATGGTTCGAAACTTGGACCGGACCAACATTTTCAGGCGACCTGTCTAGCGGCCTCCACGCGGATGTCCTTCACACGCAAATTGGCAGGGTCGTACGGGGCGCTGAGCGATGCTCCTGCGGCAAAGCGCGTACCAGCGACCTCGATCTCGAAGCCTCCTCCGTTGACAAAGTCAGGGGTCACGACAGCACCTCGATCCGCGACATAGCCTAGGCCGATCGAACGCCCGATTGTGTGTCCGAACATCGCCGAAGTAACCCGACCAACGGTGCGGCCGTCATGAATGATCGGCTCGTTGTGGTAGAGCAGCGGCTCAGGGTCATCCAAGGTGAACTGCACGAGGCGCCGGACGAGTCCGCGCTCCCTCTTGCGGAATAGCGCGTCGCGTCCAGTGAAGCCGCCTGGTTTGTCCATCGCCACAGCGAAGCCGAGACCCGCCTCGAAGGGCGTGTCCTCATCCGTGATGTCGTGTCCCCAGTGGCGGTAGCCCTTCTCCATGCGCAGCGAGTTCATCGCGTGATAACCCGCCAGGCGCAGGCCGACAGCCTCGCCCCGCCTCATAATCTCGTCGTAGACGCCCTGGGCGAATTCGGTCGGTATATAGAGTTCCCAGCCGAGTTCGCCGACGTAGGTGATGCGGCTCGCTCGGACGCGCGCGTAACCGAGATCGATTACCCGTGAGGTCGCGAACGGAAACGCCTTGTTGGACAGATCCGCATCCGTCAGGGATTGGAGCAGGTCTCGCGCGCGCGGTCCCATTATGCCGAGCACGGCATGAGCCGAAGTTGCATCGAAGGCATGGGTCCTCGCGCCCTCCGGGATGTTGCGCTTGAGCCAAGCGAAGTCACGCGTCTGCGTGGCCGCCGCCGTGACGATAAGGAAGCGATCCTCCGCCTCCCGCGTGACGGTCAGGTCCGCCTCAATCCCACCTCGATCGTTGAGCCACTGCGTGTAGACGATCTGCCCAACCGGCACCGCGATGTCGTTGGCACAGATGCGGTTGAGGACCCGCTCCGCATCCGGTCCTTCGACCACAAACTTGGCGAACGAAGACTGATCAAAGAGCCCGACTTCCTCGCGCACCGCGCGATGCTCGGCCGCCGAGTGGTCGAACCAGTTCTGCCTGCCGTAGCTGTAATGATAGGCGGGCTTCTCCCCCGGTGCCGCGTACCAATTTGGGCGCTCCCAGCCAGCGGCCTCGCCGAAGCAGGCGCCAGCATCCTTGAGGCGGTCGTGCAGGGCTGAGCGGCGTACGCCGCGCGCGGTCTCCGGCTGCCGGAAGGGCCAATGCATCGCATATAGCAGGCCGAGTCCCTCGACCGTGCGGTCGCGCAGATACGTCCGGTTGCGTTGGAAAGGCATCATGCGCCGGATATCGACGTCCCAAAGGTCCATCGGCGGATGCTCGTCGATGATCCAATCTGCCAGCACCTTGCCCGCGCCGCCAGCCGACTGGATGCCGATGGAGTTGAAGCCGGCCGCGACGAACAAGTTGCGGACCTCGGGCGTCTCGCCGAGTAGGTAGCGGTCGTCCGGCGTGAAGCTCTCGGGTCCGTTAAAAAACAATTGGATCCCGGCCTCGCCAAGTGCCGGCACGCGTCGCACCGCCGCTTCCAGCAAAGGCTCGATGTGATCCAGGTCGTCCGGCAACTCGTCGAAGCAGAACGTCTCAGGAATGCCTGACATTCCCCATGGTTTGGCCACCGGCTCGAACCAGCCGACCAGGAGTTTGCCCGCGTCCTCTTTGATGTAGGTGCAGTTGTCCGCGTCTCGCAGGACAGGCAGATGGCGGGGGAGGTTGGGGATCGGCTCTGTAACGACGTAGAAGTGCTCGGCGGCGTGGAGTGGCACCGCGGCGCCGGCCCGCGCGCCAATCTCGTGCGCCCACATGCCGGCGCAGTTCACGACGACGTCCGCCCGGATGTCGCCAGTCGCAGTGCGCACGCCCACGGCCCTGCCGCCCTCGACTACGATGTGCTCGACCTTGACGTCCTCGAAGATCCGGGCGCCCCGGCTGCGCGCGCCTTTGGCCAGCGCCTGCGTTGTGTCAATCGGGTTGGTCTGACCGTCCTTGGGCAGGTGGACCGCTCCGACGAGGTCGTCCGTGTTGAGGAGCGGCCAAAGCTCGCGGGCCTGTCCGGGACGCAACACGTCGACCTCGAGCCCAAAACAGCGTGCCATCGATGCACCGCGCGTCAGTTCTTCCATGCGGCCTGGCGTCGTTGCCACCGCGAGCGAGCCGACCTGGAGGAAGCCGGTCGCCTGCCCAGTCTCCATCTCAAGCCTATTGTAAAGTTCTGCGGTGTACTGAGCGAGCCGCGTCAGGTTGTGCGTCGCCCGCAACTGACCCACGAGTCCGGCCGCGTGCCACGTAGTTCCGCAGGTCAACTGTTTGCGTTCGAGGAGGACAACGTCTGTGCAGCCACGCAGTGTCAGATGGTAGGCGACGCTGCAGCCGACGATCCCGCCTCCAACGATGACGACGCGTGCCCGACCTGGTAGCTCCGGCATGCCACTCTCCACCCAACCGGCCGTCGCGGCGGCCCCATTGATGTGAAAGAAGTAGCATATTTTTCACGCACGTGAACATAGCTCTCGTCGTGCCAGTCGTCGCGGATGCAACTCCGCTCGCGCCCGCCGGCCATCAGCATCGCTCGACTCGCTGAATCCGGTGACAGCCGACCAGTCCTGGACATATATGGGAGCGTCTTGCGCACGGGCGCCCGCGACGGGCGACACCTACCGGCGCCGTCAGGGAATACGATGGCCACATGAAAAGGGGAGCCTTCGTCTCTCACGTCCTGGATACCCTCCCGACGAAGACTGAGAGCCAGCTTCAGCCTGACGAACTCATGCTCGGCGAGCAGCTCAGGCAGTTGCGCAAGATCAAAGGTTTAACGCTGCATCAGGTGGCGAGCAGCGTCGGCATATCGACAGGTTATCTCAGCCAGATCGAGCGCAATCGCTCCAAACTCCCGATCGGTGTCCTCAAGAAGATCGCCGATCTTTTCGGGGTTCATATGAATTGGTTCTTCCAGCCCGAGATTCTCGGCCCTGTTGAAGAACGCGAGTTCATAGTTCGCGCCGGACGGCGGCGTAAGATGACGTTCACAGGCACCGGAATCCATGAAGAATTACTTTCGCCAAATCTCAACGGACCCCTCGAGGTTTTGCTCAGCGTGATCGAGCCGGGCGCCGACAGCGACTTCTACAGTCACGAAGGCGCGGAGGCAGGGTACGTGATGCGCGGCTCACTTGACCTGTGGATTGGGGACAAACATTTCAAGCTGACACCAGGCGACAGCTTCTCTTTCACAAGCACGACCGTCCACCGCTGCGCGAACACTGGCACAGTCTCGGCTGAGATCATCTGGATCATTACGCCACCGCATTATTGAGACGCCGATTCCAAATCGTGCGCCGAGTCGCGCAAACCAAGCTTCAAACCCCAGAGCCAGCTACGACGGTCGCGTGGCCGGCGTTCGCGCACAAAATCTCCACGCTGCCGCTTCACAAACAAAAAAATCTGTGCTCTTTTTTTCCAATGGCATCGTCCGGTACGCCTACGGCACTCGCTCTGACGGATATCGACGCGGGTTACCTGCCCGGGGTCCAAGTCCTGTCCGGCGTCAGCCTGACGGTACGTGAGGGCGAAGTCGTCAGCCTTCTCGGGCGCAACGGGGCAGGCAAGTCTACAATCATCCGGGTGATCTCGGGACTGCTCCGGCCGCGCTCGGGACATGTAAGCCTCTTCGGCGAGGATATCGCGAGTGCCGACCCGGCCGATTTCGTGGCGCGGGGCGCCGCTGTCGTACCAGAGGGCCGGCGCGTATTCAGCTCCCTCACAGTTGAGGAAAATCTCGCCGTCGGGGCCTTCGCGCACCGACGCGGCCTAGCGCCGAGGCCGGACCTCGATCGGGTCTACACGGCGTTCCCTCGGCTAGCTGAACGGCGACGCCAGAAGGCGTCGACGCTGTCCGGGGGCGAGCAGCAGATGCTGGCGATGGGCCGGGCGCTGATGGCTCGACCTCGTCTGCTCCTACTCGACGAGCCGTCCATGGGCCTGGCGCCAATGCTGATCGAGGCTGTTTTCGACATGATAGACGCGCTGGCCCGGGACGGGATGACGATCCTTTTGGTCGAGCAGAACGCCTGCGAGGCGCTGGATGTTGCCGACCGCGCCTACGTGCTGGAGCGCGGGCGCATCGTGCGATCGGGCGAGGCCGCGACGCTTCAGTCCGATCCGGAGATTCGGTCCAGTTACCTCGGCGTCGGCTGACGCGGAGCACAGTCGATCGCTGAGTGAGAGGGAGTCCACCATGCAGGGCAGGGCGCATAAGGCTCAATCAGCGCTGAAGGCGGTCCTACTCGCCCTGACCGTGCTACCACTCGCCACCGCCAACTTGGCGGCCCGGGAGATCAAGGTCGGCTTCTTTTGTCCGCTCTCGGGGGCAGTCGCCGTCTACGGGAACGACTCGCTTGAAGCGGCGAAAGTCGCCCTTGATGAGATCGCCAAGTCGAAGATGCTCGGCGCCGACACCATCACCCTCGTTACGGCCGACACGGGCGGCAACCCGGGCCAGGCGGCTCAGGCTGTCCAGCGCATGATCGACGCGGACGAGGTGAGCGCGGTCTTCGGAGGGTGCACGAGCCCTGAAACAGCCGCCGCCATCGAGATCACCGAGGCGGCCAAGGTGCCGCTGCTGTCGCATCTGGCGCAGGACACCAGCCTGACGTTGAAGGGCAATCGCTACTTCGCGCGCATCGCCCAGACCGCAAAAACTTTCTCGGCCAGCGCCGCGCAGTGGATGCTGGACAGGCTCAAAGCGAAGTCCACCTACATCCTCGCCCGAAACGACAATTATGGGCAGTCACTAGCAGATGCTTTCGAGGCGAAAGCTAAAGCACTGGGCGTCACAGTCGCAGGGCGCGTCGCCTACGAGCCGAACGGACGCGAGTTCAAGCCGATCCTGTCGAAGATGGCTGATGCGAAACCGGACGTTGTGGCGATCCTTGGCTTCTACACGGACACCGGGCTGATCATTAAGCAGATGGGCGAATTGCAGATCAAGCTGCCGACCTTCGCCAACACCTCGCCCGCCATCAAGCAGTTCCGCGAGATTGCCGGGCCCGCGGCGGAGGGCGCGTACGGAGCGCTCTACTACTTTGCCGGGTCGATCGACACAGTGCGGGGCAAGGACTTCGTGGCGACTTGGCAGGCCACGCGTGGACGCGCGCCCACTCAATACGAAGGGATGGGCTACGACGGCATGTACATCCTGGCCGACGCGATCAAACGCGCTGGTGCTGCCGGCAATGCATCCCCGGACGGCATTCGCGACGCTCTGCTCTCCACAAAGGACTACGCCGGCGCCACCGGCACGATCACGATCCTGCCCAACGGCGACGTCCAGCGCCCGCTACCCTTCGTCCAACTGAGCGGCGACACGCTGAAGCTCGATTTCCTGATGAAATAGGCGGGCGTGAAGACGTCGAGGATTGATCTATGAACCTCGTCATCCCGCTCATGAGCGGCCTCGCGGTCGGCAGCATCTACGGCTTGGTCGCGATTGGCTTCAGCATGATCTTCCGGGCGATGGGTCTCGTGAACTTCGCCCAGGCCGACATCATGATGATCGGCGCGTTCCTCGGCTACGCGATCTTGGCGGCGGCGCCGGGCATTCCCTTCCCAATCGCGGTCCTCGGCGCGATGATTGGGGCTGCGATCCTCGGCCTGGTGATCGAGCGTGCAGCCTTCCGGCCGGCCTTGAAGCGCGGCGCGGACCAGATTCACCTCGTGCTGCTGACGTTGGGCGTCGGGATCGTGCTCGCGAACGCGGCGCGGCTCGTTTGGGGGGCCGATCCTGTAGTCTACCAGACGCCTTTGACGCACGAGATCGTCCATGTGGGCAAATATCCGCTGCCAATCGTCTACTTCTACATTGCCGCAGCGACGCCCCTTCTACTGATCGGGCTCCAGCTTTTTTTCACGCGGACTTGGCTTGGTCTGGCGCTGCGGGCGGTGGCCGACGACCCCGAGACCGCCGCCACGTTCGGCATCCGGGCGGGGCTGGCCTCCTCGCTGTCCTTCGCGCTGGCCTCAGGAATTGGCGCGCTGGCGGGCGCGCTCTACGCTCCCATCACCTACGTATCCTTCGACATGGGCGTCGTCGGCGTAAAGGCGTTCGCCGCCGCTGTCGTCGGCACACTGGGAAGTATCCCCGGCGCGGTGCTCGGTGGCTTCGTCATCGGGCTCGGGGAGACCTTTGGCGGCCAGCTCATTGCCACCGAATACCAGGACAGCATCGCCTTCGCGATCATGATCGGCATCCTGCTGGTCAGGCCGAATGGCCTTTTGGCGGGCGCGCGCCGATGAGCGCCGAGAGCGAGGGCGTCATGCTTCCCGCGTCTTACGGGGGGGACGCCGCCCCGGCACGAAGCACTGCGGGCCGGCACCTGCGCCGCGATTGGCTGATCTTCGCGAGCCTGATGGGCTTAGGACTTGCCCTACCGATCGGACAAGGCGGATTCACACTCTACCTCGGCTGCATCGTGGCCTTTCATGCAATCGCGGCGCTGGGCCTCCAGGTCATGGTCGGGTTGGCGGGCCAACTCTCGCTCGGCCACGCCGCCTTCGTTGGGATCGGTGCCTACGCGTCGATCCTGCTGGAGAAGCGGCTCGGCCTATCCTTCCCGGTGGCCTGCCTCGGCGCGGTGGCGGCGGCGACCGGGGCCGGACTGCTGATGGCGCAGCTCATCCGGCTCTCAGGGGTCTACTTCAAGATCGCGACTTTCGGCTTCGGCGTTATCGTTCACCAGATCCTGACGAACTGGGTCCCACTCACCGGCGGCACCGCCGGAATTCGGGGCGTGCCGCCGATCGGTTTCGGGGGGTTCCAAGTCACAACCCGGCTTGAACTTTTTCTTGTCGAGATGGCGGTCCTCGCCCTCGTCTACGCGGCGCTGCTGCGCTTGACCCATGGGCGGATCGGGCGCGCTTTCCGGGCACTCGGGCAGGATGAAGTTGCGGCGCGCTCGGTCGGGATCCGGACTGACCGCTACCGCGTAGCCGCTATCACGATCGGTTGCGCCATCGCCGGCCTCGGGGGCTCCTTTATGCCGCATGTTTTCCGGTTCGTAAGCCCGGAGAGCTTCACGTGGCACGAGTCACTGCTGTTCCTCATCATGATCACCGTGGGCGGGCTCGGCAGCCTACCGGGAGCGGTGATCGGTGCCACCCTCCTCGTGGTACTGCCTGAGTACCTGCGCGACTTCGCCCAATACAAGATGCTGGCTTACGGCGTCCTCCTGATCGCGGCACTCGCCGTCATGCCGCGGGGGATTGCGGGGCAGGCCGCGCGCGCGATGGACGCGATGGAGCGGCTGCGGCGTGCGGGGCCCCGGCGATGAGTGGCCTGTCTCTCGAACTCTGCGGCCTCACGCGCCGGTTCGGCGGTCTCGTGGCGGTGCGTGAGCTCGACATGCGGGTTGCCCCGGGCACGATCCACGGCCTCATCGGGCCCAACGGGGCAGGCAAGAGCACGGCCTTCGATCTCGTGTCGGGCGTGACGGCGGCGAGCGCCGGCGTGATTCGGTTTGGAGGCCTCGACATCACGCGCGCTTCCGTGGAGGCGCGGGTCGCAGCCGGGATCTGCCGCACGTTCCAGACCCCGCGCCTGTTCGAGGCGATGACCGCCCTTGAGACCGTCATGACCGGCTGCCACCGGCACGTCCCGTACGGCTTCCTCGCGAGCATCTTCTCGTCAGGCTCAAAGGCGTGCGCGGAGGCTGCCACCGAGGTGCAAGCCCTCACCCTCCTCGAGCGCGTCGGCCTCGACAGGGACGCGCGCACCCCCGTGGCGCAGCTCTCCTACGGCCGGCGACGGCTACTCGAGATCGCCCGCGCCCTCGCCACGACACCAAGCCTTCTCCTGCTCGACGAGGTCGCATCCGGCCTCAATCCCGTCGAGACCACTTTCGTCTCCGACCTAGTCCGCGGGCTTGCAAGGGATGGCCTGAGCGTCGTCCTCGTCGAGCACGACATGCGCTTCGTCATGGACCTCTGCGAGCGCGTGACTGTGCTCAACTTCGGCGTCCGCATTGCCGACGGCACACCCGCCGAGATCGCCACCGACGAGGCCGTGATCGAAGCCTATCTCGGCCACCCGCGCGCGCAGGCCGCCTCCCGCCGCGACCGACGGCGCATCGGCCACACGGCCTGAACGGATCCTCATGACCAAACTCATCGGCGTCGACATCGGTGGGACCAACACCGACCTGATCTACGTGGACGCGGTCGCCGGCCGTCTGATGACGGCGAAAGTTCCGACGACGCCCGAGGACCAAGCACTCGGCCTGATGGCCGGGATCGCGGCCCTGGGCGCCGACCTGTCCGAGGTCGATCTACTCATCCACGGCACGACGGTGGCCACGAACGCGGCCATCGAACGCAAGGGCGCCCGCTGCGGCCTCGTCACGACGATGGGCTTTCGCGACATCCTTGAGCTGCGCCGTCGCGACCGCCCGCAGACCTACGGTCTGCGGGCCGACTACACACCGCTGATCCCGCGGCGCGACCGCCGCGAGGTCGTTGAGCGGATCGGACCTGACGGCGAGGTACTCACTCCCCTCGATGCCGCCTCCCTCGAAGCGGCGGTGTCAGGCCTAGCGGATTCGGGCTGCGAAGTCCTGGTGATTGCCTTCCTGCACGCCTACGCCAATCCGGCTCACGAGCGGCAGGCCCGGGACATCGCCGGCCGCATCTGGCCGAACGCGTTCATCGTGCTCGCCTCCGACGTGCTGCCGGCGCTGCGCGAGTTCGAGCGCACCAGCACGGCCGTCGTCAGCGGCTACGTCCAACCGCTCATCGGCCGCTACCTCGCGAGCCTCGGCGAAAAGCTATCCGCGTCGGGCCTCGCGCGCGACCTGCTCGTCGTCCAGTCGAACGGCGGTGTGATGGCAGCCCCGCTCGCGACGAGGTTCGCCGCCAACACCATCCTCTCCGGCCCGGCCGCCGGGGTCACCGCAGCGACGGCGATCTCGCGCGAGGTGGGCCTCACCGACGTCGTGTCCTGCGACATGGGCGGCACGAGCCTCGACATCTGCGTTATCCGCGACGGCCTGCCGGCGCTCACCCAGCAGACGTCGATCGCCTTCGGCGTGCCCCTGGGTCTGCCGATGCTGGACATCGACGCGATTGGCACAGGGGGCGGGAGCCTCGCGCGCGTTGATCGCGGCGGGTTCCTCCAGGTCGGCCCCGACAGTGCAGGTGCCCACCCGGGTCCGGTCGCCTACGGACGGGGCGGCCAAATCCCGACGGTGACAGACGCGAGCGTTGTCTTGGGACTGCTCCGACCAGACGGTGCGATCGGCGCGGGGGACAGCGGGCTCGACCGAACTGGCGCGCGCGCCGCGATCGCCGGGCGGATCGGCGAGCCGCTCGGCGTCGGTCCTGAGGAGGCCGCAGAAGCGATCCTCACGGTCGCTGGTGCCAAGATGGCGGGGCACGTTAGGCGCAAGCTCCTGCAGCGGGGTCTCGACCCGCGTACCTTCTCGATGATCGCCTTCGGAGGAGGCGGCCCCCTGCACGCCAATCGCCTGTTGCGCGAGGTCGGCCTCGCGCGGGCGGTCATACCGATTTTCCCTGGCATTACCTCGGCCATGGGCTGCGTGCTGGGTCGCCTGCGTCACGACTTCACGCGCACGGTGAGTCGGACGGAAGCCGATCTCGAAACGGACGAATTGCAGGCGGTCTACGCCGAGCAGGCCCGCGAGGGCTGCAGCGTGCTGCGTGCGGAGGGCGTCGTGGAGAGCGATGTCGAGGTCCGGTTCGGGGCCGACATGTGCTACCGCGGCCAATCAAATACGCTTCCCGTCGCGTTCTCCGCGTCCGCGCCGCCCACGTGGCCGGAGATCAATGCCGCCTTCGCGGACGCCTACCGTCAGAGCTACGGCCGACTTCTCGACGGCGTCGAGCCGGTGCTGGTGAACGCCCGCACGACCTGCCTCGGCGGGGCTGGACTTACCTCGATAGCAAGCCTCGTTAGAGTGCCGGACGGGCCCGTCCCGGAGCCCCGCGCGACGCGAGTGTTCTTCGCGGGGCGCTGGCTGGAGGCCACCCTCCATGACCGACTGATGTTGCCGGCGGGCGCGGTGGTCGCGGGACCCGCGCTCCTTGTGCAGCCCGACTCCACCACCTTCGTCGAGCCGGGATACGCCGCGCGCGTCCACTCCACGGGGCATATCTTGATCGAGGCCAAGCGATGATGATTGCCGACGCGAACCCAGCGGCGTTGCCGACCGTCGATCCGATCACGCTGAGTGTCCTGCGCGGCGCCTTCGAGCAGATCGCCGAGGAGATGGACACCGTGTTGGCGGCCTCGGCCGTCTCGCCGGTCATCGCAGACGCCTGGGATCGGGCGAGCGGCATCTTTCACCCCGAGACCGGTGAGGTGATCGCGCAGGGCTCGACTGGGCTGCCGATCTTCATCGTTGTCATGCAGCACACCGTGCAGGAGGTGCTGAAGAGCCATCCATCGGCGACGATGAAGCCCGGCGACGTGTTCATCGTGAACGACCCCTACCGGGGCGGCACGCACACGATGGACGTGAAGTTCGTACAACCGTTCTTTCGAGAAGGGCGACTGCTCGCCATCGTGGCTAACACCGGCCATTGGCCCGACGTCGGCGGCATGACTCCCGGCGGCTTCACCCCCGCCTCAACGGACGTGTACCAGGAAGGGCTGCGCTTCCCGCCCGTGCGTCTTTACGACGGCGGCCGCCTGAACGAGGCGCTCCTCGACGTGATGCTGGCCAACATGCGGGTCGCCGAGGACCGTCGCGGCGACATGGCGGCTCAGCTCAACGCGCTCGATCTCGGCTGCCGAAGGCTCGGCGAGCTGTTCGACCGCTACGACGAGGCGCTGGTGTTCGCGGCCGTCGGCGCTCTGAAGTTGCGCTCCGAGCAGCTGATGCGCGAGCACATCGTCGCCATCCCGGACGGAGCCTACCATGTCCAAGACTGGATGGACTCGGACGGCATCGACCCCGACCCGGTGCTGATCGACCTCGTCATGACGGTGGCGGGCGACGCGATCACCTTTGATCTTTCCGGATCCGCCCCGGCCTGCCGCGGCCCGTTCAACGCGCCCTTCTCGAGCACGATGAGCGCGCTGATGATCGGTGTGAAGCACGTCTTCCCCGACGTGCCGATCAACGCGGGCTGCTTCGAACCCTTCACCGTCGTCGCGCCCGTGGGCAGCATGTTCAACCCGCTCCCACCAGCGCCCGTCTCGGGCACGACGACCGAGACCTCGCAGCGTCTCGTCGGCCTGACCATGGCGGCGCTGGCTCAGGCGGTGCCGGACCTCGTCCCGGCCGGCGCCTTCGGTACGGGGACGAACATCGGCTTGGGGGGGACCGTGCCGGGCCAAGGCCAGTACGCCACCATCTTTTTCTTCGGCGGCGGCTACGGCGCCTACTACGACCAAGACGGGCTGACGAATGGCTCGGCGGTCATCTCGGCTTCGCGCAACTCGTCGGTCGAGGTTCTCGAGCGTACAGTCCCCATCCTGTTCACACGCTACGCCATCCGTGAGGGCTCGGCCGGCGACGGCACGTTCAGGGGCGGCTTCGGTGTGGAGATCGACTTTCACCTCCGTGCGGGCGAGGCCTACTTGACCCTGGTGGGCGACCGCGGCCGGTTCGGGCCGCAGGGCGCGGCCGGCGGCGAGGGCGGGGCGGCCGCCGAGCACTGGTTCCACGTGGGTGGCCGAGCGTTCCAGGCCGAGCACCTCACAAAGATCGACCGCCTCCGTCTGGGACCAGGCGACGGCGTCCGCCTGCGTACGCCGGGCGGTGGCGGCTACGGCAACCCGGCACACCGTGATCCCGGCCTCAGGGCGGCGGACGTAGTGGATGGCCTGCGGCCGGCAGATCCGACACTTCAGGCTTGAGCGCGTCGACTCCACGGCCGGTTGAGCGACCACAGGGCAGTCTGGGATCACGACGAGCGGCAGGGAGTGAGGCGGATGGACAGGCGGCGATTTCTACGGGCTGGCGGCGGTGCAGTCGCGGCACTCGCCGCCCCGCGGTTGGCGCGCGCTGCGCCTTCACGCATCCTGCGCTTCGTCCCGAACTCTGACCTGACGATCGTCGATCCGTACGCCACCGCTGCCTACGTCACGCGCACCCACGCCTTCCTCGCCTACGACACGCTCTTTGGTTTAGACGACGCTTTCCGACCGCAGCCGCAGATGGTCGAAGGGCACACCGTCGAAGACGACGGGCGCCGCTGGACGCTGCGGCTGCGCGAGGGCTTGTTGTTCCACGACGGCGAGCCGGTCCTGGCGCAGGACGTGGTGGCGAGCCTGCGGCGCTGGGGGCGGGTCGACGCGTTCGGACAGGCTCTGATGGCGTCCGCCGACGTGCTGGAAGCGCGAAGCGACCGCGAGGTGACGTTCCGGCTCAAGGCGCCGTTCCCGCTTCTGCCCGAGGCGCTCGGAAAGGCAACAGCGTTCGTGCCGGTGATCATGCCGGCGCGCCTCGCGAACATGCCGCCCGGCAAACCGCTCGCCGAGGTCGTGGGCAGCGGGCCGTTTCGGTACGTCGCCTCGGAGCGGGTCGACGGGGTCCGCACCGTCTACGAGCGCTTCGAGCGATACGTTCCCCGACCCGGCGGCGTCACGCAATTCACCGCGGGGCCCAAGATCGCCCACCTCGATCGCGTCGAGTGGCGGACCATTTCGGACGACGGCACCGCGGCCGCCGCGCTCCAACAAGGCGAAGTGGACTGGCTGGAGCGCCCACTATTCGATCTCCTGCCGCAGCTGCGCGACCATAGGGACGTCCGAGTCGACGTGATCGATCAGACCGGCTTCATGGGAATCATCCGGTTCAACCACCTCCACCCGCCCTTCGACAATCCAGCGATCCGCCGAGCGGCGCTGGGCATGATCGACGTCACCGACCTGATGAGTGCGCTTGCCGGTGCGGATCGCTCCTTGTGGGATGACAAGGTGGGGGTGTTCTGCCCGGAATCCCCCATGGCGACAGAGATCGGGCTCGACGTCCTCACGGCGCAGCGCGATCTCAGCGTCGCCAAGAAGGCGTTGGACGCAGCGGGCTACCGTGGCGAACGGGTCGTATTCCTGACCCCGACCAACAATCAGGCAACCAACACCCTGAGCCAGGTGACGGCCGACGCGTTGCGTCAGGGGGGCTTCGCGGTCGAACTCGTCGCTCTGGATTTCGGGGCGTGGCTGACACGTCGGGCGAACAAGGCCAGCCCGGCTCAAGGGGGATGGAACGCCACCACGACCTTCCTGTCGGGGCTCGACCTATGGGACCCGGCGAGCCACCTCGCTATCCGAGGCAATGGCGGCAGCGCCTGGAGCGGCTGGCCGACGAGTCCGCGGTTGGAAGAGTTGCGGGACGCTTGGCTCACCGCCAGGGACCAAGCAAGCCGCCAATCCCTCTGCCGCGATATCCAACGGCAGGTCTGGGCGGACGTCCCCTACATCCCCGGGGGGCGGTGGCGGCAGCCCACCGCCTATCGACGCAATGTCCGCGGTGTCCTGAAGGGCCTCCCTCTGTTCTACAACGTTACCGTGTGACCCCCTGCCCGAAGAAGCACGAAGCCGAGGCCTTTATGCCCGCTGAGACCGCGTTTCCCCCGGAGATCGCCGCCCCGCCGGGGATGGCCACTCGCGCCGTCGTCGCCGGGACCCGGCATGTCGTGTCGGCTGGTCATTACCTAGCGGCAGAGGCCGGATTCCAGGTTCTGGAGGGCGGCGGCAATGCGATCGACGCGGCCGTTGCCGCTGCGCTCGTGCTGGGCGTGGTGTGCAGCGATCAGGTCGGCGTCGCCGGTGTCGCCCCGATGATCATTTGGATGGCTGAGCGAGGCGAACTCGTCGCCATAGATGGACTCGGGCACTGGCCGGCGGCCGCCACCTGCGAATTCTTCCAGCGCGAGCACGGTGGGGCGATTCCGCTCGGACTGCTGCGCACCGTCGTGCCGGCGGCGCCGGACGCATTCATCACCGCGCTCGCGCGCTACGGCACGATGAGCTTCGAAGAGGTCGCCGCCTATGCCATCCGCTTCGCGCGGGACGGGTTCGTGATGTACCCGTTCCTGGCAAGCCAGCTCGGTCTGCACGAGGCGCGGACCCGTACCGTGCCGTCAAACGCCGAGATCTTCATGCCGGGCGGACGCACGCCGCGACCGGGCGAACTGTTCGTGCAAGCCGATCTCGGCCGAAGCCTGCAGTACATGGTTGATCAGGAAACCGCCGCGAAGAAGCACGGGAGGACGGCGGGCCTGAGGGCGGCGCGGGACGCCTTCTACTGCGGCGACCTCATGCGGATGATCATCCGCTTCCACGCGGAGAACGGTGGCCTTCTGACAGAATCCGATATGACCAGGTTTCAGGTCCGCGTCGAACCTACCGTGTCGACGAGTTTTGCCGGTCTTGAGGTTCACTCCTGCGGCTTCTGGTGCCAGGGCCCCACGCTGCTGCAGGCGCTCAACATCGTCGAGGGTCTCGATCTCGTCGGCCTGGGCCATAACAGCGTCGGCTACGTCCACCACATCGCCGAAGCGCTCAAACTCTCTCTTGCGGATCGCGAGGCTTACTACGGAGATCCGCTCCACATTGAGGTAGCCGCGGACCTATTGCTGTCCAAGGCCTACGCTGCCGAGCGCCGTGCACACATCCGGAGCGACGTGGCGTGGCCGGGGCTTCCGGCACCGGGTCACATCCCAGGGCGGCAGGCGGACGTGGTCCTCCACCCTGTTTGGGCCTCCGACGGACCACTCGGGCCTTCGCGCGATACATCCTACGCCTGCGTGCTTGACCGGTGGGGCAACGCAGTCTCGATCACCCCGAGCGACCCCTCAACCGACACGGTGATCATTCCAGGGACGGGATTGGCGCCGTCCTCGCGCGGCTCGCAGTCGCGGGCCGACCCGCGCCATCCCGCTTGCATCGCGCCAGGCAAGCGGCCGCGGCTCACTCCGAACCCCGCGCTGGCGATCGAGCGTGGCCGGCGTGTGATCCCGTTCGGCAGCCCAGGCGGGGACAGTCAGGTGCAAGGTATGCTTCAAGTCCTGCTCAACATGACAGTGTTTGGCATGGATCCCCAGACGGCGATCGAGAGCCCGCGCTTCATCACCTACAGCCACCCCGACTCGTTCGCGCCGAATATCGCTCACCCCGGTCGGCTCTGCCTGGAAGGTCGCTTTCCGCAAGAGACCGGCACTGCGCTGGAAGGGCTGGGCCACGCGATCCAGTGGTGGCCGGACTACCTCTGGCGCGCGGGCGGGGTGTGCCTCATCGACGCTGACGGTGAGACGGGCGTGTTCGGCGCCGGCGCCGATCCTCGTCGCGCCGCTGCCTACGCGGTCGGCTGGTAGTGAAGCGGCTCAAGCAGGTTTGTCCGTTTACCCACGCAGCGGCTCTGAAGCGGTCATTCTGCTTTCGGCCAGACACTGCCACAAAACCCCGAAACAGCTCCCTATGAGGGAGGCCGTGTGGCGGCCGCCCGCAACTTAGCTGCGGGCGGCCGCCACGATGCGGATCTATTTGCGCGTGGCACGGACCGAAGTCTGCGTGCCATCGTCAGCCTTGGCGTCTTCCTTGGTGCTCAATTGCTCGGGCATAAGCGACGCGAGCTTAGCAGCATCGGTGAGCATGGCGGCACAGGTGGCGACTTCCTGTACCATCTCGTTCGTAAGACGAGCCTCGCGGCGGACTCGACCGCTCAGTTTCCTCAGGTCATAGGCCGCATCCATCACCAGCGCTATCGCACCCGTATATGGCGAGTCGCTACGTGGGATGAGGTCGTATTGCTCGGCGATCTCCCAAGCCCAGTCGGGTATGTCATCGAAATCAACGAGGGTCTTGTCGTTCATCGGCTTGGCTCCGTAGCGCACGACGCCCGCCGCCGTGCCGGTACCTTTACGTGACGGAGCGAGGAGGGGTGGGGTGCGAGTTAGACCGCGTTGGCTCTAGTGATGGATCCAAAGGAGCAGGAGCTCAGCAGCCCCGAACTGCTCATGTCCCGCCTCGCGCCGTCCGGCAGACCGATCCCAGACCCAAGGCGCCGGCAGGCACGACGCACTTGCCGAGGCGGGCACCGGCGCGAGGTGAGGGGGAGACGCGGCGGCAGGGGAGGGGGCGATGGACCTGGGCCTCGACGGCAAGGTCGTTCTCATTACCAGCGGCTCAAAGGGGATCGGGCTGGCCTGCGCCCGCGCCTTCCTTGATGAGGGGGCGAAGGTCGGGATCGTCTCCCGACACAAGCCAACCTCGACCGGGCCCGCGAGTTGCTCGGTGACGTCGCCGGATACGCCGCTGACCTCAGCGATCCGGTCGCGGCGCGGGCCGCCCTCGATGCCCTGGAGGGCGAACTTGGCCTAGTCGACGTCCTCGCCAACAGTGCCGGTGCGGCCCGCCGCACGCCGCCTGACGACCTGAACCAACACGCTCAGAGAAGCCAAAGCCCCTGAGCACCCCTGGAGACCATAAACCCCATGAGCAGCACCGCCAGCGCCCGCCAGATCGCCGACGCCTACGGAGATTGGGCCATGCGGTTACAGGAAGATGGCTGGACGCCGTACCTGTTGACCCTGATGTTCCGCCAGTTGCGGGGCTCGGTCGCGTCCGTCAATGAGGTGGACTTTCGGGATGGAATTGGAGCGGCCATCGGTCAGGCGGCCTGCGATGGAAGGGTGATGGTCTCGTCGCTCGGCGTCGGGGCGAGGCCGGCCATGCCCTTGACCTGCATATAGCGATGCTGGAGCTGCCACTCGTCGTTAGCCTCCAACAGCACCGCACCGATCAGCCGCTGGATCGAGTCCGTATTCGGGAAGATACCAACGACATCGGCGCGCCGCTTGATCTCCTTGTTGAGGCGTTCAAGCGGGTTCGTCGAATGTAATTTCGTTCGATGCTGATTCGGGAAGGTGAGGTAAGCGAGCACATCCTCACTCGTGCCTTCGATGAAGCCCTTCAGCTTCGGCCAGCGATTGTGGAGTTGCTCGGCCAGATGCTGGAGCGCAGCGCGGGCTGCGACCTGATCCGGCTGCTGGAAGGCGTGGCGCAGGCCGGCCGCCACCATGGTCTGCTGCGCCCGCGGCACGTAGGCCAGCGCGTTCCGGGTCCAATGAACGCGGCACCTTTGCCATGTCGCCTTCAGCACGCGGCGGATGGCGGCCTTCAGGCCTTCGTGGGCGTCGGAGACCACGAGCTGCACGCCCGAGAGCCCGCGCTTGACCAGGCTGCGCAGGAAATCGGTCCAGAACACTTCCGCCTCGGACGGGCCGATATGCAGGCCGACGATCTCGCGCCGGCCCTCCGTGTCCACCGCCACCGCCACTATGGCGGCCACCGAGACGATCCGGCCGCCCTCGCGCACCTTCAGGTAGGTGGCATCGAGCCACAGATACGGCCACGCGCCAGACAGCGGGCGCATCAGGAAGGCGTTCACGCGCTCGTCGATGTCCTTGCACAGCTTCGACACCGACGACTTCGAAATGCCCGACAAGCCCATCGCCTGCACGAGATCGTCCACGCGCCGGGTCGAGACGCCGGCGATCCACGCCTCCTGGATCACCGCCACCAGCGCCTTCTCGACCGTCTTGCGCGGCTCCAGGAAGCCGGGGAAGTAGCTGCCGGCCCGCAGCTTAGGGATCTTCAGGTTGAGCGAGCCCAGCCGGGTGTCGAGGCTGCGCTCGCGATGGCCGTTGCGGTAGGTGCTGCGCTCGCCCGACCGCTCGTAGCGTCCGGCCCCGATCAGCCCGTCCACGTCAGCCTCCATCAGGATCTGCAGGACCGTCTCGGCGATCGAGCGCAGGAAGTTGCCGTCATCGGCCTTCTGCAGCGCCTCGATCAGTGCCACTCTGTCGTCGGTCATCGGGGTTCTCTCGGCTCGGGTTGCAGTCCGCAAACTCCACCTTAGCCGCCGACCCCGATGGCCACCCCAATCCCCACCCAAACGGGCCCGGAAATTACACCTCGTCCAAGGACGCTACCCGGGGCTCGCCTACGGCGGTCGCGCGCCAGATGGAACGTGAGGCGGAGCGGGTCTACGGCCGATTCGTCACCCGCGTGCGTCGAAATCCGATGGCGCCGTCGAGCTTCGGCCGCCTCCCCGTGTGGATCTGCAGCCCCGACCTCCCCGTCTTTAAGCATGCGAAGCAGAGCTTGGATGACGTCACGATCAACGCTGGGCGCCACCTACATACCCTCAGCTTTCAGCCCCCGCCCCAGCATTCGCGTCTAGCGGAGCCTGTTGATAAGCATTTTAGGGGACGTCAGGACCTATACGTCCGACCGGATTTGCCCCTGCTGCGCTCGCATGCCAAGCTGATCACGCACAGTTCGACGACGTTGTAGATTACGCCCTGAAGTCGATGCTGCGGGGCCTGATCGGCGAGGACGGCGTGTTCGTCTTCCCCCGCAGCAGGTCAGAGATAAGCTCGAGCAGCACCTTCCCCGTCCGAATGGTTCTCTAACCGAATTGCGACGCCGGCCATTGCCACCGGCGTCGCAACGTGTTCGCTACAGCCGGTCGAGAATTTCTTCGATCAAGAAGCACTTCCAATCGTATTCCTTTTTATCTTGACGCCGCAGTCGCAAGGCGATTACACCATAGTTTTCTGTCTTTAAGATTCGCTCAAGCAGATTATTGGGATCCTCAACCATCAGCATTGTGTTAGGATCGTACTTTGGCCTCTTTCGCTTAGGTTGGGCCGGTGTTTCTATCGCCCTCCTCATCACTGCCGCACGGTCGGGCGCAGCCGACTTCGGAGCAGGGCGGGGATTCCGTTCCGCTGTTTCAGTGAGTTCATCTCCAAAGATGGGGTCTTGCCGGATGTCATCCTCAGCGGTTAGCTTCTCACGAGCCTTATCGTCGTGTTCCTCTTTCTCAGCCGCCTTTATCCGACGCCAGAACTCAGCTATTCCCAGTTGCTTCAATTTGTCAGCGACTTCTTGTGGCTGCATATCACCGCCTGCGAAGTAATCAGCGACATCGCCATACGACCGGACTAACTCATAATCAGCGCCACTCGTAGCTGCAACATCAAAGATAAGCCTGGCCGCTGCGGTACTTGTTTTCCGAGGTCCTCGAGCATCGTCGTGAAAAAACTCGTGTGCTAGCAGCTTACCGCGGAGGCCGGCGGTGTTGTTGACGTCACGGATGAACTCAGCCAATAAAGCGATTGCTTCACACTTTGACTCTCGACGCGAAATCCTATCAGCCTCCAGATCGCCCCTGCACTGCTCAAGCCCTTGGATTCGATCTTTATCGTAAACTCTGATCCAAGCATGTAGCCTACAACTCGTTTTATGGCCCATTGACACTGGGTGGCCCTTTCTAAAACAGAAAATCTGTATTCGAGTGCGAGGGCCAGCGACATGTTGATGAAGCGTCAACCGTCGTTGGACAGAGGCACTAAACTGATTTGTTGGGCGGTCCGTCGGTGGGTATTGGCACCACACTAGGACGCTCAATAAAGGCCCCCCCCGTCCTCTACACGGAAGCCGGCGATACGGCCTGGTCCCAAGTGAACAGGTGATGGGAACAGGCCAGCCTGGATCCAAGCATACAGAGTTGAGCGGCTAACCGGTATTGGGCCGCTCAGCCCAGTGATCTGGGATAATCTAACAAATCCCGATGCCGGCAAATCGGGGCAACCTATCGGCGCCACATTTTGTGCTTGATTTATCATCACTGAAGTCCTGTCTTTGTTTCGACAAGACTTAATTAGACGCTTCGGCATCAACGGTCGATTTAACACAGGTACGACATGTCACACGCCATAACCGCGTAGGACATTGCAAGCTATTGTCACTGCTACAGTATCAGTCCCAAACGGGCTCGCTCAGATTGGTGCTGCGACGGTAAGCAGCCATTTTGCCGTAAGCGGTTGCCGTCATCGCGGGGAGGCGAACGTCGAGCGGCGTTAGCATGTCCGGAAAGGGGAAAAAGTCGTTTGCGGCCATCGAACGCCTATCGATTATCGCCTTCAGCTCAAGCTGGAAATGGAGTGCGGCACTGAAGAACATCTTGAGTTCCTGTTTGCGGGCCGCCGTCGCACTCAGCCGTTGGAAGAAGTCCGGTTGGCGCGGATCGAGATACCAATCGAATTTCGCACCGTGGAACCGCGCGCATTGGAGGGGGGCGGATCGCTTGTAGCGCCGCCAAAGCACCTGATGACTGGAGATGCTGCACCAGTCCCTCTTACCGCGCCCAAAGTTGCCCCTGACAAATCCGCCGTGCTTGTTAATGAACTCCCAAGCCTTGCCCAAACTAGCGCGTTTTCGCTTGTCCTCACTCTTAGGTCTAAATGTGAGCAGAAAACGAACCACATCCGCGGTGTAATTGCAATTATTGTAGGATGAATGCTCTTCAATCAACCAAAACATTGGAATGGCAATGACGTTCTCTAGCAATTGCATGTATGCTCGCCCGTCGTACACCTCAGTTAGCCACTCGACCGGCGGATTGATGCCGTGTTCACGCGCCTGGAGGACCGCGCCGCATAAGGCGGCGAAAACGGTGGTCGTCACACCTTGCGGATCATCGGGGGAGTTCAGCCATCCGGAGAAGGCGGCTACCGCGAACTCGCGCTCGAACAGGTAGCGGCTCGGTCGGTCGCTCGTCAGAACCTCGACGGCCTCTTCAACGCGCATCAGATGCCCTTTACTATCGGCTACCTGCTCCATCAGCCGACAGTCCGCCGATGCTATCGCTTGGTGCCTTTGACTGCACTTCACAAAACGCGGCCCATTGCTCCATCATCTCGCGCCGCTTAGCGAGCGGGTCGCCGCGCCGGTAGGTTGCCGCGACCCGGTTCGGCAAGGCATCGGTCGCGTACCAGATCTCCGAGGTGAGATGCGCGCGAAAGGCGTGATCATGTGCGACGAGCTGCCAGATATTCATGCGCAGAAGCATCTCCGCCCTGCGCAATGGCCAACTCCGTGACGCACCTGACGTTTCCGGCGGCTGGGTCGTCAAGCTGCCTCGAAGCCCGGACCGGATTGCGCGAGGATGTCGACCACACGGACGGCAACGTGCGCTACGGTGAGCAGAGAGATCAGCGCCTCAGTCCTCATCAGCAGGTTGGCGCGCGGCGTTGACCTGCCCCTATGCGGTGGTCCGAGTTCAAAGTTAGTGCAGGGTCGGCCTCTGCTCTACGGGTAGCTTGGCCGACGGAGCCGGTCGGGCGAGCGCAGTCGGCCAAGCGGTCATGGCTGGCACGAACACTTCCGGCGCTGGTGGCTTGTAGCCAAGCGCACCGTGCGGGCGGATCGTGTTGTAGTGCCGACGCCAGCTTTCGATGATGATTTGCGCCTCCTTCAGGGTGTAGAAAATCTCGCCGTTCAGGAGTTCATCCCGCAATCGCGCGTTGAAGCTTTCGACAAAGCCGTTCTCCCACGGTGAGCCCGGCGCGATGTAGGCGGCCTTCGCGCCAATCGCCGCAATCCAGGACTGCACCGACTTGGCAATGAACTCGGGCCCGTTGTCGGAGCGAACGTGCTCGGGCACGCCGCGCAGGATAAACAGGTCCGAGAGCACGTCGATCACGTCAGCTCCCTTCAGCTTGCGCGCAACGCGGATCGCCAGACATTCGCGGGTGAACTCGTCGACGACGTTGAGCATCCGGAACTTGCGCCCGTCATGGGTGCGCGCCTCAACGAAGTCGTAGGCCCAGACGTGGTCGCGCCGCTCCGGTTTGAGCCGGATGCAGGAACTCTCCCCGTCCCACAGCCGGCCCTTCTTCTGCTGCCGGCTGGGCACCTTGAGCCCTTCGCGCCGCCAGATCCGCTCGACCCGCTTGTCGTTGACCAACCAGCCGGCCGCCTTCAGCAGCGCGCCGATCTTCCGGTAGCCGTAGCGCCCGTACCGGCGCGCCAGTTCCACGAGATCGGCCGTCAGCGCCGCCTCGTCATCTCTGCCCCGCGGCACCTTGCGCTGCGTCGAGCGATGCTGGCCAAGCGCACGGCACGCGCGGCGCTCGGAGACGTCCAGGACGTCCATGACATGCTCAATGCAGGCGCGTCGGCGCGCGGGGCTGGTCAGTTTCCCCGGGCAGCCTCCTGCAGGATCAGCTTGTCGAGCGTGAGATCCGCGATCGCCTTCCGAAGCCGCTGGTTCTCGGTCTCCAGGTCCTTCATGCGCCGGACCTGGTCGCTCTTCAGGCCGCCGTACTCCTTGCGCCAGCGGTAGTAGGTGACCTCCGTCACGCCGATCGTGCGGATCGCGTCCCCGACGCTCTGGCCCTGCGAGACCAGCACATCCACCTGCCGCAGCTTGGCGACGACATCCTCCGGCTTGTGCCGCTTCGTTCCCATCTGTCCGTCCCCGTCCTGGCCCGAAAGCTATACCTCAGGGCGGACCACTTCATTGGGGGCGGATCAGGGCCGCTCCCGACCCATCCCGGCGTCCGGAAAGTCTGCTTACCGGCGATTTAATTGGCCCAAAACGACCGGGTCTGGCCGAAAGCCGCCGGTCCGCTTCCGAGAAGAGGCGCCGCAAAAGCAGACGGCCTCCTATCGACCCAACCCAGTCATTACTGCGAGAAAGCAGAGCTCCATAAAGCAGCCGTCCGGTGCGTGCATCAGCACTGGAAGGCTGCTGGTCCGCAACGAAGCCTTAGGCCCCCATAGTTAAAACGGAGCCGCCGTCGACCCTGAGGAACTCACCGGTGATGAAGCTGGCGTGTTCCGAGCACAGGAACGTAACCGCGGCTGCGACTTCCTCGGCCCGGCCGCGGCGCTTGGCGACGATGCCGGGACGCTCCTCGTCAAGCGTTAGCTTGATCGCCTCGTCGAAGGAGATGCCCTTCTCCTTCGATTTCTTCTCCATCTGCGCGTCGGTCATCGGCGTGGCGATGAAGGCCGGGCCGACCGCGTTCACGAGCACGCCGTCCGGGCCGTAGGCCTTCGACAGTCCCTTCGCGAGGTTCAGGACGCCGGCCTTCGCGGCCGCATAGGGAAGTTCCTCGATGTAGGGCTGCACGGCGTCCTCCGAGGAGAACAACACGACGCGGCCCCAGCCCGCCTTGCGCATATGTGGGATGAAGGCCCGGGTCGCGCGCACGCCGGCCATGAGGTCGGTCTGCAACGCCTCGATCCAGTCCTCATCCGTGAGGTCGAGGAAGTCGCCCGACGCACCCGTGATGCCGGCGGCGCAGACGAGGATGGTGGGCTTGTCGTCGAAGGCCATGTTGGCGAAGGCGGCGAGCACTTCGATCCCCTTGGCCCCGCTGAGGTCGGCTTCGACGGCGCGGACTTGACCCAGCGCCGACAACTCCGCGGCGGTGGCCTGCAGCTCGGGGCCTTCCTTATCGGTCAGGACGACGTGGACGCCCTCGCGCAGCAGATGCTCGGCGGTCGAGCGACCCATACCCGACTTGCCGCCCGTCACGACGGCGACCCGTCCCTTGATGCCGAGATCCATGGCTGTCTCCTTGGGAAAGCGGTGTTCGGTCGACCGGCTTTGAGCGCCGGGGCTCGCCTATGCCGAAGCCGACTTGAGACGGCTTCAGGCGCTGCGGGCCTGGTCCGGATGACGCCCTTCCGCAAACTCCTCGACGATCTTGGCGCAGAACGCCGGCAGGTCCTTCGGGTTGCGGCTGGTGACGAGGCCCTTGTCGACCACCACCTCCGCGTCGACCCATTCCCCGCCCGCGTTGCGGATGTCGGTCTTCACGGTCGGGAACGACGTCAGCTTGCGCCCCTTCACGACGTCGGCCTCCACCAACGTCCAGGGCCCGTGGCAGATGACGCCAACTGGCTTGGCTTGCTGGAAGAAGTCCCGGACGAAGCCGACAACGGCCTCGCTGCCCCGGAGCTTGTCGGCCCCCACGCTGCCGCCGGGGATGACGAGACCGTCGAAGTCTGAGGCGGATACGCCGTTGATGACCTTGTCAACCGGATACTTCCCAGCCGGGTCGAGGTCGTTGTTGACTGTCTCGGCCTCGCCCGTCTCAAGCCCGACCACCGTTACCGTCGCGCCGGCCGCGAGCAGCGCGTCGCGGGGCTTTGTGAACTCCGGCTCCTCCGTTCCCCGGGGGGCGATCAGGATGGCGATGGTCTTTCCTTGAAGGGTCATGGTTGGCTCCTGTGTGCGTGAACGGCAAGGGGCCGGCCTCAGGCCGGGATGCTCTCCGGCGAGGCGGTGTTCTCGGCGGTCACGCCGTTCTCCCGATGGCGGAAGTCGCTCAGCGCCCGGTAGACCTGAAGACGCGCTCGCATCACCGAACCCAGCGGCTGGTGCGCCGCCAGGCTGTGCGCGGGGCGGAAGGTCATCACCTCGTCGAAGTAGCGAACACGCTCGGGGGAATAGGCGTCCTGCCGGGGCAGGCGGATCATCGCCACCGTACGGTACGGGCTGATCGAGACCGGCCAGTCGACCGAGGCATCCTCGATGGGCTGGCGCTCGGCATCGGCCCAGAGCTGCGCCTTTAGATCGTAGACCACCGCGTTGTCGCGGAAGAAGGCCGCCGCCGCGTGGCGGAAACCGTCCTCGTCACCGTGCGGATCAAGGCGCCATTCGGCGAGGTCCCGTTGGGCAGACGAAGCCGGGACCGCCCCGAGCTTGGCGACGTAGTCGCCGAACCGCATCGGGGCCTGACTGAAGTAGCTATCGGCGAGCGGGTGGCTGTAGGGATGGCCAAGGAAATCGGCCATGGCGCTCTCGGTGCCGAAGGCGTGCAGCACTCGGTTGAGGTTGCGCGCCGTGGCCGCGACGGCACTCTTCACGCCCTCCGGAAGGCCCGTCGATTTCCCGATGACTGTGCCGTCGCGCAGGAAGCCCGCCGCGGTGCCCGACGGGAAGGTCGTGCCGGTGGCGAGTACGAAGTCCTGAGTGTCGACGTCGTGCCCGGGGAGCTTCTCACCCGGCACTCCGAAGACCTTGATCGACATGCCGCGGTGGGTCGACACCCGGTCGCCCAGGATCTCCCCGGGCCCCTGCGCGAAGCGCACCGCCACCTTGTGCGTACCCGGCCTGGCAAACAGGCCTTGCGCGAGTTCTGGGGGCAGGTTCTCCGGAATGACCAGCTCCCCGACGACGCAGGCCGAGCTCTTGGCATGGCTCGCGCGTACCGCGCGGTGCTCACGCTTCTCCACCACCTGCGACTGCTGGGTCATCCCCTGGATGATGCCGTCGATGGACTTCTGCTCGTCCGGGGCGGGCGTCTCGATGTCGGGTGCGTAGCGAAGGAATGTCATCGGCGTATCCTCGACGTGTCGTCCGCCTGCGGGG
>NZ_JBKFBO010000061.1:0-31563 GCF_053346215.1 Methylobacterium sp. A49B
GCCGCGTCGGCCGCCGACCTGCCGCGCCGGGCCGCGCCGCCGCCGGTGTTCACGCCGGTCCCGGTCTTCACCTGGACGGGCGCGTATTTCGGCATCAATGCGGGCTACGCCTACACCGAGGCGGACACGATCCGGACCGTGGGCATCGGCGCCCTCCAGAGCAACGTGAACAACCTGCTGCGCAGCCCGGCCGTCCGCCTGCCGCAGGACGGCTTCACCGCCGGCGGCCAGGTCGGCTACAATTATCAGTTCACCCCCGGCTCCGGCATCGTGGTCGGCGTCGAGGCGGATGCCGCCTACATGGATCTGCAGCGCACCGGCGTGCAGTCGATCTTCCGTCCCGCCTTCAACCCGAACGTCCTGACCAACACCTACCGGACGGATCTGAGCTTCCTCGGTACCGTGCGGGGACGCGTCGGCTACGCCTTCGACCGCGTCTTCGTGTACGGCACCGGCGGCTTCGCCTACGGCGACGTGACTCAGCGCGCCGGGTTCCAGACCGGTGCCCCGCTCACCTACTTCGGCAGCCGTTCGCGGATCGACACCGGATACGCCTACGGCGGCGGCATCGAGTACGCGCTGCCGACCGACTCGTTCCTGAACTTCTTCCGCTCCAGCGCCGTGACGCTCAAGGCCGAGTATCTGCGCTACGATCTCGGCAGCCACAACCTGCTCGTCGGCTCCGTCGGGGGACCGGGCATCGGCTACATCTCGCGCTTCCGGACCGAGGGCGGCATCGCCCGCGCCGGCCTGAACTTCAAGTTCGGCTCCTACTGAGATCGGTCGAGCTGCTCCCGGCGGCTATGCCGGGAGACGCGGTGCTGGGGCGAGGGGGTGTTGGTCCTCTCCATCACTCCTCGCCGCAGAAGAGCAGCCGTCCGGTTGACCTTCGCGTTCCCAGCCCGATCAAACTGGCCGCGAGGTCGGCTACACCCTGGGAGCACCCGCTCCTAGGGTGTTTTTCTGTGCTGACATCGTACCGCAATCGGGCAGTCGGCAAGTTGTCGAGGCAGACATCCACGCCTACCCGCGACCGGCCTGCTGAGAGAGGCGAGCGAGCGTGGAGGTCGAGAGGAGACTCGAAGCTGAGACAGAGCAAAAACCATGCATCCACGTCCGCCCTTGTCGCTGAGGGGCTTACGTCAGGCGGACGTGGCGGCCGGCTAATGCCGACCTACCGAGCTACCAACAGCGAGATGCGCACAACACTAACCTAGGATGCCCGCGCTCACGAAACCGTGATATTTCCTCAGGAAAGCTGCTCGCGCATCCTGGGGGGTCGACAATCCAAGATTGCTACGCGAGCCAACCAAGCACGGCTGCACAACGCTGAGCTTGGTCGAGCGTCAGTCCCGAAGCGACGGCGGTCCCGTTGCGGTAAACCGCGAAGGTGCCGTCGTCGGAAATGCGGATTTTGACCGAGGCCATCAGACGCTTCGACCTTCAATTACTTCCAGCTGCTGTAGGCCTGCTGCAGTAATCTGCCACGTTGAGAGAAGGTGCCACCTAGATGAGGGCCCGCCTGCTCTCCGACCCACACGAAATCGCCTCGGCTTTCGAGGCCACGCAACCGACTGTGATCTCCAGGCCATGCTCGGTCCCGCTGACGTTTGACGGAGATACGCCCATCGGTGGACTGCGCGGCTTTGTTCAGCAGGCGGCGCTCGTGGTTGACCAGCATTGGCTCTCCTGGGTGTGGCGACTCCGTTACGCAACACATAAAGAACGCGGCAACGCTTATGGCCAAGCTTGAGCAACACTGCGGCAACAATGTGGGTTTCTGCGGGGGTCATCGAGACCTCCGCCATCAGGGGCCCGCCGAGCAACGGGGTCCGCGAGAGAAATCAGATCTGAACTGATCATATCGCGTGGCGTGCAGGTCGGTGCTCAGTCGTTCGGAATGCAGCGGCCCCAGGAGTTGCTGCAGTGGAAGCGGTAGCTGCAGCCACGACCCACATAGACGACGCTGGGGCCATATCCGCGCCCTCCACGTCACCGAACGCGCCGTCGAGTATGGGAAACGCTTACCAACGGCGCGGAGGTATTTCTTCTACGGGCTCGTAATTCCCTTGAGTTTTGACACAGCTATCGGTCGATAGGAGACTGTCCGCATTTCCCGTGGTCCCTCGCCAAAGCAGGCCGGCTGCTTTCGGCCAGATTACGTCACGCCAGATCACCTCAGTGCACAAAACCGGACGTTCGACTTCGCGCCCAATACATACGAAGAGATCGTACCGCCGTCATTCCGAAAGCAGACATCACCTCTGGACTGATTTCTCTGCCGCCAAGTCCAGGGTAGCCTACCGTAGACGGAATCAGCGGCCTGCAAGCGAAGCACTGGATTGGCCCTAAACCGGCTTGGTGAACTTGCACTTTCCCCGCAGTGACCACGGTCCCCGCGCTCTGGCCTCGGCGCAGAACGCATCGACCGCCCTGGTCACACCCGGGAAGCGGCCGCCCAGGCGGTCGTAATCGTCGGCGATCAGGAGGCCTCCAGGTCGCAGGACCGGCCACCAAGCGCGCAGGTCCGCCGCGACGGACGCCTCCTCGTGCCCGGCATCGAGATGAATGACGTCGGCGGTCACGCCGCGCAGACGCAGGAGTTCCGCGGCATTCACCGAGTCGAGCGGTAACGGCACGATGCGGTCCGTCATGCCTTCGCGCACCACATAGGCCAGGAAGGTTCGGTAGAGGCTCGGATAGCCATGCTCGGTGGCAAGTTCCGCGAAAAGCGCCTCGTCCGCCCAATGATCGACGGCTCCGAGCCACGTATCGACCGCGATCACGGTGCCGGCGACAGTGTGCTCGGCCATGGATCGCGCGAGAAACAGGGTGCTGGCTCCCTTCCAAGTCCCGATTTCGACGACCACGCGGGGCCGGAACTCGATCACCGCCTCCACGAGGTAGGGGTGGATGCCGCGCCAGCCTTGCAGGTCGCCGTCGCGTAGGTCCGCCGGGGGATCCGCGAAGGGGTCGCGGCCGTGCCAAAGGGCGGCGATCAGGTCCTGACGGGTCATGTCACTCTTGATTTCAGGGTGTTGGAGGGGCGCAGGACGGGCAGACCCTCGGGAGGAGCGGTGGGTCACGAAACGGCGCGGGCCTGCGCATAGAGCGCCTCGCATCGGTCGAGCCAGCATGCGTGGGTGAACAGGCGCAGGACACGCCCGCGCGGGACCGGCCGCGGGATCGCGAGCGCCGCGCCGATGGCGCGGGTAAGACTCTCCTCGTCCCCCGGTGCAGCGAGGGATCCGGCATCGCCGACGACCTCCGGGACGGCGCCCCGGGCGAAGCCGGCGACCGGCAGGCCGCAGGCCATCGCCTCGATCGCCGCCAGCCCGAACGGCTCGTCCCAGCACGGGGTGGCCAGGAACACGGAGGCGCGGCCGACCTCCACAGCCAGATCCGCGCCGTTGAGTTGACCACCGTAGCGGATCGATCCTCCGAGCAGCGGCACGACCTGACCCTCCCAATATTCGGGCTCCTCGATCGGCCCGAACAGGGTCAGCGGTAGCCCAGCCCGACGCGCCGCCGCGATCGCGTGATGCGCGCCTTTGACCGATGCGAGGCGCGCGCACCAGACCGCGCTGCCGTCGCCGCGCGGCTGGTAGGGCCAGGCGGCGGGATCGATGCCGTTGTGGAGCACCGACGCCTCCGGCGGCGCCCCGTCCGGCCACCACGCATCTAGCTGCGCCCGGGACGTCGTGGTGATCCGGTGTCCGGGGGCGGGGCTCGCCTGCACGAACCAGCGCAGCGCATCGTAGGGCGGCACGTGCAGCGACGTGACGGTCGGCGTCGCGGCAGTGCGCCGTTTTTCCAGGGGCAATCGGCTCAGGCTGTTGTTGTGAAGCACGTCGAAGCCTCCGGCGGCGATCCGGTCGCAGGCGGCAGCGTAGCCAGCGTCGAGATGGCTCTTCAGCCCAACATCGCCCCGGTGCTCGAGACCGCTGTAGCTCCGCTCATGATGGACCGGGATCACAGGATCCAGGGCGAAGCACGCGTCGCTGTCGCCGGAGGCGAACAGCTGAACCTCATGCCCGCGGGCGGTTAGGCCGTGCGCAAGGTTCCATGTGTAGGCTTCGAGGCCGCCCGCGAAGGGCGGGGCGATCGGGTGGCGCAGATGGGCAAGGAGCGCGATCCTCACGCCGTCACCGGCGCGGGCGCATCCGCCCGGGTCTCGGCGTCCTGCCTCGCCTCGATGGCGCGGATCACCGAGGCCGAGTTGGTGTAGGGCTGGTGGCCCTGCTGGCCGGTCAGCGCGAGATCGGAGGCGTCGGGCCGGCGCAGGATGCGGATCGGCCGGTCGGGCGTGTCGTCGATCAGGCCCATCACCTTGAAGGCGTACAGCCAGTGGCCCATGGTGCGGTAGCCCCACTTGGCCTCGAACAGCTCGGCGTTGCGCACCACGCTCTCGAGGTGATGGACCGGCGGCATGTGGTGCGGATGGTACTGGTGATAGGCGCGCGCGCCCTTCATCCAGGCGATCGGGATGCCGCCTTGGTCGAGGATCTTGCCGAAGTCGGTGTCCTCGCCGCCGTAGCCGGTGTAGCGCTCGTCGAAGCCGCCGGTCGCCAGGAAGGTCGCGCGCCGGATCGCGAAGTTGAGCGACCAGAAGCAGCGGTAATCGTGGCAGATCTCGATGCCGGAAGCCGGCGGGCCGCGGCGGTCGGAATGCTTCTCCGCCACGACGTCGAGCCCGACGTAGTCCCAGGCGTCCGTCGTGGCGCGCTCGGGCAGGTGCAGCACCTCGCCCATCAGCAGCCCGTCGAGCTCGGAGAGCCCCCGCGCGTAATCGGCGACGAGTTCGGGCGCGGGGATGCAATCGACGTCGAGGAAGACCACGGCATCGCCGGACGCCGCTACCACGCCGCCGTTGCGCGCGGCCGCCAGCGGCAGCTCGCTGCCCGGCACGAGGATCTGGCGCACGGGGAAGCCGACCGCGGGCAGGTCGTAGGGCGTGTCCTGCATCACCGCGACGATGAACTCGGCGGGCGCTTGCGTCTGCCGCTCCAGGCCGAGGAGCATGTTGCGCAGATGGGCCGGCCGGCCCTTCGCGAGGGTCACGACGGAAACGGTGAACATGCGGGGGGCGGGCTCCGGTCGACGCGGGGAGAGGGCGGCGTTCATTCGGCCGCAATGTCCTGAAGCGGGGTGGGTTCGACCTCGGCGGGTCCAAGGTCCCAGAGCGTGTCGGTCAGCCCTTCGAGCCAGCCGGCGGCGCGGGCGGCGGCATCGGGCGCATAGAGGCCGCGCAGGGCGGTGACGTCGAGGGCGCGGGCGCGGGCGAGGAGGTCGCGCCAGCCCTGAAGATCGCCGGGCCAGATGGGGGCTTGCACGGCGGCGCTGAGGCGGACCAGGGCCTCGGCCTTGCGGGTCTGCTCGGCGAAGTAGCGCCATTCCGGCATGACGATCAGGCGCCCGCCGACCCGGGCGACCTCATGGACCGTGTTGTCGCCCGCCGAGGCGATCACGATGTCGGCGGCGGCGAGGTAGTTCGTCACCGACGGCACCCAGCCAAGTTCGCGCAGATTGGAGAAATCGGTCTCGTGGCCCTCGCGATGGGTCGGCCCGAGGGTGAGCCACAGGGCGTCGGGTTCGGCGCGGGCCGCGACCGTGAGCGGCGCGTAGGGCGTGCCGCTGCCGCCGCCGCCGGTCACCGCCACGACGATCTCCCGCTGAGGGTCGAGGCCGAGCTTGGCGCGGGCATCCGCGCGCTCCGGCACCCGGTCGACGCTGGTGCACAGGCCGCCGCTGTAGAAGGTCTTGGCGCGTAAGCTGGCCGGGTACTCGTCCTGCTCCAGGCGCTCGTCGAAGGGGGCGAGCATCCCCACACAGGCCTCGTAGGCGCCGACATGGCCGATATCGGAGCGGTCGCCGTGCATGCGGATCTGCACTGCCGGCACGCTGGCAATGCGCGCGAGCAGCGCGATCTCCGCCGAGACATCGACCACGAACAGGCCGATTCCGCGCTCGTCGAGATGGTCGAGAATAGCCCGCATGGTCCGGCGCATCGCGTCGAGACCCAGGGGGACGCAGTGCATCACCTGGGGCGTCGGCTCGGCGTATAGGCGCGCCGTCGGCACGGCGGCGCCGATCATGTTGGGCAGCGCCACGATCTCGATGTCGCGGCCGAAGCCGTCGAACAGGCGCGGATCGGCGGTCAGCACCGAGACGGTGCGGTCTCGGGCAAACTCGGCGGCCACCGCCATCGTGCGGTTGGCATGGCCGCGGCCTTGGTGATGAACGAAGAACGCGATCGGCTTCTTCATGGCGGTGGGTTTTGGCTCGATCTCAGGAATACAGGGCGTCGGGCCTCAGGGCGGCGGCGATCTCGGGTCCGGTCGGCAGGCGGATCAGGCGGATCGCAGGGGCGTCGGCGTCCCAGTCGATCAGCCCGGCCTCGCGGAACTGACTAAGCCAGTAGGTCATGCACCAGCGCCCGTGCCGCGCCCGGAACCGCGCCGCGTTCGCGAGGATCGGCGCGAAGTGCTGGAGGGGCGGCACGTGGACCGGATGGTGCTGGTGATAGGCGCGGGCGCCCGCGACCCAGAAGGTTGGCAGCCCGGAGGCGGCGAGCCGGGCGGCGAGGTCCGTCTCCTCACCGCCGTAGCCCACGAAGGCCTCGTCCATGCCGCCGACGGCGCGCCAGGAGGCGGACGGCAGGGCGAAGGACAGGCCCCAGAGCTGGCCGGCATCGGGTTCCGGCCGCAGACCGGTTTCGGGCAGGGCGGGCCGGGCCGGATGAGGCCGGCCCAGGCGGTCGAGCACCGCGGGATCGGGATCGTGTTCGAGCGCCCCGGGCGGCAGGTAGAGGACTTCGCCGAGGAACAGTCCCCGCGTCGTCCGGGCCGCCCCCGCATAGGCCGCAACCAGACCGGGCGAGGGGATGCAATCCACGTCGAGGAAAAGCAGGAGATCCGCCGTGGCCGCCTCGGCGGCCCGGTTGCGGGCGGCGGCGAGCGGCATCGGCTCGCCCGGCACGTGGAGGTGCCGGACCGGGCAGCCCAGATCGGGCAGCTCCGGCTCCGGATCCGGCTGCATCCAGGCGATGACCAGTTCCCGCGGGGCCAGCGTCTGGCGGGCGAGACCCTGCATCAGGTTGCGCAGGCGGTCGGTCCGGCCGCGGACCAGGGTCAGGACGCTGGGAGCCGGCTCCACCCCGTGCTCAGCCGACATCGGCAAGCATCCGGCGGAAGTGCGAGACCCCTTCGATGATGCCCCGCGCGTGGGTCCGGCGGGACACGTAGGAGTGCTTCAGGGCGGCATGGCTTGCGAGGTCGTCGGAATAGTTCGCCACGATGATCGCCTGCACCCGAGCGCCCAGCATCTCGATGTCGTTGCCGGAATCGCCAGCCACGAACACGGCGTGCTCCGGCAGGTCGTACAGGGCTCGGACGTGGTCGACGGCAGTCCCCTTCGACGCGGCCTCCGGCAGGACATCGAGATACCGTCCATGACTGTGGATCACGCGCGCGGCGATACCAGTCTCTGCTAGGCGCGCGCGGACGCGCCGTTCGGCCACGGCATCACCAAAATAGCTCAGCTTCAGGGCCCGCTGCTCCAGAGGACCCTGGGGGCTCAGCCCGTCGAGCCCGTCGAGCGCCGCCTGCACGGCGGGCCGATCCCAGGCGGGCTCGATGCTCCGGCGCCATGCGGCGTCCGCCGTGTAGGTCACGCCGTTGGCGTCGAGGTGGTAGATTTCGGACCCCACCGAGGTGATCATCACCTGCGGCCGGGGGCTGACCTGCTGCTCCAGCACGGCCATCGCGCTGTGGAAGGACCGGCCGGTTGCGACGCCGAAGGCAAGCCCCGCCTGGCGGCTGCGCCAGCGGCGGAAGATCCCCATCGCCGCATCGCAGCCGACCAGCGTGTTGTCGATGTCGCAGACGAGCAGTTGCCGGGGTGTCTGGTTGGACGACTCCGCGGCCAGCAGCGCGCGCAGCAGGACGTGATAGCGGGCGGCGTGCCGGTCCCAGTCGTAAGCCGCAGCCGCCCGGGCGCCGCCAGCCACGCAGCGTGCGTAAAGGGCCGGATCGCCCAGGATCCGCAGGCACGCTTGCGCGATCGCCCCGTGGGCCCGGGGATCGACCAAGAGCCCGTTGCCGCAGGTCTCGACGATGTCGTTGGGGCCGCCGCTGTCGGTGGCGACCAGCGGCAGGCCGGCGGCCGAAGCCTCCAGCAGCGTCAGGCCGAAGGGCTCGTTGAGGGCCGGGTTGACGAACAGGCCGCCCCGGACCCGGGCATGGGCGTAGATCGCCGGCACGTCCTCCGGACGGTGCGTCTTCGGGTAGGCGACGCGCCCGTAGAGGTCGTAGCGATCGATCAGGACAAGGAGGTCGCGCATGGTCGCGGCCATGTCGCCGTCGAGAGTGTCGATGTCGTCGCGGGTCCCGGCGACGATTACGAGATTGGCGCGGGCCTGGAGCGCACGACTTTCGCCGTAGGCGCGCACCAGCGCCGCGAGATTCTTGCGCGCCACAGGCCGGGCGAGCGCCAGAATCGCCGGCTTGTCCGGATCGTTCAGGAAGCGGTCGATCGCGGCGTCGACCCGGGGATGCGGCTTGGCCGCGGCGAAGCGGGCGAGGTCGCTGCCCGGAGGCAAGACGCGGACGCGCCCGGGATCGTAGGCCGCATAGCCGGCGTACTGCACCTCGGCCTCGTCCCGCGAGGAGGCGATCACGAGCTGAGCCCGCGCCAACGCCTCTTCCTCGGCGGCGATTCGGCGCGCGAGATCGGGCTGTACAGGGACCGCGCCCAGCATCGTCGCCTTCACGCGTCCGAGGGAATGGGCCGTGAACACGAAGGGGATGCCAAGGCGATCCTCCACCAGGGCCGCCACCGTCGCTGCGTCCGCATAATGCGCGTGAATGAGATCCGGCGGCCGGTCCTGGGCGGTGATCCAGCGGATGAGATTCTCGGCGAAGGACGCAACCTCGGCGTGCATCGCCTCCTTGGCGCGATAGTCTGGGGACGCGCTCGGGAGCCGCACGAGCGTGACCTTGTCGGCGATCGGCTCCTCGGGCACGGCGTAGGCGGCGCCGAGGGAGCCACGAAACAGGCGGGTCGCCACCACGATCCGCGTGAGATCGCGGTCCTGCACCGAGGCCGAAACCAGATCGAGCAGATAGCGGATATGGCCGCCGGTGTCGGCGGTCAGTCCGTAGACGACGCCGTCGCCGCGCAGGCAGCCCTGCAGGGCGATGTGCAGGACAAACATCAGGCGTACGCTGCGGCTCTCGAGCGGCCCTGGACACTTAACTTATGTAAAGCGATTGCCGCGCTTCGGCTTAACATATGTAAAGAGGTTGCCGTGCTTCGCGTCGCCCAGGTCGCACCGAACATATTTCCTGTTCCCCCAGCCCATCACGGCGGCACCGAGCGGGTTGTGCATGATCTCAGCACGGCGCTGCGAAGCTTGGGCGTAGAACTAACATTGTTTGCTTCTTCGGACAGTGCGACAGACTTGCCGCGTGTCGGCGATTACCCGAGCCTCGCGGGCTTGGAACGGCAATACGGGCGCGTCGCACCCGGGGTGGCGGCTGCCCTGGACGCCCTGCAGCTGGAGGCCCTGCGCCGCCGGCTCGACGCGTTCGACATCGTTCATTGCCACGGCGAATTCGCGCATGCGGCACTCCTGGGTGAGCGCCGCCGGCACAGCCTGACCACCATCCACTGGCGGGTCGACGAACTCGACCGGGCTTTGTTCTTTCAGGGTTTCCCGGACCTGCCGGTGGCGGCGATCTCGGCCGCGCAGGTGGCCGGCATCCCGGAGTCCAACCGGGCCGGCATCGTGCATCACGGCATCGACCGGGCGCGCTACGCCTTGCGCGCCACGCCGGACGACCATGTCGCGTTCGTGGGCCGCATGACCGACCAGAAGCGGCCCGACGTGGCGATCCGCGTCGCCCGCGCTGCCGGCCTGCCGATCCGGCTCGGCGGCACGATCGATGTCGGCAACCCGGATTATTTCGATGCCCGGGTGCGTCCGCTCCTCGGCTCCAACGCGACCTATCTCGGACCGGTCGACGATGCCCGGAAGGGCGAGCTCCTGGGGGGCGCCCGGGCGCTCCTGTTCCCGATCGACTGGCCCGAGCCCTTCGGCCTCGTGATGATCGAGGCGATGGCCTGCGGCACCCCGGTGGTCGCCTGGGACCGCGGCTCGGTCCCCGAGATCGTCGAGGACGGGGTGACGGGCTTCATTGTCTCCACCGAAGCCGAGGCGGTCGCGGCGCTGGCCCGGATCGAGCAACTCGACCGCGCCGGGATCCGCCGCCGGTTCGAGGCGCGCTTCACCGCCGAACGCATGGCCCGGGACTACCTAGCCCTCTATCATCGCCTGCTCGCCGCCTGATGCGCACCGCCCTCCTGGCCTGGGACTACCCACCATCGCCGAGCGGGCTTTCCACCGCGGCCCGAGAGATCGCCGAGAGCCTCGCGGAGGCGGGCGCGGCGGTGACGGTGTTCACCCTCGACCGGTCCGGACACAAGCGGATCGGCGGCGTCGCGGTGGCGGGCCTCGCCCGGGCGCCGGGAAGCGCCCTGGCGCGCCTGCGCCTCTGGGGCTCCGCCGGCCATCTCGCCGCCCCGCTCGCCTTCCGGCGTGCCGTACTCGACGCGCATCGCCGGGCGCCCTTCGCCGTGGTCGAAGCGACCAATTGGTACGCGCCGGCCGCTTTGCTCGCCGGCCGACGGGATCTGCCGCTGGTGACCCGCAGCTCCACGCCGGCCGCCTTCACCCGCGACCCGGCCGGCAGCCTGCGCAACCGCCTCGACGGCTGGACGGCCGACCGCCTGGAGCGCCGACAGGCCCGGGCGAGCGCCGGGCTCATCGCCAACACCGCGGCGCATGCGGCGGTGATCGCTCGTTCCTACGGGCTGACCGGACGGCAACCCGAAGCGGTGATCGGTCTCAGCCTTCCCCCCGAGGTCGCCGAGGCCGCAAGCGGTGCCCCCTATCCGGAGGCGGCGGAACCGATCCGCCTGCTCTTCGTCGGGCGGGCGGAGGCGCGGAAGGGGTTCGATGGCCTTCTCGGCGCGATGGCGATCCTCGGCGCCGAGCGGGCCGGGGGAACGCTGCCCGCCTTCCAGCTCGACCTAGTCGGAGTGCCACCGGACGATCTCCCGGCCGATCTGCCCGAGACGGCGCGACGGCACATCCGCGTCCGGGGCCGGATCGACGGAGGGGCGCTGTCGGCGGCCTATGGCGAGGCCCATGCGGTGCTGGCGCCCTCGCGCTACGAGAGCTTTGGCCTCGTCTACCAGGAGGCGCTCGCTTATGGCCGGCCGGTCGTGGCCTGCGCCGAGGATGCGAGTGCCCGCGCCTTCGTCGGCATGCCCGGCGCCGGCCCCCTGGCTGCAACCGCGACCGGAGCGGCCCTCGCCGACGCCCTGCGTCCGCTCCTCACTGATCCGGACCTGCGCCGCGCCTATCGCGCCCGCGCCCTGGCGGCGGCCGGGCGCTTCAGCCGGGCGAGCCTCGGGCGCGAGACCCTGGCGCTCTACGAGCGGGCGATCGCTGCGGCACGGGACGGCTGAGCGCGGCCACCCGGATTCGGGCGGCTCCGGCCCGTCAGTCGGCGTAGGGGCGCAGCAGCGCGGCCTCTTCCTCCAGACGTCCGCGCCCAGGATCGAGCGCCTCGTAGCGCCGCGACCGGGTCCGGACATGGGCCGCGCTCAGGCGATGCGCGATGCAGCCGTGCAGGGCGATGAGGCTCCCGGGCCAGCCACCGGAGAGAACCGGGCGCTCATGGACGCGCCCGGCATAGACCAGATGGGTGCGGTTCAACCGGTACTGGACATCAGGAAAGACGTCCGAGAGGATTCTGTCGACCCGGTTCGCCCGGGCGAGGCCGATCGAGACGACATCCTCCGCCTCGGCCAGGGCCGCCAGGGCGGGCAGCAAGCGGCCGGTCTCCGGGGCGAGCGCCTCGTCGGCGTCGAGCTGGAGCATCCAGCGGTGGCGGGCGAGGCCCTGGAGGGCATTGCGCTGCGCGGCGAAATCCCCGTCTAGGGGCCGGGTGGCCACGCGTACCGCCCCCGCGGCGAAGCCCGCGACCGGGACCGGCTCCGCCGCCCGCGCCGGCCCGTCGATCAGGATCGCGACATCGTCCGTCCAGCCGGCCTGCGCCAGCAGCGATGCCAGGACCGCATCCCGGTCCGCCGGGCGGCAGAGGAGGCCGAGGGAGACCGGGCTTTCGTCGGCTGCCCCGAGGGGAAACAGTTCGGCTTCGGCCGCCCGGGTGCCGTGGGGGTGCCGGAGTTCCGCGCGGCCGGCCGCGTCGCGGGGGCGGGTGCCGAGCCTCCAGCGGGTCGCGGCGCTGCGTAGGGTGTAGAGGTCGAGGCCGTAGGGCGCTCCCTGGTCCGGCGCGAAGATGGGACCGGCGAGGCTTTGGGCCAGATGCGCGTGGCAGGCCTCCGCATCCCCGTTCTCCGCGAGCAGGACCCCGCAGGCATTGCAGGCTAGCGGGAAGGCGCGGCGCGCCCCGCCCGGATAGGATAGAGTCCGGTCGCTCGGCCCTATCATGGCGGCCGCACAGACGAAACACCGCCGCATGATCCCGTCTCCCGCGCCCGTGATCAGGCAGGAGAGGCCTGGATGCGTCGGGCCCGCGCCTTACCTTCGCGGTTCCGATAACCCCTGCCGTACGTGATCCCGGACGTCGACCCCCTCTCCGCCGGACGCGCCGGCCTGCCCGCTGACGGGTCCCTCGCCATCGTCGGCAACGCGCCCGGGACGGGGGCGTGCGCCACCGCGATCGATGCGGCGGACAGCATCGTCCGCTTCAACAACGCGCCCGGCTTCGGCGGCGGCACCGGCCACCGCGTCACGCATCTCGCCCTAGTCAATCGCGGCGGCCAGACGCGGGAATGGCTGGCGGACCGGCGCTTCCTTGAGCGCCCGGTGGTCCGCGCCGCACAGGCCTTCATCCTGCCCTTTCCGATGCTGCCGGCGGAGCACAACGTCCCTGAGCCGATCTGCTGGACCCGCGAGATGCTGGCGCTGCTGCGGCCGCTGGGCCGCCCGGTCCATCTCCTGCCCACGGCGCTGCACCAGCAGGCCCACACCCTGCTGGCTCCCCAAACGGCGGGGCGCCCGAACCCGAGCACCGGCTTCCTCGTGACGCTCGCGCTGCTGCTCGGCCGCTCAGCGGGGGTACGGCCGGCGCAGGCCTACGGCTTCGGTTTCGCCGGCTGGCCCGGGCATCCCTGGGCGGCCGAGCGCGCATGGTTCGCCGAGGCCGAGGCTGCCGGACGCATCCGCGTGCATCCGCCATCTCCGACCGAGCGATGACCGCATGACCACCCTGATCACCGTCCTGAAGGGCGGCGGGCGCTACGACGCGACCTGGGTCGCCCGCCTCGCGGGCGGCATCCGCCGCCACGCCCCGGCGTTCGACCGGATCCTCTGCCTGACGGATCTGCCGGTGGCGGTTCCGGGCGTGGAGACGATCCCGCTCCGGCACGCTTGGCCGGCCTGGTGGGCGAAGATGGAGGCGTTCCGGCCCGGTCTCAGCACGGGTCCGACCCTCCTGTGCGACCTTGATACGGTGCTGACCGGCCCGGCCGATGCCCTGGCCGAGCCCGGCCTCGCCGCGATGGAGGACTATTTCCACACGGGGCGCCTCTCCAGCGCGCTGCTGCGATGGTCCGGGGACGAACTCGCGTTTCTCTACACGACCTTCGCGGCCGACCCGGACCGCTGGATGAGCCCGGGGTCCTGCGGCCCCGTGCCGAACGCTGTGCATGGCGATCAGGTCGTCATCGACCACCTGCTGCGTCGGAGCGGCCGGCATCCGAATTTCATTCAGCGCCTTCATCCCGGTCTGCTCGATTTCTATGATCCCCGGCGCGACACCCATGGCCCGGTCGTGATCTTCATTGGAGCGGCGAAGCCCGATACGGCGACTGGGGCCGTGCATGCTGCGTGGACGCGTAGCGGATGGAGGATTCCCGACGCCATCTCGGCCGACGGCATCTGAAGCGTTGTTGTGTTCAAGCCAGCCGCAAGAAGTACGACCTATCTGGCCCAGAAGCTCGGAAGCTGCTCTTTGGCTACGGGCCACATTCTCGCATGACCCTACGCCTGTCAGTGGGTTGCTGTCGGGCAGGGAGGAGAACGTCTGCAGACCGGAGGGCGGCATTCAGAAGCGGAATGGCAGGTTTCGGCCAAGATCAGCCGACGCTGACCGCCCGCATGAACGTCTCAGATGGCTCGAAAGCAGGAAGGCTGCTTCCGAGCCGACACTTCTGAATGTGGAGATCGCGAATCCGAGACGAGTCAGGGTCGCAAAAGTCGTTGAGATACGTCGATCACGAAGCTCGACAATGGAGCGTGATCGGCTACGCCAGCCACCATGTCACCAGCAAACACGAACGGCGCGACCGGCTTTGCGGCGCTCCTCGTGACCGCGCTCGGGTGGGGGTTCGGCTGGCTGGCGATGAAGGTCGTCCTGCAAAGCTGGCCCCCGCTGTTCGGGCGGGGCGCGGCGGGCCTGATCGCAGCAATGCTGCTCGCCCTTGTGGCGCTGATGCGCGGCGAACGTCTCTCCGTGCCCCGGGGGGCTCGCGCCCGGCTGGCGATGGCAGCGTACACCAACGTCTTTGCGTGGATGGGTTTCTCGTCGCTCAGCCTGCGCTGGATCACCGTCAGCGAGGCCGCCCTGTTGGTCTATTCGATGCCGGTCTGGGCGACCTTGTTCGCCTGGGCGGTGTCCGGCCATCGCCCGACGCTGCGGGGCTTACTCGCGCTGGTGCTCGGCCTCTCCGGGATCGGCGTGCTGCTCGGTGCTGGCGCAGGCGCCCTGGGCGAGGAGAAATTGCCCGGCATCGGATTCGCGCTCGCGGCTGCGGTCCTGTTCGCGCTCGGCGCGGTCCTCAATAGCCGCGCTCTGCCAGTGCCCCCCTTCGCGATGACCGCGTGGCAAGTCGGACTGGGCTGTCTGCCGATGGTGGTGCTCGGCATCACGCTCGAACGGCCGGCCGTCATGGCGCTCAGCGGCGCGAGCGCATGGGCGTTCGTCTACGTCACCCTGATCCCAATGGCTGCCTGCTTCCTCACGTGGTTCGAGGCGCTTCGACGGTTGCCGCCCGTGGCGGCTTCCACGAGTATGCTGCTCGTCCCTCTCATCGGCATCCTCTCCGCGACGTTGTTCCTCGGCGAGCCTTTGGGTCCGCGGGAAATGCTGGCCATGGCGCTGACGCTGGGAGGCGTCGTCCTGGCTTTGAGAAAGTGATGATCGGCCGTCATCGCCGAGGCGATCACGGCGGCTGTCCCACCGGTCCCCCACCTTGCAGAGGGCGCAATGCCGAAACTGTCCGCCGAGCACCTTCGCGTCGCCGACGTGATGGCCCGCGACGTCGAGTTCATAGAGCCGCAATCGAGCGTGCAGGCTGCGGCGGTCCTGATGGGCGAAATCGAGGTGGGGGCGCTGCCGGTCGGCTCGGCCGATCAGCTGGTCGGCATCGTCACGGATCGGGATCTGCTCTATCGGGTCGTCGCCCGTGGGCGCGATCCCACCTCCGTGGCAGTCCAGGAGGTCGCCTCGCGCCCCGTCCTCTCCTGCGATCCCGGCGATTCCCTCCGCGCGGCCCTCGATATCATGGGGTCGAACTACGTTCGGCGCCTTCCGGTGGTCGATGGGACTCGAAAGGTCGTAGGCTGGCTGACCCTCGCCGACATCTCGCGCCACCTGCTCGTGAGCGACGATGCCTTGCAGGTATCCCTGCAGGCGCTCACGGAAGGGGCAACGGACGTCTGATCACTCGCGATAGCGGCGCTCTGCGGCGCGCACGGCCGTGGTGGGCAGGCCGCGATGCAAGGCGACGTAGTCCGCGAAGGCCCATCCCGGCGGCCCAGCGTGCCGGGCGGCGATCAAGCAGAGGATGAAGCCGATCAGGCCGGTGTCGGGCTCGCTCAGGCCCGCCAACGCCTCGTCGAGTGGCGGCGGCGTCCGAAGGGCGGCGTCGAACGTCGCGAGGATCTCGGCGTCGGCCCCCGAGGCGACGAGCCAAGCCCGGATCGGATCGAGCACCGGCGCTGGACCGCTCGACCGGGCCACCACCGCGGCGAAGCGAGCGAGGGCGGTGCGCTCCGCGCCGGAAAGCCGCGCCAGATTGACACTCAGCGGCATCAGGGTCTGGTGGCGGTTCTGCAAAAAGCCATGGACGACTTTTTGCCCGACCACTTCGAGGATCTGCCGCCGGCCGGGGGGGATAGCGCGGTGCCGGCGATCGACCGCGTCCGCTCCCCCGTCCCCTGCCGGATGATCTCGTCGTTCCCCGGCCTGCTCCAACGCCTACCCCTCTCAGCCCGCGCCGTTGCGACGGTGTCCCGAACAGGTGTCTCTGGATGACCGTCGATCAAGTGCTCGCCTTCGGCCTGATCGGCGTGACGGTAGCCGCTTTCGTGTGGGATCGCCTGCCCTACGATCTCGTGGCCCTGACCGCTCTCGCCGTCGGCATCGCGGTGGGGCTCGTGCCCGCCGACAAGGCGTTCTCGGGATTCTCCGACGACATCGTGATCATCGTCGGGTCTGCCCTCGTCCTCTCGGTGGCCATTGCTCGCTCCGGCGCGGTCGAGACCCTGATGCGTCCGCTCATGCCGTACATGACCAGCCCGGTCCGCCAAGTGCCCATCCTCGTGGCCGGGGTCCTCCTCCTATCGATGGTGACGAAGAACGTCGGTGCGCTCGCCATCTTCATGCCGATCGCGCTGCAAGTTGCCCGCCGCAGCGGGACAACACCCTCGGCGCTGCTCATGCCGATGGCCTCGGCCTCGCTCATCGGCGGCATCGTCACGCTGGTGGGCACATCGCCGAACGTGATCGTCTCAAAGGTCCGCGCCGACTTGACCGGTAAACCCTTCGGCATGTTCGACTACGCCCCCGTGGGTCTGTGCGTGGCCGCGGCAGGCTTCGTCTTTCTCTGCCTCGGATGGCGCCTACTGCCCCGGCGGGATGGAGGCACGCGCTCGATGGAGGCGGCGTTCACGCTGGAGCGCTATACGACGGAGGCGCGCCTCCCGCCGGAGCATCCGGCGGTCGACCGGACGGTGGCCTTCCTGGAGGCCCAGGGTGACGGGGATGTCAGCGTCGCCACCATCCTGCGCGAGCGTTTTCGGCGCTACCCGGCCAGCCCGGACTTCCGGCTTAGGGGCGACGATGTGCTCCTGCTCAACGGCGAGCCGGACGCCCTCGAGCGCTTCGTGGCACGCACCGGACTGGCCCTAGCCGGCGCCGCGCCCGCGGCGGAGGCCGTGGTGATGGAGGGCGTGGTGACGGCGGAGTCCGAACTAATCGGGCGCACCGCCGCTCAACTCGATCTGGAGCACAGTTCCGGTCTGGGGATCCTCGCCGTCAGCCGGCGCGGCCGCCGCATCGAACAGAGCCTGTCCTCCGTCCGTTTCCGGGCTGGGGACGTCGTCGTGGTGCGCGGGCACAGTGCGGCGTTGGCATCGGCCCTCGGGACGCTCAAGGTGCTCCCCCTCGCCGCTCGGGAGATCGCCCTCGGCCGGAACGACCGGAGTTGGCTGCCGGCCGCGATCCTGTTCCTGGCCATGGGCCTCGTCGCCCTTCACGTCGTGCCCGTCGCTGTCTCCTTCTTCGGTGCGGTGGTCGCCGTGCTGCTTCTGCGGAGCTTGACGCCGCACGAGGCTTACCAAGCCGTCGAATGGCCAGTGCTCGTCCTCCTGGGTGCCTTGATCCCAATCTCCGAGACCGTCAGCAGCACGGGCGGCGCCGACCTGATCGCCGGCCAACTCACGGCCTTGGTGCAGGGTCTCTCACCGATCACAGCCCTCGGCGCCGTCCTGATCCTGGCGATGGCGGTCACGCCGTTTCTCAACAACGCCGCCACGGTTCTCGTGATGGGTCCAATCGCCGCGAAGCTTGCGACCAGGCTGGGCCTCAGCCTGGATCCCTTCCTGATGGCGGTAGCGCTGGGCGCCGCTTGTGACTTCCTCACGCCGATTGGCCACCAGTGTAATACGCTCGTGATGGGCCCGGGTGGTTACCGTTTCGGTGACTATGCGCGGCTCGGGCTACCGCTCTCACTCATCGTGATCGTGGTCGGTATTCCTCTAATTGCGTTTGTCTGGCCTCTTCATCCCGTGTGATCTGTGCAGGGTATGCGTCTATCCGCTCTTCCTGCCGTCCCTGCTGAAAGCTGCCGTTCCGCTTTCGGCCAACTCCGGCTGGTAGCTTTGCGTCCATCACGGCCGCTATGGCGTCTCTGGCGGCTTCTCTGAAGCAGACGCTGCAGCAGCTCTGTAGATGCGCCTTGATACACCTCGAACTGGCTATCTCCTGATGCTGTACCGGCGTTTAACACGGGTCTCGATCGAAGCCCGCGATAACGGCCCTCGCGCGAACATCTCAGCCGTCCGCCAATCGTACCTGCGGCCTTCTCCCTAGCGCGGGGACGGCATTCAAAGCGGAGTAAAGATGCAGGCAACCTGGGCCGTCAGCGCTGAGCCATCCTCACGGGTGACGAAGCTGTGCTTGACCGTCTCGATCGGTGCGCATCCATCGATCCGTTCTAGGCCCTACGACCGTCAGGCCGTCATTCGGCGACTTCTCACGCATCGAGATCGACTGGCGAACGAGGATCTCTGTTCGCCGGTGAGGATTTGGTTCCGGCCTCGCTGAGTTCGCCAACATCACGCGCGATGTGCGTTGCCAGGTGATCGGCCGCCGACGATCGACCCGGCTGCCGCTGCCAGAGCATGAGTTCAACGTCGGGAAGCTGAGGCAGGCCGTCGCTGCGACCTAGTCGCCGTAACCCGGGGAATGTTACGCTCTGCGCCAAAACGATGATCGCCGCATCAGCGAGCGCCATCGCCTGCAACCCAGCGATACTCTCGGAGACACAGGCGATCCGCCATTCGATACCGCGTCGATCAAGTGCGGCGAGCGCGTGATCGCGGTACAGATTGCCCTCCGGCAGCATGGCGATCGGCAGCGGCGTGCGCCGATGCGCTGTACCGGCCTCAGCGCCTAGCCAGTTCAGGCGCTCGCGCCGTAGGAGGGAGATGCTTGGGATGCGCGGCAGCACATCCGGCATCCGTGTAGCGAGCGCCACGTCGATCTCATCGTCCTCCATCGCCTGGGCCACCTGCCGGCTAAGTGCGCAGCGCACGGTAACCTCGACCGCCGGATAGGCGGCTTGGAACCGCGCTAGGGTTCGGGGCAGCAGGAAGGCGGCATAGAGGTCGGGGCAACCCAGCACGACACGTCCCGATACGGTGTCAGATACCAAGCTGGCGCGCGCCTCATCGTGCAGGTCGAGGAGCTTGCGCGCGTAGGTCAGCAGGGTCTCACCCTGGGCCGTGAGCTTAGGTCGGCGCAGATCCGTCTCGAAGATCCGACGTCCGACGATCAGTTCGAGGCGATTGAGCTGAAGGCTGATGGCAGGCTGCGTGCGATGCAGGCGCTGCGCAACGCGCGTGACGCTGCGCTCCTCCACAAAGAGCACGAAGGTCCGGAGCAGGGCGAGATCGAGCAGAGACGACTGCGTCATAAGCAGGATTTTGGTTTCATCCAAGTATTATAAATTTGCATGCCAGATCCGTAAAGTCTATGTTTCTACTGACTTACAGAGAATTGGCTTAGATGTTAGGCCCAAATGAGAGATAATTATGCAGTGATGCGTACAGAATGTGCAGATCGGCATCATTCTTTCATCGTCGACGCCATCATTTAACGGGACGGGAGCGCGCATCATGCCGCCGGTGATTGCGATCGAGGAAATCCGGAAGGCGTTCGGCGGTGCCGCTGCGCTCGACCGATGCTCCTTGACGGTGGCGGGCGGTTCAGTCACCGGCATCATCGGTCCGAACGGGGCCGGCAAGACCACGCTGCTCAACGTAATGTCGGGGCTAACTCGCCCGGATTTTGGGCGCGTCGTCTTTCGCGGCGCCGAAATTACCGGCTTACCGTCGCACGCGGTGGCCGCTCGCGGCATCGTGCGGACCTTTCAGATCGTGCGAGACCTCGCGGGCTTCACCGTCCTGGAGACCTTGCTCCTCGCACCCGGCGATCAGATCGGCGAAGGGATCGTCGGCGCGCTGTTCCGCAGATCGAGAGTGGAAGTGCAAGAACGGGCAAGGGCGCGGCGCGCCCGCGCGCTCCTCGAACGGATCGGCCTCTGGCGGCTCGCGGACGCCCCGGCCGCCTCTCTGTCCGGTGGCCAGAAGAAGCTGCTCGAACTCGCCCGCGCCCTGATGCGCGACCCGGTCGTGCTCTGCCTCGACGAGCCGGCAGCCGGCGTCGCGCCGCCGCTGCTCGACGAGATCATCGCCCTCATCCGCGAGCTGCGTGCGGCCGGCCTCACCTTCGTCATCGTGGAGCACGACATGCACCTGATCCGCGAGATCTGCGACCACATTCACGTCCTGGCTGAGGGGCGCCGCTTGGTCTCCGGGAGTTTTGCCGAGGTGACCGCTGATGCGCGCGTCGTCGACGCCTATCTCGGGCTCGCCGCGTGACGCCCGTGGCGTCAATACCCGCCCTCGCGGTCCGCGACCTGCGCGCTGGCTACGGCCGCGGCGGCGACATCGTGCGCGGCATCGACTTGGATCACCGACCCGAGACGGTACTCGCCGTGATCGGGCCGAACGGCTCCGGCAAGTCGACCCTCGTGAAGACGCTCGCCGGCCTTCTGCGGCCAAGAGGCGGGTCGATCCACGTCACCGGTCGCGACGTGACGAGCCTGTCGGCGGCCCGGCGGGTCGCCGAGGGCGTCGCCTACGTGCCGCAGGAGAAGAACGTCTTCGCGACTCTGACGGTGCGCGAGAACATGCAGCTTGCGACCGAGTTTATTCGGCGCCGGCCCGGCACCGGCCGCGAGCAGGAGGAGCGCGTGCTCGCATTGTTCCCCGAGCTCGCGGCGCGCACGCGCACGCTCGCCGGCAACCTATCCGGCGGCCAGAGGCAGATGGTCGCCTTCGCCTGTGCCCTGCTCGCCAATCCGGAGGTCTTGCTCCTCGACGAGCCCTCGGCTGGCCTGTCGCCGCGCTTCGTCGCTGAGACGATGGACGCCATCATGCGGGTGCGGGCGGCCGGCACCTCGATCGTCCTCGTTGAGCAAAACGTGCAAGCGGCGCTGCGCATCGCCGACGAGGTCCTCGTGCTCGTCGCCGGCCGCGTGAGCCTGCATGTCCCGGCCGCCGAGATCAGCTTGGCCGATCTCGGCAACCTCTTCTTCGCGCGGGCCGCATGATGGGTCAGGTCCTCCTGAACGGGATCGTCAGCGGCCTGCTACTCGCCCTGCCAGCCTTGGCGGTCAGCCTGACCTTCGGCGTCCTGAAGTTCCCGAACTTCGCCGTCGGAGGCAGCCTGACGCTCGGCGCCTATGCCGGATGGGTCTTCAACGTGCAATTCGGCATGCCCATCGTCACGGTGGCGATCTTGGCCGCGCTCTTCGTCGCACTCGTCAGCGTGCTGCTCGACGTTGCCGTATTCGCTCGTCTGCGCGAGCAGGGCTCGGTCGCGTTGATGGTCGCCTCGATGGGCGTATCCCTCGTCCTGGAGAACACCTGCCGCTTCGCCTTCGGCAACACGACGCGCAGCCTCGACGTCGAAGTCGCGCGCCCCCTGCGCTTCGTGGGGCTTCGGATCACCCACGAGCAGATCGTTACCGCGGCGACAGTGGCTTTGTGCCTGGTGCTACTCCACCTCGTGCTGCGCGCTACGCCGCTTGGACGCGCGATGCGTGCGGTGGCCGACAATCCGATGCTCGCGTCGGCTCGCGGCATCGAGCGGGACGCAATCGTCCGCCTCACCTGGGTGATCATCGGCGTGCTCACCGGGCTTGCCGGCGTCCTCGCGGCCCTCGATCGAGCCGTCGAGCCGACGATCGGCTGGAGCTATCAGATCTCGGTCTTCGCCGCCGCGGTCCTCGGCGGCCTCGGAAGTCCGCTGGGCGCCGTGACGGGCGCCCTCGCGGTCGGCTTGTCCGAGGAGCTCGCGACCCTCGTCGTGCCGACGAGCTACCGCCAGGCGGTCAGCTTTGCGGTAATCCTCCTGCTTCTCCTCGTGCGTAGCCAGGGTCTTCTAGGTGCGCGGGCGGTGCGCAAATGACGTCCTACCTTCTCACGCTGCTGGTGATCGTCGCGATCGCCGCACTCGTCGGCCTCGCTCTCAATGTCCAATGGGGCTGCGCGGGCCTCGTGAATTTCGGAGTCGTAGGCTTCGTGGCGCTCGGCGCCTACGCCACGGCGCTGCTGACCCCCCACTTTGGCTGGCTGCCGGCGATGCTGATGGCCGGCGGCCTGTGTGCATCACTGAGTGTCGTGTTGGCCTTCCTTTCGATCCGGCTCGCTGACGATTATCTCGCGATCGTGACGCTCGGTTTCGGCGAAGTCGTGCGTCTCGCGCTTCTCAACGAGGGTCGGCTGACAGGCGGGGCCCTCGGCATTGCCGGCATCCCGCGTCCCTTCGCGAATTTGGTCGCGCCGGAGCATTCGGACGTCGCGCTCTTCGGCTTCGCGGCTGCCCTCGTCGCAATCGTCTACCTCGTTCTCGAAGCCCTGGTCCGCTCGCCGTTCGGCCGAGTTTTGAGGGCGGTACGCGACGATCCGGTCGTGGCCGCCTCGCTCGCCAAACCCGTCCTGGTCCTGCGGATCAAAGCTTTCGCCGTCGGGGGGGCCGTCATGGGCATCGCGGGCGCGCTTCACGCCTTCTACATGACCTACATCGACCCCTCGCAATTCACCGCGATCACAACCTCCTACGCCTTCATGGCCGTGATCGCCGGCGGGCGCGGCTCAAATCTCGGCCTGATGCTCGGAGCCGGTACGATCATGGTGCTTCTCGAGGGCACGCGCTTCCTGAAGGACCTTGTCCCGGCTCTCGACGGCGCCCAGATCGCCGCACTTCGACTGGGCGGCATCGGCCTCGGCATCATCCTACTCCTGCTGTTGCGTCCGCAGGGCTTGCTGCGTGAGCCGCAACGCAAGGCGGCCTCCTTGCTGGCCGATCCGCAGGGCGGCGACGCCCGGGGCGGCGCGGGCCGCGTCACCGCGATCGACCCACGCCTGTCCTCCTCTCATCACCAGGAGATCTGAGATCGTGGCCCATCCCGCGCTCAACCGCCGTCGCCTCCTTGCGGGACTGGGTCTTGGCCCGCTCGCGATCCGCTCCATCTGTGGCGCTGCTGCACAAGGCGCGGAGATCCCGCTCGGCTTCGTCATCCCGTTCACCGGCGCGACCGGCCCCTACGGTCCCGATATGAAGAAGGCAGCGGAGCTGGCGACCAAGACGGTCAACGAAGCCGGTGGCATACTCGGCGGGCGTAAGCTCAAGCTCTTCATTGAGGACGAGGAGACGAGCGCGACGGCGAGCGTCGCGGCCACGCGCAAACTCCTTGAAGTCAACCGCGTCGAGATGGTCGGCGGGTTCTGGGGCAGCCCTCCCGCGCTTGCGGCCAAACCGCTGATCGTCGGTGCGAACAAGGTGCAGATGGTCTCCGCGGCCGCGCCGGCGATCACCGAGGGCGAGACGAAGGACCTCGTCTACCGCTTTCAGGCGAAGAGCACGCAGTGGGGGCCTGCCGGAGCCAAGATCCTCAATGATCTCGGCTCGAAGAACGTCGCCGTCTTGGCCCAGCAGAACCCATTCATCGTGGCGATGATCGAGCCGTTCAAGGCGGAGATGGCCAAGCGCGGCGGTACCGTCACAGAGGTCGTAATGTACAACCCCGAACAGGCCTCCTACCGGGCCGAGGTGCAGAATGCCTTCGGGCCGGAACCCGACGCCGTGTTCGTCCTGGCGCTGCTCACCGACATGGTGGCGATCGCCAAGGAGATCTATCGCGGCGGCTTCCGCTCGAAAGTGGTCGCGCTCGGCACCGGCGCGGATGCCGACGGCGCATTCCTCAAGAGCGTCAGCCCGGAGGTGGCTGAGGGCATCCATCACCTGCAGCCGGCGCCGCCCCTGAACGCCGCCGCCTACAGGAAATTCGTGAAAGCGATGGGCGCGCCCGAGGGCACGGTGTTCCTATTCGCCGGCAACATGCACGACCAAGTCTGCGTGACCGCGCTCGCTATGGAGCACGCGAAGACCACCGAGGCGACCAGCTGGGCCAAATCCATCCGGGCGGTGTGCAACCCGCCGGGCGAGGAGATCGACGACGTCGTCACGGCGCTGGAGATGATCCGGGCCGGCAAGGACATAAACTTCGTCGGGGCGGGCGCGACCTGCGACTTCAACGAGCGCGGCGACCAGATCAACCGCTCTTTCCTGCATCAGGTCATCGAGGGCGGAAAGAACCGGATCGTCGACGTCATCAGCTAATCATTCCAACAAACCTAGTACCTTTTACTGCCGGATCAGCGACGGGGCGTGCGGACGTGCATTCCGCGCGCGAGAGAACACGTGTGCGCGGCATCCAGAACACGGAGGAGACATGCCGAACGAGATCATGCACCTGTGTGGCTTCATGAACGCCGGGCCGGTCGTCCATAGTCATGCGATCTGGCGGAATCCGCGCCACGACACCCCGTTTCTAAGCCTGCGCCACTACACCGAGATCGCGCAGACGCTAGAGCGCGGCTGCTTTGACCTGATGTTCTTCGCCGACCGCCTCGCGATCGCCGACCGCTACGGCGACAGCCACGAGGTCGGGATCCGCTATGGCGATCAAGATGCCACGCGGCTCGACCCGCTGCCGATCCTCGGCGCGGCCGCGGCGGTCACGCGCCACATCGGCCTCGGCGCCACGCGCTCGACGACCTACGAGGCGCCCTACAGTCTGGCTCGGGAGTTCGCGACGCTCGACCATCTCTCGGACGGCCGAGCCGCCTGGAATGTCGTGACATCGATGAACGACGGCGAGGCGCTCAACTTCGGCAACGTCCAGCATCTCGGCCACGACGAGCGCTACGACCGCGCCGACGAGTTCATGGAGCTTGCCTTCAAGCTCTGGGACAGTTGGGATCCGGACGCGCTGATCCTCGACCGCGCCAACGGCATCTACGCCGATCCGTCTAAGGTACATCATGTCGAGCATGCGGGGACCTGGTTTCGCTCGCGCGGCCCTCTGAACATTCCGCGCTCGCCGCAGGGGCGGCCGGTGATCATCCAGGCCGGCTCGTCCGGCCGCGGTAAGGCCTTCGCCGCTCGCTGGTCGGAGGTCATCTTCGCGCTGCAGCCGAACATCGATCGGATGCGCGCGCTCAAGGGTGATATCGCCGCGAACCTCGCCGCGCAGGGGCGCGGTCCTGACGCCGCCAAGGTCATGATGGCGGTGATGCCCTTCATCGCCACCAGTCGCGCCGAGGCCGAGGACCTGCGTGACCTGCACGACTCCTTGGTCGATCCGCTCGTCGGCCTGTCGACGCTCGCCGGACACGCCAACGCCGACTTCTCGGACCTGCCGCTCGACGCGGACATCGCGTCGATCCAAGCCTCAGGCAGCCAGGGCAACCTCGCCGCGCTCAAGAGCATCGCCGACGGGAAGCCGATTACCATCGCCGAGGCCGGTCGGATCTACGGCCGCGGCGTGATGTGCCCGCGCCTCGTGGGCACGCCGCAGGATGTCGCCGACGAACTCGCCGACATTCTCAGGAGCGGCGCCGCCGACGGCTTCGTAATCTCGCCAGCCTTCTTGCCCGATAGCTTCACCGACTTCGTCGATCGGGTCGTACCCCTACTTCAGACACGTAAGCTCGTCCGCAGCGCCTATTCCGGGACGACGCTGCGTGATCACCTCGCTGGAACTCAACCGCGATGATCGTTGAACCAGACTCCATGGATACCGGGCCGGCGTACAGGCTGCAGAGGTCGCTGCGAGATCTGCCCAGTGTCGGCGAGGAGGAATTTAAGACGACGATGAGGACGCTCGCTGCCTCCGTGTGCGTCGTCACGAGCTGCCGTGACGATGCGCTGAATGGCATGACTGCGACCGCGTGCTGCAGCGTCTCGGCCACACCGCCATCAGTGCTCGTCGTAGTCAATCAGACCAACCGCTCCCACGGTATGATCCACGCAGGCGGACGCTTCGCGCTCAATATCCTATCAGCCGGTCAGCAGGCACTGGCGACACATTTCGCCACCCGCGCCGAAGCACCGTTCGACAAGATTGCGGCCACCCGCGGGATCATCGGTTGCCCCCTCATCGCCGGCTGCACCGCGGCGCTCGAATGCGTGCTCCTCGAGACGTTCGATGTCACCACCCATACGATCTTCGTCGGCCGGGTCGTGGCCACGCACTACGCGGACCTCTCGCCGCTGCTGTACTGCGATGGTCGATTCGGAACGATGTCCTGATCGCTCGCCTTCGGTTAGACCATCGCCCGAGGGTTCCTGTCCTTCATCGCGAGCGACGACCGACGCAGTGGGCCAATGTCGGTTCATCGCATGAGCGACACGACGAAGATCGTGCGCGTCATCTGTGGTGACCGCGCGCCTACGAATCCCCAGATGTGCCAAACGCCTCAAGGCAACGGCAGGTCAGACACGGCGGGCCACCGATGGCGAAGTCTCTTCACGGATCACGCGATCAAGCGTGCGATTCAAGGCCGAGAAGCCGCTCCGCGTTGGCCACGCAAAGCGTTCGGATCGTCTCGACCGGCATGCCCTTTTCGGCCAGGCCCTGGACGACGACGCGCAGGCACTCGTGAGGACGCGGATGGAACGGCTGCCCGCCGTCGCTCGACAGGATGGCGCGCGCGGGCGTGACGGCGTTGATCGCCTCCATCAGCCCATCGAGCGTCAGGCAGTGAAACATCGGAAACAGGTTGACCGCGCAGAACTCCAGAACGCAGCCGGCCTGTGCGAACTCGACCATGGCCGGGATGTCGAGACCCGGTGTCCTGAGTTCCGGATGCGTGACGACGATCTTCGTCAGCCCTCGCCCGATCGCGTAGTCGACCGTCGCGGCAATCTCCGCGCGCGACACGTGGCCGGTCGCCAGGACGGCATCGTAGTCGGCCACGAGATCGATCACCTCGCGCGCCTCATCCGTCAGCCGTCCATTCGCATCGATGACGGCGTAGTGGCGCTCCGTGCGGCGCTTGCCGACCACGGTCATGCCGGCAAAGCCGTAACTGCCGGCGGCTCCGAACTGCGCGACGTGGTTGCTGGCATCGAGGGTCGGCAGCCACACGATCTTGGCGCCCTGCTGTAGGGCCAGATCGACGGCGCCGGGATTGACCCCGCCGACCCCGCGGTTAAGCGCGATGCTGGAGAAGACCCGGAAATCAGGGTAACGCTCCGCGACCGCGCGGCGCGCGTGGTGCACCTTGGATACCGTGCTTTCGAAGTGGCTCTTGATCACGATGCCGGCCATGCCGGCCTCTGCACACCAGAGGGCGATATCAGCGCTATCGCCGATCCGCGCGAAGGGCGCCGGTGCCGAGTGGAGGTGCAAGTCGTAGAACCCACGCACATCGATCATCGATCACTCCTAGGCTTTCAAGCGTGGCTTCGCGATCTTCGACGTGCCGGATTACCGCCAGCTCGCCTTCCGGTTTGGCACAAACATGGCAGCCTGCGTCATCAAAAACGGACGCGTCCTCGTCGACCGTAAGCCGAACGAGCTTCGAGTCGATGGAACAACGGACGGGTGATATGAAGGACAGGACAACAGAAGGGCTGTGGGCGTGGCGCCAACCTGAAAACCACAACCATATGATCGCATTGCAGGAGCAGTCCGGCGACGTCCCATCCTCCAGCGATGGTATCGAACTCAGCTATTTCGGCGGTTCTGCCTTCAGAATCAAAGCCCCTTCCGGGCTGACTCTGCTTCTTGATCCATGGCGCAACCCACCGAGGGGCAACTGGGACTGGTACCTCTACGATTTCCCCGCGATCGCCGTAGACGTCGTTCTATCCACCCACGCTCATTTCGATCACGACGGCGTCCACCGAGTGAGCGCGCACACAATCCTGGATCGGTTGATCGGTACTTACGCCTTTGCCGACGTTCGGATCACAGGGATCGCCGATAAGCACGTCTCCGACAGCACGCACAACGCCTACGATTGGGCGGAGATGACACGGCGACTCACGAATGTGAGGACCACACCGCCGGACAACTGGCGATCGTTCGACAATTGCCTTCTGGTCATCGAAGTGGCGGGTCTCCGCATCCTTCACTGGGGTGACAATCGACCAAATCCTCCGGATCATGTTTGGGAGCAACTCGGGGAGGTCGATATCCTTCTTCTGCCTGTGGACGGCTCGCAGCATGTCCTCAGCTATGCGCAGGCCGATGCGATCGCCGTCAAACTTGGCGCGCGGCTAGTTGTGCCGCATCATTACTGCATCTGGGACGTGACCACCCAGGCTTCGACGCTGCTACCGCCTGACGAATGGGTGAAAGGTCGAGCCGACTCGCTATGGGCCGAGAGCGGCTCGTATCATCTTGACGTTGCCTTCGTGAAGCAGCAGTGCAATCGCATCCTCTGCTTCGGAGACCACGTCGCCTTTGACAAGGTGAATGTTCGAAGCAAGACAGAGAGAGCCTGAGCGCACAGTATCTACGGTGGTCAACAGGTGGCCGTCCGATCTTAAGGCGCTTCTTCGTCGAAGCGGACCGGCGGCTTTCGGCCAACAGCCGCCACTCATGAGTAACGGCCGCCTGCGTCTGTAACGCGGCCGTCGCATTCGCGCATTTCATGATCCTTCAAGGATCGCTCCAGTTGCCGACCCGGCAGCTATCTGAGAGTGCCGTCGACAGCCTCGACACACAACTGGTCAGGAAACAGTGAAGCGAGCTTGAGAGCATCGGTGAGCATGGCGGCACATGCTGCAACGCCTTTAAGCGTTTCACCTGTGACTCCGCCCTCGCGAGCAATTATGCCGCTCAACTCCTTCAGCTTCCCGGCTACATCATGAACCAGCACATTCGCGCCGGTAAAAGGACTATGCGCGCGCAACCCTGACCTGACCGGTCGGCTTTCTCTACAAGGCGGCGGATGGTTCAGTGCCGCACGGGAGGCGCAGCGCCCGTGAAAGGTGCGACGCCATCCGCGTCGACCATCGCCGCAAAAGCCGCGTAGGCTTCCTGGTCCGTCGCGAAGGTCTCAGCCCAAGCGGTGGGGCGACCGGACGACAGGTCGACCACGACGAGCCGCCAGGGATCCTGCGTGCCGGCGTACCGGTAGATCTCGACATCCACCTCCTCGCCATCTTGTCTGAAGGTGCCGGACAGCGGCGAGTGCTCGAAGTCGCGGTCCTCGTCCTCCACGGCCACCTCCGTGAGCGTGGATCAGTACCAGTCGTCGTCGTCAGCCGGCGACCCAGGAGGGAGGGGACCGTCACCGATCACGCCGGGATCGCCGTAGTTGAAGGGAGGTCCGTCGAAGCCCACGACACCATCTGGGTTGTCAGGCCTCACGTTCGGGTCGATTTGCTGACCGGTGTCGTCACGGCCGAGGCGCTGGTCGAGGCGATCCATGCGCTGGAGATCACGCTGGATCGGAATGTCCTGCTGAGCCTGAGCAAGACTGGCGGAGCCTGCCGTGATCACCACAAGAGAAGCCAGCGCAATACGGATCATTTCAGATACCCCTTCGCCTTCGAGTGCCCGGAAAGCCAAGCTGTCAAAGGGTATCCCACAACCACGCCGCCCCCATCATCGCGCCGCCGCCGATCACCAAGGCGACCACGATGTAGCTGTGAAAGCGGTCGTATTGGAGGATCGGCATCGACGGCAGCCTCAGAGTGCGCAGACCTTGATGCCCAGAGACTGAGTTCGGCGGCCAGCACAAAATCTTAACAGTTCGTCAATTCGGAATTTGCGTGATCCACAGGCCACAGCCCTGACGGGCGACTCAGGATTGCTTCGCTTTCAGCGCCTCTTCAAGTGGCGGTTAAGGCGATCACCAGATGCGGAGCAAGTAGCCGCCCGACAGCACGACGACGATGAGAGTCACGACTGAAACGGCCACCTTCTGCGCCGATCTAGACAAGCTGTAGGGGCGACGCCGGCTAGCTCGCGGCCGGAAGGCCACCACCTTCGGGTCCGAAAGGTGCTGGGTCAGGCTGTTGGGCGGCTTGCGCTTGGAGCGCTTCACTCCAGATAGCCCTTTCTCTTCAGGTGTTCGGCGAGAAGCTTCACGAATTGCCTCCGGGCTTTGCCCCGTCGTCACTATCCCTGTCCGGACCCGGGGATCAACGATGGCAGAGAAGAGGCTGGTTTGGTCGGCATCTTCGCGAGGCCGGGCGAGCCGTGATGATATGGCCGCCCGGCCGACGTCTTGAGCGTCAACAGAGCTGTTGCGATGCCCTCAACCTCACTCGGCTGCAGCAGGACTCTTCGACTTGCGAGTTCTGGAAGGCTGTTCAGCGGGCTCCGCCGACTTCCGACGCTGCTGTCCGAGACCGAGGCTCTTGGCGAGCGCGGATCGCTGCTCCGAGTAGCTGGCTGCCGTCGAGGGGTAGTCCCGCGGTAACCCATAGCGCTCGCGGTACTGGTCCATCGTCAGGCCGTTGCCGGTCAGATGCCGCTTCAGCGTCTTGTACGGCTTGCCGTCGATGAAGCTGATGAGCCCATCGGGCTTGATAGATTTGCGGATCTGGGCTGGCGTCGGCTTCTCCGGGCCGACGTCTGCGGCAACCGGGGGGCTGCTCAGCCCCACAATCGCAGCATGGACGCTGGAGAGAAGCGCTGGCATCTCGGCCGGAGGCACGCGATTGTTGGAGACATAGGCGGACACGATATCTGCCGTTCGCGCGACCAGATCCATCTGGCTTCCCCCGTGTTCCTGGCTACCGTCCAGGATCTGATTGTTTTCTTCCACTTCGAACCTCCGACAGCTCAGCAAGCTGCATAAACGCCCCACGGTCTCTTAATTGGCTCGCAGCCGCGAGCAAAGATATCTGTCTCGACTTAGTAGACAAAATGGAGAAAATATCCGGGCGCTGCACTTCGCTTACCTTCAGAGAAGTCGTTTTTGAAGTCGCTGCCTCGCGTCATAGGCATGTCTGGACGGCATGCGGCCGGCGGCTGATCTGATCGAAGCCGCTTGTCGGCACGACGACTTCAACCCCTGCCCCGGTCTCAGAGCAAGAATATCTGAGCCGGAGTATGATATTGATCGCGATGGGCTTGACCGCGTCTCGAAATTCATAACTTAGATCGGCTGCCCAGGCGGTCCCCTGTGGCCTTTGCGGCATTTGGTAGAGTTAACGTGACAGAAGAAAACTCAGGGCATGCTCCCGACTTCGCGGAGCTGGTCGGTAACATCGTTGCCGCTTACGTTTCTAACAACTCCGTGCCCGTTTCTGAGCTTCCAAAACTCATTCAGGGCGTGCACGATGCTGTTCGGGGGCTGACTTCAGGTGGCGTGTCGCGTGCGACGACTGCGGTCTCCGAGATCGACAGGCCGAGCCCGGCCCAGGTCCGCAAGTCGGTCCGGCCCGACGGCATCGTCAGCTTCATCGACGGCAAGACCTACAAGACGCTCAAGCGCCACCTCACCAGCCACGGCCTCGACCCGAAGAGCTACCGTGAGCGCTACGGCCTGCCGGCCGACTACCCGATGGTCGCCCCCAGCTACGCCGAGCAGCGCTCCGCCCTCGCCAAGGCCATCGGCCTCGGACAGCCCGGCGCCATGGCCGAGCG
>NZ_JBKFBO010000062.1:0-31535 GCF_053346215.1 Methylobacterium sp. A49B
GGGCCGGGCCGGGGCGGCGGGCCGGGCTGCTGACGGGGCTGGTGGCGGGTCTCGCCGTCCTGGCCTCGCTGGGGCTGGCAGCCTGGCTGGTGGGGCCGGGATCGCCGGGGTCGGGCTTGCCGGGCTCGGCGGGATCCGGGAGCGCGGGGGCGGCGCCGCGGGCGGAGGCGACGCTGGCGGTCCAGAACGGCCTGCCGCCCAAGCCGCTGCCGGCGCTGTCGCTGGTGGTGCTGCCGTTTGCCAACCTGAGCGCCGACCCGGAGCAGGACTTCTTCGCCGACGGGCTGACCGAGGATCTGACCACCGACCTGTCGCACCTGGCCGGCAGCTTCGTGATCGCGCGCAACACCGCCTTCACCTACAAGGGCAAGGCCGTGGACGTGAAGCAGGTCGGGCGCGACCTGGGCGTGCGCTACGTGCTCGAAGGCAGCGTGCGCCGCACCGACGCCCACATCGTCCTCAACGCGCAGCTCATCTCGACGGAGACCGGCGCCCATGTCTGGGCCGACCGGTTCGAGGGCGAGCGGAGCCGCCTCGGCAAGCTCCAGACCGAGTTCGTCGCGCGGCTCGCCCGGTCGCTCGACGTGCAGCTCACCGAAGCCGAGAGCCTGCGCCTCCTGCGGGAGCGGCGCGCGAATCCCGACGCCGCCGACCTTGCCCTGCGCGGCTGGGCCCTCGTCAACAAGCCGCGGTCGCTGGCAAACAACAATGCGGCCGCCGAGCTGTTCAAAGAAGCGCTCGCGCTGGATCCGAGCAATCCCAGGGCGCTGATCGGGCTGGCGCGGACGTATGTGCTGAGGCCTGGCATGTCGTGGAGCACCGACAAGGCCCATGACATACGGGAGGCCGACAGCCTGGTGACGCGATATCAGGCGGCCTACCCGGACGACGCGCTCGGCTACGTGACCAAGGGCGACGTCCTGCGCGCCTCGAGGCAGTTCGAGGCCGCCCTGTCGATGTATGAGGCCGCGATCGCCAAGGATCGGAACTACGCCATGGCGTATGCCCTGCGGGGCCATATCTCCACGCTGGCCGGCCACGCCGCGGCGGCGATCCCGAGCGAGCTCGATGCCATACGCCTGAGCCCCAAGGATCCGTTGCTGAACGTCTGGTACTATTTCGTCTGCCACTCCTACACGCACCAGAGGCGCTGGGAGGAAGCGATCCCCTGGTGCAACAAGTCGGTGGCCGCGGGACCCTACTGGCTGTCCTACGTCGATCTCGCGGCCGGCTACGCGTGGCTCGGGAAGAAGCCCGAGGCTGCGGCAGCGGTGTCGGAGATTCTCAAGCTGATGCCCGGCTACACCGTGCAGAGGTGGGCCAACGAAGGCTGGTCGGACAACCCGACCTTTCTGGAGGAGTATCAGTTCATCGTTCAGGGCCTGCGCATGGCAGGACTGCCGGAGGGGCCGACGAACTGACTGGCGCTGACGCGGCCGGTCCGTCACGGGTGTCAGACTGTCGGTGAAACCGAATCTGTCGGGCAGGGGCGGGCCGGGACAGCCGGCCGCCTCAACGTCGTGCCCCAGTTCCTTCCCCCGATCGTTCGAAGAAAGGTTGGTGCGGCCAAGAGGACTCGAACCTCCACCCCTCGCGGGACTAGCACCTCAAGCTAGCGCGTCTACCAATTCCGCCATGGCCGCATCGGACGCGTTGATCCGTGTCCGCTCGCTCGACCGGCGCGGCCCGCTGGAGATCCCGCAGGGCGTTGTCGTGTCGGCGGCGCAGCGGATAACAGATCGTCCCGCCGCCGACAAGCGCTTCGCTCACGCCGGATCGTACCCGGTCTCCAGAAGCGCGGCCGCACCGTCGCCGATGCTGGCGCCGGGCTCCACGATCGAGGCCGCCTTGCGGATCAGCTCCGTCACCTCCACGGAGATGCGGTCGCCCGTCACCACGATCTGCCCGCGGGCGATCGGATGGTCGTTGGCCAGGATCTCGACCATGTCGCTGTCGCTGGCCTCCAGTTCGATCACGGCGCCGCGGCCCATGCGCAGGAGCATGTGCAGCGGCATGCGGGCGCGGCCCAGCACCACCGTCAGATCGACCTTGAGGGTCTCGAAGACCGCCACCGTTCGTCATCCCGTCTCGCGGCCGGACCCTTGGGCGTCGAACGCTTGCAACCGCGGGCCGCGGGTGTTGAAGGCTTCGACCATCGTCGCAGGATGGTGAACCCTTGGTAAACGCGCCCCGCCTCACGGTCAGCCCGCACGCGTTCCCGAAGTCCCCCGGTTCCGATCCGGTCGCCGGGCCGGTGGCGTGGCGGGTGAGCGACGGTCCGGTCAACTACGCGGCGGCCGTCGCCTGGATGGAGGTGCGGGCCGAGGCGATCGCTCGCGGCGCGGCTCCGGAATGCGTGTGGCTGCTGGAGCACCCGCCGCTCTACACGGCGGGCACCTCGGCCCGGCCGGAGGATCTGGTGGCGCCGGGCCGCTTCCCGGTCCACGCGACGGGCCGCGGCGGGCAATACACCTATCACGGCCCCGGCCAGCGGGTCGCCTACGTGATGCTCGACCTCGGCCGGCGCAGCCGCGATCTGCGCGCCTACGTGGCCAGCCTGGAGGCGTGGCTGATCGAGACGCTCGCGGCCTTCAACGTCCGCGCCGAGCGCCGGGAGGACCGGGTCGGCGTCTGGGTGCGCCGCCCCGAGAAGGGGGACGGTGTGGAGGATAAGATCGCGGCGATCGGTATCCGGGTGCGGCGCTGGGTGAGCTTCCACGGGGTCAGCCTGAACGTCGAGCCGGACCTGTCGCACTTCGCGGGAATCGTCCCCTGCGGCGTCCGGGAGCACGGGGTGACAAGCCTCGTCGATCTTGGCCTGCCGGTGGGCCTGCCGGAGGTCGACATGCAGCTGCGGGCGGCGTTCGAGGGGATCTTCGGGGCGACGACGATCGAGGCGGCGGACTGACACGGCCGCCACCTCGGACATCCGATCGGGCGTCAACGATGGTGTATCGTCGTCATCGCGGAGACGGCTGCGCCGCAAGGCCTCTCGGCCGAATGGCCGGCACCCCGATCAGAAATCCGCGTGCAGCCGCGAGGCGAAGAAGTGCGCCGGCCCGCGGTCTCGATTGTAGCCGGGATTGTCGATGAACTGATAGTCGAAGGTCAGGGTCACGAACTTCGTGAGGTTCAGGGCGTAGTAGGTCTCGATCGCCCGCTCGGTCCCGTAGTTGAGCCGCCCGTCGCCGATCAGCAGCCCGTAATAGCCCGCCGCGAAGGCGGCCCGGTGCGAGGGCGAGAGCCCGTTCATCGCCGCGCCGAGGCCGACCGTGTCGTCCGGCCGGTCCCAGGCCTTGCCCTTGAGCGACAGGCCGCCGGAGAAGCTCTGGTCGATGTCGGTGAACGAGATGTTCTCCGTGCGCCCGTCGTTCAGGCTTGCGCGGGCGAACAGGCCGAGTTCCGGCGTCAGCGCCTGCTCCAGGTTGATGTAGCCGCCGGTCTTGCGGCGCGGCCGCCGGGTCGCCGCGACGGCGTCGTTGATATCGTCGAAGGCGCCGAGCTGCGTCAGCGTCACCACCGCCCGGTTGTTCGCCGAGGTGCCGACATTCGAGAAGAACCCGAGGCGCAGCTTGCCCGGCTGATCCAGCCCCGGCAGCACGTAGCGCTGCTCGAACTCGGCGTTGAGGCCGGCGCGCCGGAACACCCGCGGGTCGAGCACGTCGCTCGACGGCTCCTTGGGCACCTGCGTGTAGGCGGCGCGGATGGCGAATTCCGGCCGGTTGTACTCGGCGTAGACGCCCTGCGTGAATCCGGGAAGGTTGGCCGGGAAGTCCCAGGCCGAGGCGGCCCAGAGCGACCAGTTGAAGAAGTCGACCCGCGGGTCGTGCGCGTAGATGTTGCCGTCGAAAAAGTCACCGAGCGCGAACTTGCCGGCGATGAGGGTGATCCGCTCCGAGTCGTAGCGGGTGGCGACCTGGTTCGGCCCATCCGGCACCTCGACGGTCTCGCCGCCGAGGTTGATCGTCTGTTTCACGTAGTAGCGGTTCGAGCGCAGCTTCGGGAACGGGGCGCCGGCCTTCTGCGCCTCGCCGTTGACGAAGCCCGCGACACCGAGCGTCCGCGACAGGCCGAAGCCCTGGCTGAACTCGGGATTGTAGTAGACCTCGGTCGTGTCGGTGAGCTTCAGCCCGAGGAAGATCGTGGCGGTGGTGGTCTGGCGGGCCTGATGCGGGATCAGGCTCTGCGCGCCGACATAGGGCGAGCGGAAGCCCGGAACCCCCTGGGCGATCAGGGTGGTCTGACCGTGCAGCGAGAACCGGCCGGTGTCGCCGTTGTCGGGATCGTGCGGGGCGGTCTCGTCCGGGTCCGGCGGTACCTTCAGCCCGTCCGGAAACCACATCAGCCGGGCGAGCACCTGGTTCGAGGTGAAGCTCGCCCGGGTCGTCACGGGACCGCCGTCGTCACCCGGGACAGCGCCCAGGGAGAAGCGTCGGCTGCCGCCGAGATCGATGTAGCGGTAGTCGATTCCGAGGGCGAGGCTGTCGGTGATGGCGTACTGGACGCCCGCTCCGAGGGTAAAGCCAACATAGCCGAGTTCCCGCCGCGCAACTGCTTGGCCGCCCGCGTCGAGGTCGGGATAGGTCGCGAGGAAGCGCGCGCTGGCCCCCGCGAGGCCGAAGGTCCCGTAGATCAGGTACCGGTCGAAGCTGTAGCCGATCCGCGCCCGCAGACTGCCGTACAGGTCGGTCTTGGCGCGCACCACGTTGAAGACCGGGTCCACGTTCTCGTAGCCGAAACCCGCAATGGTCGAGGGGACGGGCCGTTTCAGGTTCGCGACGTCGAGATTGGCCTCCACGCCGTAGACCCACGGACCGCTCTGCCAGTTCCAGCCGCCGAAAATGCCGCCGACCGCCGTAGTCGCGTCCCGCCCCTGGTCGCTGCGCCCGGTGGAATCGCCGCTCCTGAAGGCGGGAACCGACCGGACGCCGATCGTCGTCGGGCCGAACGTGTAGGCGCCGTAGGAGCCGCCCGCGCTTCCCTCAAAGCCGACATAGCCGCCGGACCAGTCGGCATAGGCTGGGGCTGCCGCGGCCGGGCGCGATGCGGCGAGATCAGCCGCGATCCCGGCCGCGGGTGCGACAAACGGCGCGGTCAGCGCGAGGGCCGCGGCGCGGACCAGGGACACGGAACGGGTTCTCATCGGGCTCGCGGCAAAAGTATAGCACTTGCTAAAACGTCGGCTGCGTACACGCAAGCCGACGTGTCGAGTGGCGGGGGAACACCCACAGTCTTCCTGCTTCGGCCCGCCTTTCTCGCCGTCCCGCATGGCAGGTGCGTGACGATGCCATGGGGAAAGGCTTGGTCAAGATCCGTCAGATCACAGGATGGCGATAAACTTCGTGGACGTGGCACAAAGCCCGTGATCTTGGGCGGGAGCACGTAGAAATACGGCTCAGAGCCGCACAGGTGTGCTCAGATTAGAATTGTTATCATTTGATGCTGCTGCGATTCCTGTTTGAACTTCCCGCGGGAGGGCTTATGTGCGATCGCATGCGTGCCCCGAATGTCTTCCCGATTCTCCGCGGCCTCGCCGCGGCCTCGCTCCTCGTGCTCGCCGGGGCGGCGTCCGCCAAGGAGGTGCCGATCGGGCCGCATGTGACGCGGAACGGCCTTGAGGTCGCCGCCGTCTACCTGCAGCCGATCGAGATGGATCCACCGGGCATGATGCGCGAGGCCGCGCAGTCGGACATCCACCTCGAGACGGATATCCGGGCCGCCAAGGACAACCGCAACGGCTTCGCCGAGGGTGATTGGGTGCCGGCGCTGGAGGTGCGTTTCGAGGCAGTGAAGCTCGACGGCGACAAGCCCACCGATCAGAAGGTGGCCGGCATGCTGATGCCGATGGTCGCCAATGACGGGCCGCATTACGGCGACAACGTCAAGCTGTTCGGTCCCGGCCGCTACCGCCTCAAGGTCACCGTGGCACCCCCCGGCAAGGACAGCCATTTCGGCCGCCACGTGGACAAGGAGACGGGGGTCGGCCCGTGGTTCGAGCCGTTCGACGTCACCCAGGATTTCACCTTCGCCGGCGTCGGCAAGAAGGGTGCCTACTGAACCTCGGGGATCCCGCGTGTCTCGCCTGTCGCGTTCCGCCCGCCTCGTCATCGCTCTGCTCGCCCTCGCCGGCGCGGCGGAGTCCGCGCATGCGGACGACATGCCGGTCATCAAGGTCGAGATGCGCGACGGCGTGATCCTCCCGGCGGTGATCGAGGTGCCCGCCAACACCCGCTTCAAGCTCGAGATCTCGAATACCGGCCAGAGCCCGGTGGAGTTCGAGAGTACCGAGCTCAAGCGCGAGAAGGCGCTGGCCGCCGGCTCGACCTCGGCGATCGTGTTCCGCACCCTGGATCCCGGCACCTATCAGGTGTTCGACGATTTCCACCCGGAGGCGAAGGCGACCCTGGTAGCCAAATGAGCGCGTCGACGACAGCGCCGGCCTCCCTCTCGCTCGCCCGCGTCCCCACACGCCGGGCCGCCCTCGACGCGCGGCTCGCCCGTTTCGGCGACGCGTTGCGCCGACACGGCTGGATGATCCGCGCCGTGCAGTGGGTGATTGTCGCCGTCTACGCGGTCCTGGTGATTGTGCCGGCGCTGCTGCCGCTGCCCGGCAACGCCGCCCATATCTGGACCAACCTGACGCTCGCCGCCCAGTTCGCCTTCTGGGGGATCTGGTGGCCTTTCGTGCTGGTGAGCATGGTGCTGGTCGGCCGGGCGTGGTGCGGCGTGCTCTGCCCCGAGGGCGCGCTCAGCGAGTTCACGAGCCGCTGGAGCCGCGGCTATGCGGTGCCGCGCTGGATCACCTGGCAGGGCTGGCCGTTCCTGGCCTTCGCCGGCACCACCGTCTACGGGCAGATGACCAGCGTGTACGGCTACCCGAAGCCGGTGCTGGCGGTGCTCGGTGGCTCGACCCTCGCCGCCATGGTGATCGGCCTGCTCTACGGGCGCAACAAGCGGGTCTGGTGCCGCTATCTCTGCCCGGTCAACGGTGTCTTCGCGGTGCTGTCGAAGCTCGCCCCCGTGAGCTTTCAGGTCGACCGCGCCGCCTGGGCGGCTTCGCCCAAGCCCGTCCGCGGTGCCGAGGCCTTCAATTGTGCCCCCCTCGTCCCGGTGAAGACGATGCGCGGCGCCGGGGCCTGCCACATGTGCGGGCGCTGCAGCGGCCATCGGGGCGCGGTGCGCCTCGCCCTGCGCTCGCCCAACCACGAGATCGTGCATGTCGCCGGCGGGGAGCCCAGCCTCGACCAGACCATGCTGATCCTGTTCGGCATGCTCGCGCTGGCGGTGGGTGCCTTCCAGTGGTCGTCGAGCCCCTGGTACGTCGATGCCAAGCAATGGACCGCCACGTGGCTCATCGAGCACGGCACGACGTGGCCGCTGGAGCACTCGGCGCCCTGGTTCGTGCTGACGAACTACCCCGACCGCAATGACGTGATGACACTCCTCGATGGCGGGCTGCTCCTGGCCTATATCGGCGCCGCCACGTTGATCCTCGGGCTCGCCCTGTCGGGCATCGTGGCGCTCGCGACTTTCGCCCTCGGCGGATGGTCGCTTCGCCGGTTCCATCACCTGACGCAGACGCTGATCCCGGTGGCGGGCTGCGGCGTCTTCCTGGGCCTCTCGGCGCTCACCGTCACCTTCCTGCGCGGCGACGGTATCGTCATCCCGTACGTCGCGGAGATCCGCGCGGGGCTGCTCGCCGGCGCGAGCTTGTGGAGCGTCTGGCTCGCGTGGCGGGTCGCCGGACTCAGCGCGGGTGGCGTCCGCCAAGCGGCGGCCGCGACCTGCATTGCCGGTGCGGCCGCCCTGTCGGTGGCCAACTGGGTGCTCCTGTTCTGGATCTGGTAGCGCGGTCCGCGCATCGCCGCACAACCTCATAACCCCGGGAGACCGCCATGATCGGCGCCTTCGTCATCGCCTTCCGCGAAGTCATCGAGGCGGGCCTCATCATCTCCATCGTGCTGGCGGCGACCCGGGGCATCCCGGGACGGATGCGTTGGGTCCTGCTCGGCGTCGCGGGCGGGCTGGCGGGCGCCGGCCTCGTCGCCCTGTTCGCCGAGAAGATCTCCGATGCCTTCGAGGGCAACGGTCAGGACATCCTGAACGCGTCGGTGCTGATCGTCGCGGTGCTGCTGCTGATCTGGCACAACACCTGGATGAGCAAGCACGGGAAGGAGCTTGCGGGCGAGCTGCGGGCGGCCGGCGAGGCGGTGCGCTCGGGCGAGCGCGAGGCGGCGGCCCTGTCCATCGTGATCGGCGCGGCGATCCTGCGCGAGGGCGCCGAGCTGGTGCTGTTCCTCTACGGCCTCGTCGCATCGGGCACCTCGGGCGCCGACATCCAGTTCGGCGCGGTCGCCGGCATCGGCGCAGGTGTCCTCCTCTCGGCGGTGACGTATCTCGGCCTCGCCTCGATCCCGAGCCGCTACGTGTTCTCGGTGACCAGCGTGCTGATCATCTTCCTGGCAGCGGGGCTCGCCGCGCAGGCGGCCCAGTTCCTGGCGAATGCCGGCGTCGTCGAGGTCCTCGGCCACACCCTCTGGAACAGCTCAGGCCTGATCGCCGAGACGTCCTGGCCGGGCCGCGTGCTGCACGCGCTGGTCGGCTACACCGACCGTCCCACCGCCCTGCAGGCACTCGTCTACGTGGCCACCATCGCGGTGATGGTCGGCCTGATGCAGTGGAGCGCCGCCGACAAGCGCCGCGCGGTGCGGGCGGCGTAACGGTTTCGGTTTCGAAAGGTCTGGTACTTGGCGCGTGGTGTTTGGCGAAGCCGGATGGGTAGTCCCGGCGGCCTTCTCATGACGGGCGCTCCTTTCCCGGACGCCTTCGCTTCAGACGCCCGGGAAAGGGCCTGCCCCTAAATCGGGCAGTGCCGTCCTGATACGCTGTCGGTCGACGCCCTATGGCGCCCCCGTCGCGACCGCCCGGGTCGGGTCGGCACCCCATTCCGACCAGGAGCCGTCGTAGAGGCTCCGGGCTGGGCGGCCCATGGTCTCCAGCGCCAGCGCGATGATCGCCGCCGTCACACCCGAGCCGCAGGTGGTCACGATCGGCCGGTCCGGGTCGACGCCGTTCTCGGCAAAGACGGATTTCAGCTCGTCCGGGCTCTTCATCCGCCCGTCGCGCTGGAGCGCCGCGTAGTGCAGGTTGCAGGCGCCCGGCATGTGCCCGGGCCGGACACCGGCCCGCGGCTCCGGCTCCTCGCCGCGGAACCGCGTCCCCGAGCGGGCATCGACCACCTGGGCCGAGCCGGACTCCAGGGCGCGGGCGACGTCGTCGGCATCCGCCACGGCGCCGTGGTCGAGGCGGGCCGTGAAGTGGCGGCGCTCGGGCTGGCGCGGCTCGCCCTCCTCGGTGGGGTAGCCCGCCTCGACCCAGGCCGGCAGGCCGCCATCAAGCACCAGCGCGTCGCGCACGCCGAAGGCCTTGAGCATCCACCAGACCCGCGGGGCCGAGAACAGCCCCTGGCCGTCGTAGGCCACAATCTGCATCCCATCGCCGATCCCGAGGGCCCGCATGCGGGCGGCGAACACCTCGGGGCGCGGCAGCATGTGCGGCAGGCTCGATTCCGTGTCGCTCATGGCGTCGAGGTCGAAGCGCCGCGCGCCGGGTATGTGGGCGGCCCGGAATTCGGCCTGCGGATCGCGGCCGGCGGCCGGCAGGTACCACGAGGCGTCGAGCACCACGATGTCGGGGGCGGCGAGGCGGTCGTGCAGCCAGTCGGGGGACACGAGGGGCGCGTGGGCCATGGTCGGCGGGTCCGGCTCTGTTGGCAGAGGGCGCACCAAATCACAGGTCCCGCCGGGTTGCACCTCCGAGCCACGGCCGATCGGGAGCGTTCGGACGGTTTCGTCAGCGCCGCCGAATGGCAATCAAGCCCGCGCGGATTGCGTCGAGCTACGCATCCCGCACCGTGGTCCGATGCGCTCAATGCAGGTTGGTCTTGTTTTAAAACGTCGTAACCCCAGTTACGACAACACGATGACGCCGATCGCGTCGGTCCCTGCGGCCGGCATCGCGCTGGCCGCTCCGGTCGCCGCTCCTCTGGACGCGAGACGGGGTCGCCGCCTGAACGAAAGGCGTCTCACCCTCCCTGTCTGCCGGGGCGTCCGCACCCACCGAGCAGGATGCTTATTGAGCCGATCGACACCATGAATCAACTCGTCCGCATGTCCCAGATCGGCGATGCCGAGACCGTCGAGGAGCCGTCCGCCGACCTGCGCGTGCCCTTCGCGCAGTCCGGCGCCTTCGTGTGCAAGTACATCATCGGTGAGCCCAACGACCGCGCCATCTGCTGCGGCGCGCCGGTCTCCGACGGCAAGAGCTGGTGCGCCTATCACCGGCGGATCGTGTTCGAGCCGACCCGCCCCGGCCGGATCCGATGAGCGCCGGGCCCCCGGGCCCCGGCCGTCACTGCGTCCGCATGATCTGGATCACCGCCGGGGTGATGATGACGACGAACAGCACCGGCAGGAAGAACAGGATCATCGGGACCGTGAGCTTGGGCGGCAGGGCCGCGGCCTTCTTCTCAGCCTCATTCATGCGCTGGTCGCGGCTCTCCTGCGCCAGCACTCGCAGCGCCTGGCCGATGGGCGTCCCGTAGCGCTCGGCCTGGATCAGGGCGGTCGCTACGGCCTTTACCGGGTCGAGCCCGGTGCGCAGTACGAGGTTCTCGTAGGCTTGGCGCCGGTCCGGCAGGAAAGACATCTCGGCAGTCATCAGGGCGAGTTCCTCGGCCAGAACGACCGAGGAGGTGGCGATCTCGGTGCTCACCTTCCGGAAGGCGTGCTCGATCGCCATGCCGGATTCGACGCAGATCAGCGTGAGGTCGAGGGCGTCCGGCCACGCCTTCCGGATCTCCGTCTGGCGCTTTTTAGCTGCATTGACCAGGAACAGCTCCGGCGCCTTGATGCCTCCATAGGCCGCGCCCACCACGAGTCCGAACCGCACGAGGTAGGAGGCGTCGAGCCCCTCCAGCACGAACAGGTAGAACAGGGCCGCGATCACCGAGCCGATCGGCACGACGAGGCGGAAGAACAGGAACGCCGTCTCCGCCCCCTGTCCCCGATAGCCCGCCATCATCAGCTTGCGCTTGGCCGTGTCGGTGCCGAGCCAGCGGTGCAGCTGATACCGCTCGACGATGGACTTCATGTAGGCCTTCGGCGCCACGCGCAGCGTGGCCCGGTTCTGGCCGCGGTCGCCCAGCGCACGCTCTCGCCGCCGGATCTGCTCGCGCTCGTCGCTGACGAGCTTCATGCGCTTGGCGAGCTTGTCGGTCTCGAAGAAGGGCTGCGCCACCGCGAAGGCGGTCGCGGCGGCCGCCACGGAGGTCAGCAGCATCCCCATGAAGCGGGGATCGAACAGCTTTGCGGCGATGTCGTCGATCATGGGGTCGGATCCGAAAACATGCGCGCGACGCCTCAGAAATCGAAGGCGATCATCTTTTTGATGGTGAAGATGCCGATCGACATCCAGATCGCCGCCCCGACCAGCGCGATCTTGCCGATGTCCGTGGTCCAGAGCAGCGAGATGTAGTCGGGGCTCGTCAGGGTAGTGATGCCCGCGACTCCGAAGGGCAGGCAGGCGATGATCGAGGCCGAGGCCTTGGCCTCCATGCTCATCGCCTTGACCTTGCCGCGCATCTTGGAGCGGTCGCGCAGCACCACGGAAAGGTTGTTCAGCGCCTCCGACAGGTTGCCGCCCGATTGCTGCTGGATGTTGATCACGATCGCGAAGAAGTTCACCTCGGCGGTGGGCACCCGCTCGACCAGACGCGTGCAGGCCTCGCCGAGCGACAGGCCCATCGCCTGGGTCTCCACGACGGTCCGGAACTCGCTGCGCACGGGCTCCTCCGCCTCCCGCGAGACCATGCGGAAGCAGTCGCCCACCGGGATGCCAGTGCGGATGCCGCGCACCACCACGTCGACGGCGTTGGGCAGTTCCTTGTTGAACTTCGCGATGCGCTTCAGCCGCAGGTGCCGCAGCAGCCAGGCCGGCACGCCGAACCCCCCCGCAAAGGCGGCGCCGACGCCGACGATCGGGTTGTCGGTGATCACGAAGAGCAGGAGCCCGAGGATCGCGGCGCTGACGGCCGAGACTATGTAGAAGGTCTGCTTCGTCCAGGCGAGGCCGGCGCGGGCGAGCTTCAGCTCCACGGTGGCCTTCGTGGCGCCCTTCGCCTTGGCCTCGATCTCGCTCAGGGTCTTGGCGACCTGCTCGCGACGGTTGATCGCGACACCCCGGATCGCCGTCCCGGAGGCCGAGACGCCGATCGTCTTCAGGCGCTTGCTCGCCCGGCGCTCGCCGCTGAGGAGGGGCAAGATCGCCACGTAGGCGACCGCCGCCACCGCGATGCCGATCAGGCCCGCGGCGATCGGCATGTTGGCGGTGGGGATGGCGAGGTCCGGCATGGGTTAAGATCCCCGCTCAGGCTCGGTCGACGACTTCGGCCGCGTCGAGCGCCTCGCCGAGGCGGCGCTCCAGTCCATAATAGCGGGCGCGCTCCCAGAATTTGGGCCGTCCGATGCCGGTCGACCGATGGCGGCCGATCAGCTTGCCGTTCGCGTCCTCTCCGACGATGTCGTAGAGAAAGACGTCCTGGGTGGTGATGACGTCGCCCTCCATGCCGATCACCTCGGTGATGTGGGTGATGCGGCGGGAGCCGTCGCGCAGGCGCATGGCCTGGATCACCACGTCGATCGAACCGCAGATCATCTCGCGCAGGGTCTTCGAGGGTAGGGTGAAGCCGCCCATCGAGATCATCGACTCAATACGCGACAGGCACTCGCGCGGGCTGTTGGCGTGGAGCGTGCCCATCGAGCCGTCGTGGCCGGTGTTCATCGCCTGCAGCAGGTCGAAGGCTTCCGGTCCGCGCACCTCGCCGACGATGATCCGCTCGGGCCGCATGCGCAGGCAGTTCTTGACGAGGTCGCGCATGGTGACTTGGCCCTGGCCCTCCATGTTGGGCGGGCGCGTCTCCAGGCGCACCACGTGCGGCTGCTGGAGCTGGAGCTCCGCCGCGTCCTCGCAGGTGATCACACGCTCGTCGTGCTCGATGAAGGCGGTGAGGCAGTTCAGCAGCGTGGTCTTGCCCGAGCCCGTGCCGCCCGAGATCACCACGTTGCAGCGCGACTGGCCGATGATCTTGAGCACCTCCGCGCCCTCGGGCGAGATTGCCCCGAAGCGCACGAGTTGCTCCAGGGTCAGCTTGTCCTTCTTGAACTTGCGGATGGTGAGCGCCGGGCCGTCGATGGCGAGCGGCGGCGCGATCACGTTGACGCGGGAGCCGTCCGGCAGGCGCGCGTCGCAGATCGGGGAGGCGTCGTCAACGCGCCGGCCGACCTGGCTGACGATCCGCTGGCAGATGTTCATCAGCTGCTGGTTGTCGCGGAACCGCACGCTGGTCAGCTGGATCTTGCCCCCGACCTCGATGAAGGTCCGGTTGGCGCCGTTGACCATGATGTCGGCGATGTCGTCGCGGGCGAGCAGGGGCTCAAGCGGGCCGTAGCCCAGCACGTCGTTGCAGATGTCGTCGAGCAACTCCTCCTGCTCGGCGATGGATAGGACGATGTTCTTGAGCCCGATGATCTCCGTGACGATGTCGCGGATTTCCTCGCGCGCCGTCTCGGCATCGAGGCGCGAGAGCTGGGTGAGGTCGATCGCCTCGATGAGCGCGCCGAAGATCAGGCTCTTGGTGCGGTAGTAGTCTTCGGACCGCACGGTCTCGACGACCAGGGGCGCGGTGGGCTCGGTCCGCTTGGCCGGCGCCGTCGTCTCGCGCTGGGTCGAGGCCGCAGGCGCGGCAGTCCGCGCCTGCGGGACCGGCGGGGCCGCAGCGGGTGCGCCGCCGACCTGCCGTCTACCGAACATGGGTCGGATCCTCGTCGCGCCGCCGCATCACGACGCCTTCCGGCCCGGGAGCTTGGCTCCCGCGAGCTTGGCGAGCAGCGGTTCGAGGAGGCTCTGGCGCCCCCGTCGCGTCTCCGGCCGGCCGAGTGTCGCGGCCGCCAGGTCATTGAACAGGTCCGCGACCTTCGAGCCCGCCTGGATCTCGGCGATCATCTGCCCGTTATTGGCGGCGGTGCCGAACAGGGCCGGCTCGAAGGGAATGGTGAGGGCGATCGGGGCCTCCAGGGCCTTGGCGAACTCGGCGGTCCCGATCTCAGGCCGCTTGGGCACGCCGACGCCGTTGAGCAGGATCCGCGGCGGCTGATCGTTCGGGCGGCCGTGCTTGAGCGCGCCCAGCAGGTTCTTGGTGTTGCGCAGGCAGGCGAGGTCCGGACCCGCGACGATCAGGATCTCGTCGGCCGCCGTGAGGACGCGCTTCGACCACGCGCTCCACTGGTGCGGGACGTCGAGCACCACGCAGGGCACGCTCGCCCGCATGTACTCGATCAGCGCATCGAAGGCCGGCTCGGACAGGTCGATGGTCCGGTCGAGGCTCGCGGGCGCCGAGAGCAGGCTCAGGTTATCGCTGCACTTCGACAGCAGACGTTCGACCAGCGCCGAATCCAGACGCTCGGGGGCGAACACCGCCTCGGCGATGCCCTGCGGCGGGTCCTGGTTGAAGTTCAGCGAGGCCGTGCCGAAGGCGATGTCGAGATCGGCGATCACCGTCTGGACGCCCTGGCCGCGGGCAACCGCCCAGGCGAAGTTGTGCGCCACCGTGGAGGCGCCGATGCCGCCCTTCACGCCGTAGACCGCCACGGTGCGGCCCACCGGCTTGACCCCCGGGGCGGTGAACAGGTCGGAGATCGCCGCGATCAGTGTCAGCGGATCGACCGGCGCCATCAGGTAGTCGGACACGCCGCGCTGGATCAGCTGGCGGTAGAGCACCACGTCGTTGAGATGGCCGATCACCAGGACGCGGGTGCCCTCGTCGCAGACCTCGGCCAGGGCGTCCAGGCACTCGATCGGCTTGGAGCGCGGTCCCTGCGTCTCGAGGATGATGACGTTGGGCGTCGGCGCGTGCCGGTAAGCCTCGATCGCCGCGGCGCCGCCGCCCATCCGGACCTTGACCTGCGCCTTCTGCATGCGCCGGTCGAGGGCGGCCCCCTCGATCAGCGCCGCGGTCTCGCTGGTCTCGCAGAACGCCTGGATGGTGATCCGGGGCACCGGGGCGATCGTGCGCTCGGTTGTCTCGGACTGGTCTGCCATGACGGCGCTTTCAGGTTCGCGTTCGGGGTGCGGCGTCGGATGTGGGCGCGGCAGTTCTACTGGCCGACCTGAGACTTGACGGCGGTCTGCCCATCTTGCCGCCATGTGGTTGACGGATCCTTGCCGTCCCGCAACTGGCCGATGTCCCTGACCCGCTTGACCGTGTCGATGCGGCCCTCGGGCCGTCCGCGCACGAGGTCGACCGGGTCCGCCACCTGGGCGGCCACGTTCGACTGCATGGCGCAACCCAGGTTCCAGCTCGGGCGGTTGCTGTAATCGACTTGGAAGCTCGAGGTGCCGAGGTCCTGCGGCCACAGCCCGCACTGGTCCGACACCTTGGCCTGCATGCGCTGAAAGCTCAGGCGGATCGGCGCGGCGAGGGTCGGCGCAGTGACTGCGTAGCCGGTGATCGCGATCTCCCGGGCGCCGACGCCGTTCTGGCCGCCGAGCCCGCGCAGGGCCGCCGTCGTCCGCTCGACGGCGGGCGCGAGGGCCGGCGGCACGCCCCTGGGCACCTCCATCAGCAGGACGCCGCGGCCGAAGCGGCGGTATTCCAGCATGAAGGCGTCGATATCGGCGGTCTGGCGCGGGTCGAGATGACCGACCCCGGTGGGGAACACGTCGAGGCTGCGGGTGCCGTCGGCCAGCACGATCGGATGGCGGGCGCGGTAATCCGAAACCGCGATGTCGCCGGTGGTGGCAGGGTCGCTCTTGCAGCCGGACGCCAGGGCGCCGAGGGCGCAGGCGGCGAGCAGGCTGCCGAGGCGTGGCAGGGCGGACGGGTGGCGTCGGGTCATGGATCCGGTCCTCGGGCCTTACTCGACGATGAAGCCGACGCGGCCGCGATAGGTGCGTCCGAGCGGGGGCGCCGCGGCCGCGGCCGGGCCGACCCGGCCGTAGAGGCGGTTGATCTGGCCGAGCAGCACCGCCTGGCCGTCGGTCGAATCGACGAAGTTGTCGTCGGGCCGGCTCACCTGCTTCGCCTCCATGGGCCGCGCGATATAGGGGGTGCACATGATCATCAGCTCGGTCTCCTGGCGCTGGTAGTCGCGGGAGCGGAACAGCGCGCCGAGGATCGGGAGGTTGATCAGGCCGGGCAGGCCGGCGATCGCTTGCTTGTTGACCTGCTGGATCAGGCCGGCCGTCATCATGACGCCGCCCGAAGGCAGCTCGACGGTGGTCTCCGAGCGGCGGACCCGGGTGCCGGGCACGGCCGTGGTGACGCCATCCAGGGTGTAGTTGAAGCTCGTTTGTGGATCGATCTCCGTCACATCGGTCGCGACGCGAATCGAGATGCGATTGTCGGCCAACACGACCGGCGTGAAGGACAGGGCGACACCGTAGGGCTTGAAGGTGAGCCCCGGCCCGGAGCAGACCCCGTTGAGGCAGGTCGCGGCACTGGACGGGACTGGATACTCGCCGCCGGCCAGGAACTTCGCGGCCTCGCCGGAGATCGCGGTGAGGGTCGGCTCGGCCAGGATCCGAGAGACGCCCGCCTGCTCGAAGGCTTTCAGGGTGGCCTGGAGCGAGAAGCCGCCAGCCTTCACGGAGGCCTGGATCTGGTTGCCGGACGGGACGTCGCCGTTGATCGGGAACGGCAGGTTGTTGCTGAGCGCCGGGGAGGTGGTCGCGTTCCCGAGCGGGTTCAGCGCCGACCAGTTGCCGGTCAGGTTGATACCGAACTGCTTCAGGACGTTGCGCGACACCTCCACCACGGTGACGCGCAACATCACCTGATCCTTGTTGCGGATCGACAGGTTGTTGATCACCGCGCCTCGCACGCCGGCTCCGACGCCGCCGCTCGGCGCTCCTGAGGCGGCGCCCGCGCTGCCGAGACCCACGAAGGCGTTGGCGATGTCGATCGCCTGCTGGGCGTCGGCCGACGAGTTGACGGAGCCCGAAAGCAGGACTGAGGCGCCCGAGGAGCGCACGTCGAAGCGGCCGCCCGGGATGCTCTGGTTGAGCAACTCGCGCAGGGTTCCGAGGTTGAGGTCCCGGGCGACGGTCACGTCGAGGGCCGCGATCTGGCGCCCCTCCGCGTCCATGATGAAAATCGAGGTCGCGCCGTCGGCCATGCCGATCACGAAGACCTTGCGGGTCGAGCGGACCACGGCGTTGGCCACCGCCGGGTTGGCGACGAAGACCTCCTTGGCGTCCCGTGGAAGGTCGACGATCACGGAGCGGCCGGCGGTCAACTCGACCTTGCGGGTCGAGTTGGCCTCCGCGGAGCCGACCGTGAGCACCGGCGCCGGACCGAGCGTCTGGCGCTCTTGGGCGTGGGCGGGGACGGTCAGCGCCGCGAGCAGGGCGAGGAAACCGGCTTGGCGGCGCTTTTGGCGGTTGGCCAAGCTGTGGAGGGGGAGCGGAGCGGTCATGGGGATCACGGCGTCTGCTGCCGCGCGACGCCGAAGCGCACCACGGTCAGTGCGGAGTCGGGCGTCTGCGCCCGGGACGCGTCGGCCTGCAGCGCAGCATCGGGCTGCCCTGCATCGGCGAGGCTGCGCAGCGCCAGCGACAGGGCGCCCACCTTCTGGGCGAGCGCCAGGGTCTCGGCCTGGGCGGGCGTGACCGCGAGAGTCGCGGTCTCGCCGGTGACGACGTTGGTGCCGTTCTTCTCCTGGATGAGCTGACCGATCGCGAGGACGCGGATGTCGGTCAGGATCGTCTGAGAAAGCTGCACCTCGGAATTGCTGGCCCGCGAGCTGGTCTCGTCGCGGAAGGTGCGGATCACGTCGACGCGGTCGTTGGGCAGGATGAAGCCGCCAGCCGAGTTCGTGCCGCGGCTGTCGGTGACGATGGCGACCGCGCGCATCCCGGGCGGCAGGATCGCCGCCATGAACCCGCTCTCCGGCCGCACGAGCTTCTGTGCGCGAATTGGTTCGCCCGCCAGGAAGGCCGAGCGGACGGAGGCGCCCACCGTCTCATCAAGCGCCTTGGGATTGGTCTTGCGCGACAAGTAGCCCGCCGCCATGGCGCCGTCCGGCCAAGCCTGCCAGCGGAGGTCCGCGGCCTGCAGCACGTGCCCCATGGGCAGGTCGGCGCCGGCCACGAGCACCTCGGTGACGGGTGCCGGCGGTGCCTCGGCCCGGGGGGGCGGCGGCGTCGGTGGCGGATCGCCGCCACTCATCAGGAAGGCCGCTCCGCTGCCCGCCGCGAGGGCGATGCCGAGGACGGCGAGACGGGCTGGTTTCATCGCATGAACACGCGCCAGAGACGGCAGAAGTGCCGTCCATGACCCGAACCTGCCCGGGGATTCGTGTAATTATGGTTAAGCTATTATAACCTCGCCGCGTCTGGCTGGTCCGGAAACGGATCGTCTCGGGGCCGCAGGCGAGCCCGCCTCGCGCGCCGCGCGTCACAATGCATGCAAACCTTCAGCGTTCGCCCGAGCCTGGCCGTGGCCTCTCACCCCTTCGTGATCTATCGTGCCGCCGGAACCGCCTCAGAAGCGGGCGCTCGGGCGAACCGGGGGGAGATATGATCAGGACATTCGGCGGCGCGATTCTGGCGGCGGCCTTCGCGGGGACGGCGTTCGGCGCGGCCGCGCAGGGCGGCGGGGACGCGTTCTCGGGCAACGCCGTGCGCATCGGCGTCCTCAACGACCAGTCCGGCCTCTACGCCGAGTACGGCGGCCAGGGCTCGGTGGAGGCCGCCCGCATGGCGGTGGAGGACATGGGCGGCAAGATCGGCAGCGTGCCGATCGAGATCCTGACGGCCGATCACCAGAACAAGCCCGACATCGCCTCGGCGATCGCCCGGCAATGGTACGACCGCGACAATGTCGACGCGATCATGGAGCTGACCACTTCCTCGGTGGCGCTGGCGGTCCAGGGCCTGTCCAAGGAGAAGAAGAAGATCACCATCACCACCGGGGCCGCGACCAGCGACCTCACCGGCAAGGCGTGCTCGCCCTACGGCTACCACTGGGCGTTCGACACGCGGGCGCTGGCGGTGGGCACCGGCGGCGCGCTGACCCGGGCGGGCGGGAACACGTGGTACTTCCTCACCGCCGACTATGCATTCGGCTCGGCCCTGGAGGCCGATACCAGCAAGGTTGTGCTCGCCAACGGCGGCAAGGTGGTGGGCAGCGTCCGGCACCCGCTCGCGAACCAGGACTTCTCCTCGTTCCTGCTTCAGGCGCAGGGCTCCAAGGCCAAGGTGATCGGTCTCGCCAATGCCGGGCTCGACACCTCGAACGCGATCAAGCAAGCGGCGGAGTACGGCATCGTCGAGGGCGGCCAGAAGATCGCGGCGCTGCTGTTCACCCTCTCGGAGGTGCACGGGCTCGGCCTCAAGGTGGCGCAGGGCCTGACGCTCACCGAGGGCTGGTACTGGGACGCCAACGACGAGACCCGGGCCTTCGGCCAGCGCTACATGAAGCGCACCGGCCGGATGCCCAACATGATCCAAGCCGGCACCTACTCGGCGGTCCTATCCTACCTGAAGGCCGTGAAGGCGGCAGGCACCGACGAGACCGATGCGGTCAACGCCAAGCTGAAGGCGCTGCCGGTGGACGACGTCTTCGCGCATGGCGGGATCGTGCAGCCGAACGGCCGTATGGTGCACGACATGTACCTGTTCGAGGTCAAGAAGCCCGCCGAGTCGAAGGGCGAGTGGGACCTGTACAAGTTGATCTCGACGGTCCCCGGCAAGGAAGCCTTCGCGTCCCCGGCAGAGAGCGGCTGCCCGCTGACGGCGGCGAAGTAGGAGCGGCGGGAGGGGCGCGGACGCCCCTCCGTCATCGCGCGCGCAGCGAAGTGAGCCAGAACAGCGCGACTACGTTGACCGTCGTGCCGCTGGATCGCTTCGCCCCGCTCGCAAAGACGATGGCGCGTTGAAGACTTCGATCACCCCGCCCAGACGCGCCGATACAGCGCCACGATCTCCTCGGCGCTCGGCTCGATCGGGTTGTTGGCCGGCGAGCCTGACGCCAGCGCCTGGGCCGCCATGGTGGGAAGCAGCGCCTCCCAGCGGGCCGGGTCGATCCCGTATTCCTTCGGGCCCGGCACATCGAGATCGTCGTTGAGCGCCTCCAGCTCCCGCACCAGGGCGGAGACCGCGGATCGATCGTCGGTGTCCGGTCCGGCGATCGTCATGGCGCGGGCGCAGGCGGCGTAGCGATCGATGGCGGCCGGGGCCGAGAAGGCTGTCACCGTCGGAAGCAGCATCGCGTTCGACAGCCCGTGGGCCACATGGAAATGGGCGCCGATCGGCCGGCTCATGCCGTGGACCAGAGCCACCGAGGCGTTCGAGAAGGCGATGCCGGCCTGGGTGGCGCCGAGCATCATCGCCTCGCGGGCCGCCCGGTCGCCCGGGTCGGTCCAGACCCGGCGCAGGTTCGGGGCGATCAGCCGCATCGCCTGGAGCGCCAGCCCGTCCGAGAAAAGGTTCGACTTGCGCGAGACATAGGCCTCGACGGCGTGGGTCAGCGCGTCGATGCCGGTATCGGCGGTGAGCCGGCTGGGCTTGGTGAGCGTCAATTCGTAATCGACCAGAGCCGCCACCGGCAGGTAGGCGAGGCCGATGCAGAGCATCTTCTCGTCCGAGGCCTCGTCGGTGACGATGGTGAAGCGGGTCGCCTCCGAGCCGGTGCCGGCGGTCGTGGGGATCGCCACGATCGGCAGGCCCGGCTCGTCCTGCTGGCGCGGCGCCTTGTAGTCGCGCATCTGGCCGCCGTGTCGCGCCAGCACGGCCACGGCCTTGGCAGTGTCCATCGGACTGCCGCCGCCGAAGCCGACCACGCAGTCGAAATCGCCCGCCTTGAGGGCGGCGAGCGCCGCCTCCACCGAGGCGACGGTCGGGTCCGGCACGGTCTCGGAGAAGATCGTCGCCTGCGCGCCGGCCTTGGTCAGCCGCTCGAGCAGCGTGTCGGTGCGGCCGCTGCCGGCGAGGTAGGGATCGGTGACCACGAAGGGCCGCGACAGGCCGAGCTGGCCGAGCACCTCCGGCAGGAGCCGCGAGGCGCCGGCGCCGACGCGCATCAGCCGGGGCAGGGCGATCGAGGCGACCATTGCTTGCTTCTCCTACCCGGCGCGAGTCGTGAACCTGCCGGAGCGAACCGATCTTAGGGCGCCGCCGGTTCCCGCGAAACCGCCGTCGCTGACACCGCCGGCCCGGCGAACAGCGCCCCCGCTGCCTTCACTTCGGCGGCGATGAACCCCGCCACCGCGCGGATATGGGCCGCCTTCCGGTGATCCTCGTGAATGTGCATGTGGAACGAGCGCGTCAGCGAGACCGCCTCCGGCAGCACCGGAACCAGCCCGGGATGGGCCACCGCGATGAAGGCCGGCAGGATGCACAGGCCGGCGCCGCCGAGCGTCGCGTGGACCTGGGCGAGCAGGTTGGTGGACCGCAGCCGGGCCGAGACCGCGGGGCCGAGCGCCCCGAGGTAGTTCAGCTCGCGGGTGAACAGCATGTCCTCGATGTAGCCGACGAACGGATGGGCCGGCAGGTCCGAGATCTCCGCGATCGGTGCCGCCGCGGCGAGGTAGCCTTCGGCCCCGTAGACGAATAGCCGGTAGTCGGTGAGCCGGCGCGCCACCACCCGCGCCTGCTGCGGGCCGGAGAGGCTGATTACGATGTCCGCTTCCCGCTTCGACAGGCTGAAGATTCGGGCGGTGGCCATGATCTCCACCTCCAGTTCCGGGTGGCGGGCGGTCAGCCGGTGCATCCGGGGCGCGAGGAAGACGCTGCCGAACCCGTCCGGCGCGCCGATCCGCACCGTGCCCGACACCGCCTGGGCGGCCTCGGTGGCGGCGCTGGCCGAGAGGAACGCGCTCTCCATGGTCTCGGCCACGCCCAGCAGGTTCGCGCCGTCCTCGGTGAGCGCGTAGCCGAGGTTGCTGCGGTGGAACAGGCGGGCGCCGAGACCCTCTTCCAAGGCCCGGATCCGCCGGCCGACCGTCGTGTGCTCGGTCCCGGTGCGTGCGGCCGCGGCGCTGAGGGTCCCGGTTCGTGCGACCGCGAGGAAGAAGCGGAGATCGTCCCAGTTGGGCCCGGTCCTGGCCATGGCCGCACTCCCGCTGTGCATCGATGCACGACGGGTGTAAGCGCATCCGGCTTTATCGCTCAAGCGATCCTGTTAGGGTGCGCCAAAATCGAACTTCATAGGGAGGCGCGCATGCGCACGATCGGGCACTACATCGGCGGCCGGAACGTCGGCGGCGAGAGCGGTCGGTTCGCCGACGTGTTCCACCCCTCGACCGGCGAGGTCCAGGCTAGAGTCGCGCTGGCCAGCAAGGCGGAACTCCGCGCCGCGGTCGAGAACGCCAGGGAAGCCCAGCCCGCCTGGGCGGCCACCAACCCGCAGAAGCGCGCCCGGGTGATGATGCGCTTCCTCGAACTCATCCGCGCCGAGAACGATTCGCTCGCCGAGCTCCTCGCCTCCGAGCACGGCAAGACCGTGCCGGACGCCAAGGGCGACATTCAGCGCGGCGTCGAGGTCGTGGAGTTCGCCTGCGGCATCCCGCACCTGCTCAAGGGCGAGTACACCGAGGGCGCCGGCCCGGGCATCGACGTCTACTCCCTGCGCCAGCCGCTCGGCGTGGTCGCCGGCATCACGCCGTTCAACTTCCCCGCCATGATCCCGCTGTGGAAATGCGCCCCGGCGATCGCGTGCGGCAACGCCTTCATCCTGAAGCCGTCCGAGCGCGACCCGAGCGTGCCGATCCGAATCGCCGAGATCTTCCTGGAGGCCGGCCTGCCGCCGGGCATCCTCAACGTCGTGAACGGCGACAAAGAGGCGGTCGACGCGATCCTCGACGACGAGGACATCAAGGCGGTGGGCTTCGTCGGCTCCTCGCACATCGCCGAGTACATCTACGTGCGCGCCGCCGAGACGGGCAAGCGCGCCCAATGCTTCGGCGGCGCCAAGAACCACATGATCATCATGCCGGACGCCGACATGGGCCAGGCGGTCGACGCGCTGATCGGTGCCGGCTACGGCTCGGCCGGCGAGCGCTGCATGGCGATCTCGGTGGCGGTGCCGGTGGGCGAGCAGACCGCCGACCGCCTGATGGAGAAGCTGGTCCCGCGGGTCGAGTCGCTCAAGATCGGACCCTCGCACGACGGCTCGGCCGATTACGGCCCGCTCGTCACCCGGGAGGCCGTGCAGAAGGTCGCGAGCTACATCGACAAGGGCGTTGCCGAGGGCGCGCAACTCGCCGTCGACGGCCGCGGCTTCAAGCTCCAGGGCTACGAGAACGGCTTCTACATGGGCGGCTCGCTGTTCGACCGCGTGACCCCCGACATGACGATCTACAAGGAGGAAATCTTCGGCCCCGTGCTCTCGGTGGTGCGGGCGCAGAATTACGAGGAGGCGCTGGCGCTGCCCTCGACCCACCAGTACGGCAACGGCGTCGCGATCTTCACGCAGGACGGCGACGCGGCCCGCGACTTCACCGCGCGGGTGAACGTCGGCATGGTCGGCGTGAACGTGCCGATCCCGGTTCCGATCGCGTACCACACCTTCGGCGGCTGGAAGCGCTCGGGCTTCGGCGACCTGAACCAGCACGGGCCGGACTCGATCCGGTTCTACACGAAGACCAAGACCGTGACGCAGCGCTGGCCGAGCGGCATCAAGAGCGGGGCGGAGTTCTCCATCCCGACGATGCGGTAGCACGCCGGTTCTCCCTCCCCCCTCTGCGGGGGAGGGTGCCCTGAGGATGCAGGGCGGGAGAGGGGAGCGACCGTCCAGGATCAGGCTGAGGCCTTCATGATGGTCGCGCCCTTCTCGGAATCCGGGTTCCCCTCTCCCGACCCCTGCTGACGCAGGGGCCACCCTCCCCCGCAGGGGGGGAGGAAGTTCCGTCTGACCTTTGGAGCCACGCCCATGCGTTTCGGGCTCGACGAGGACCGGACCGCGATCCGCGAGATGGCCCTCGGCTTCGCGGCCGAGCACATCGCGCCGCACGCCCTCGACTGGGACCGCGACAAGACGTTCCCGGTGGAGACCCTTCGGGCGGCCGCCGCCCTCGGCATGGCGGGCATCTACGTCCGCGAGGATGTCGGCGGCTCCGGCCTGTCGCGCCTCGACGCGACCCTGATCTTCGAGGCGCTGAGCACCGGCTGCCCGACCGTGGCGGCGTTCCTGTCAATCCACAACATGTGCGCCTGGATGATCGACGCCTACGGCGACGACGCGCAGCGCCGGCGCTGGCTCCCGTCGCTCATGGGGATGGAGCGTATCGCCAGCTACTGCCTCACCGAGCCGGGCTCGGGCTCCGACGCGGCGGCGCTCCGCACCCGCGCCGAGCGGGACGGCGACCATTACGTGCTCTCCGGCGAGAAGCAGTTCATCTCGGGCGCCGGCGCCAGCGACCTCTACGTCTGCATGGTCCGTACCGGCGAGGCCGGTCCGGCGGGCATCTCGGCGATCGTGGTCGAGACGGGCACGCCCGGCCTCTCCTTCGGCGCCGACGAGCGGAAGATGGGCTGGAACGCCCAGCCGACCTGCGCGGTGCGCTTCGACGGCTGCCGGGTGCCGGTGGCCAATCGCCTCGGCGCGGAGGGCCAGGGCTTCCGCATCGCCATGAGCGGCCTCGACGGGGGCCGGCTCAACATCGCGGCCTGCTCGCTGGGCGGCGCGCAGGCGGCCCTCGACAGAGCGCTGGCCTATATGGGCGACCGGCGCGCCTTCGGGGCGAAGCTCACCGATTTCCAGGCGCTGCAGTTCCGCCTCGCCGACATGGCGACCAGCCTGGAGGTGTCGCGCACCTTCCTGCGCCACGCGGCCGCCGCCCTCGACGCGAAGGACCCGGCCGCGACCCAGCTCTGCGCCATGGCCAAGCGCCACGTCACGGACGCCGCCTTCGAGGTCGCCAACCAGGCGCTCCAGCTGCACGGCGGTTACGGCTATCTGGCGGAGTACGGCGTCGAAAAAATCGTCCGGGATCTGCGCGTCCATCAGATCCTGGAGGGCACCAACGAGATCATGCGGGTGATCATCGCCCGCGCGCTGACCGGGGGGCGCCGATGAGCGAGGTGATCGTCGAGCGGGCCGGCGCCCTCGGGCGCCTGCGCCTCGACCGGCCGAAGGCCCTGAACGCCCTGACCCACGGCATGGTCGGCGAGATCGACCGCGCCCTCGATCGGTTCGCGGCGGATCCGGACGTCGCGGCGGTGTTGCTCACCGGCGAGGGTGAGCGCGGCCTCTGCGCCGGCGGCGACCTCCGCGGCCTCTACGAGAGCCGGGGCACCGCCTTCGCGGAAGCCTTCTGGCGGGACGAGTACAGGCTAAATGCCCGCATCGCCGCGTACGAGAAGCCGTTCGTGGCGGTGATGGACGGCATCACCATGGGCGGCGGCGTCGGGATTTCCGGTCATGCCGCCCACCGGATCGTCACCGAGCGGTCGCGCATCGCCATGCCGGAGACCGGCATCGGCTACCTGCCGGATGTCGGCGGGACATGGCTGCTGCCCCGGGCGCCGGGCGAGACCGGCACCTATCTCGGCCTGACCGGCGCGCCGGCCGGCGCCGCCGACGCGCTGTTTTGCCGGCTCGCCGACGCGATGGTGGCCTCCGCGGCCCTGCCCGATCTGATCGGCGCCCTCTCGGCCCTGCCGCCGGATGCCGGCGACGAGGGCGTGCGGGACGTGATCGCGCGCTTCGCGCAGGATCCGGATCCGCCGCCTCTGGCGCAGCACCGGGCCGTCATCGACCGCTGCTTCGGCTTCGACATGGTGGACGAGATCCTGTCGGCCCTCGCGGAGGACGGCTCGGATTTCGCCGCCGCGACCCGGGAGACCCTGCTGACCAAGGCCCCGTCGAGCCTCGTGCTGACGCTGTGCCTCCTGCGCCTCGGCCGCGGCGCGCCGAACCTGGAGGCCTGTCTGGAGCGGGAGTTCCATGCCTCCCTGGCGCTGCTGGACGAGGGCGATTTCCGCGAGGGCATCCGCGCCGCGGTGATCGACAAGGACAAGAGCCCGCGCTGGAACCCGCCGACCCTCGACGCGGTCGATCCGGCGCGGATCGCCCGATGGCTGGAGAGGCGGGCGGCGCCGGTGTTCTCGGAGTCGCGGACGGCGGCGGTGTGATGAAGCTTCGCTTTTTCCCATCCGCACCCTCCCTCCCCCCTTTGCGGGGGAGGGTGGCCCCCGAAGGGGGTCGGGAGAGGGGAGCGACAGTGCAGAACAAGGCGCTGCCCCTCATGCCGGTCGCGACTTCTTCTGAAGCCGGGTTCCCCTCTTGCGGGACTACGTCCCGACCCGACCCCTGCTGACGCATGGGCCACCCTCCCCCGCAGAGGGGGGAGGGAGAGCGCATGGGGGATTCGGTCTACCCTCAGGATGAGGGCGCGGGTGGGAGACGCGAGCAACAACAATCAAGGGAGGACGGGATGGCGCAGACCATCGGTTTCATCGGTCTCGGCAACATGGGCGGCCCCATGGCGGCCAACCTCGTGAAGGCGGGACACACCGTGCGCGGGTTCGACCTCGCGCCGGCCTCGCTTGAGGCCGCCCGCGCCGAGGGCGTCACGGTGGCGGGCTCGGCCCTGGCGGCGGCCGAGGGGGCGGACACCGTGATCACCATGCTGCCCGCCGGGCGGCACGTGGTCGAGGTCTGGACGCAGCTCGCCGAGGCCCTGCCGGCCGGCACCCTTCTGATTGATTCGTCGACGGTGGACGTCGAGAGCGCCCGCACGGCCCACGCCCTCGCCGAGGCGCGGGGTTGCCCGTCGGTCGATGCGCCGGTCTCGGGCGGGACCGGCGGCGCGAAGGCCGGGACGCTGACCTTCATGGCCGGCGGCGGCGCGGCGGCGTTCTCGCGGGCCGAGCCGCTGCTCAAGGCCATGGGCAAGAACGTGTTCCATTGCGGTGACGCCGGCGCCGGCCAGGCGGCCAAGATCTGCAACAACATGATCCTCGGCATCTCGATGATCGGCGTCTGCGAGGCCTTCGCGCTCGGCGAGAAGCTCGGCCTGTCGCATCAGGCGCTCTACGACGTGGCCTCGGTCTCCTCCGGCCAGTGCTGGTCGCTCACCACCTACTGCCCGGTACCGGGTCCCGTGCCGACCTCGCCGGCCAACACCGGCTACAAGCCGGGCTTCGCCGCCGCGCTGATGCTCAAGGATCTCCGCCTGGCCCAGGCCGCCGCGCTCGCCGCGGGCGCCGCGACGCCCCTCGGCGCGGAGGCCGCGCAGGTCTACGGATTGTTCGAGGGCGCGGGCCACGGGGGAGAGGACTTTTCCGCGATCATCCGTATGCTCCGCGGCCAGGGAGGCGAGTCGTGAGCGAGCCGTACGAGACGATCCTGACGGAGACGCGCGGCCGCGTCCTCCTCGTCACCCTCAACCGGCCGAAGGCGCTCAACGCCATCAACGCGCAACTCACCCGCGAGGTGATCCGGGCCGCGACCGAGGCCGATGCGGATCCCGGGATCGGCTGCATCGTGCTGACGGGTTCGGCCAAGGCCTTCGCGGCCGGCGCCGACATCAAGGAGATGCAGCACGCCACCTACGCGGAGATGTACGCGGGCGACCGGTTCGGCGACTGGGATCGGTTCGTTGCCGTGCGCAAGCCGATCATCGCGGCGGTGGCGGGCTACGCCCTCGGCGGCGGCTGCGAGCTCGCCATGATGTGCGACATCATCCTGGCCGCCGAGACCGCGCAGTTCGGCCAGCCCGAGATCAAGCTCGGCGTGATGCCGGGGATCGGCGGCAGCCAGCGGCTCACCCGCTTCGTCGGCAAGGCCAAGGCCATGGAGATGTGCCTCACCGGCCGGATGATGGATGCCGCCGAGGCCGAGCGCGCCGGGCTGGTCTCCCGGGTCATCGCCGCCGACCAGCTCCTCGACGAGGCGATGAAGGCGGCCGAGACGATCGCGTCGATGTCGCTGCCGATCGCCATGATGACCAAGGAGGCGGTCAACCGCTCCTACGAGACCACGCTCGCCGAAGGCATCCGCTTCGAGCGGCGGGTGTTCCATGCCATGTTCGCCACCAAGGACCAGAAGGAGGGCATGGCCGCCTTCGTGGAGAAGCGGCCGCCCCGGTTCGAGAACACCTGAACGGTCAACACGCGATGGATGTGCTGGACCACGATTCGGAATTGCGGTTCGAGATGGCCTTCCCGCGCGCGATCGTCGCCCAGAAGGCGCGGGGCCGCGAGGAGACCATCAACGAGCACCTCGTGAAGCTGCTGGCCTTCGACGTGGCACCGGAGACGCGGGCGGTCTGGCGGAAGGAGCTGGCGCGCCGTTTCCGGTTCCTGGCAGCGCTGCGGGTCAAGCCCTGCGCCAGCCTGATCCCGGTCCGAGACTGGTGGACGTGGCTCTACGCCGACCCGTTCGAGCACAACGAGGCGGGCTACACCGCGGGCCTGATCACGCTGAACGCCGACGATTTCACCCGCAACACCGCGAGTGTCGGCCTGATCGCCGACCGGATCCGCGGATTCCATGCAGCGATGGTTCAGAGCCTCGCGTGCGGCGAGGCTGGTGAGGATCTGATCCCGACCTGACACACGCGGTCGGGACGGTCGAACAAGACGAAGGGGGAACGACCATGCCGAGCTTCCGCGAGGCCCGCGATCTGCTGCTGGCCCACCGCACCGATTACGCGGCCGCCGTCTCGGCCTTCGCGTGGCCCGATCCGGTGCCGTTCAACTGGGCGCTCGACTGGTTCGACGCGGTGCTGGCTGGCCCCGAAAGCCGTGATCGCGCCGCGCTCCGGATCATCGAGGCCGGCAGCGGTGCCGAGCAGAGCCTCACCTTCGGTGCGCTGGCGACCCGGTCCAATCAGGTGGCCAACCACCTGCGGCAGCTCGGCCTGAAGCGCGGCGACCACCTGCTCCTGCTGCTCGGCAACGTCCCCGCCCTCTGGGAGACCATGCTGGCGGCGATGAAGCTCGGCGCCGTGATCATCCCGGCGACCACGCTGCTCACCGCCGACGAGCTCGCCGACCGCCTCGCCCGCGGGCGCCCGCGGGCGATCGTGGCCGGGCCGGAGCAGATCGCACGGTTCTCCGGCCTCGACATGGGGGATGCCATCCGCCTCGTCACCGGGGCCGCCGCGGAGGGCTGGGCCGCCTACGACGCGGCGTTCGCCGCGCCCGGGACCTTCGCGCCCGACGGCCCGACCGGGGCCGACGACCCGATGCTCCTCTACTTCACCTCCGGCACCACCGCGAAGCCGAAGCTCGTCCGCCACAGCCATCGCTCCTACCCGGTGGGCGCGCTCTCGACGATGTACTGGCTCGGGCTGCAGCCCGGGGACGTGCACTGCAACGTCTCCTCGCCGGGCTGGGCCAAGCACGCGTGGTCGTCGTTCTTCGCCCCCTGGAACGCGGGGGCGACGATCCTGGTCATCAACCAGGCGCCGTTCAACGCCGCCGCCCTGCTGGCGCAGCTGGAGCGCACCGGCGCCACCACGCTCTGCGCCCCGCCGACCGTGTGGCGCATGATCATCCAGGAGGATCTCACCGGCCGGAACCTCGCCCTGCGCGAGGTCTGCGCGGCCGGCGAGCCGTTGAACCCCGAGGTGATCGAGCGGGTGAAGGGCGCCTGGGGCCTCACGATCCGCGACGGCTACGGCCAGACCGAGACCACGGCGCTCATGGCCAACACGCCGGGCCAGCCCGTGGTGCCGGGGGCGCTCGGCCGGCCCCTGCCGGGCTACCGGGTGCGCGTCCTCGACCTCGACGGACAGCCGGCCTCCGAGGGCGAGGTCTGCCTGGAACTCGGGGCGCACCGCCCCGCCGGGCTGATGCAGGGCTACGACGACGGCCAGGGCCGCCTCTCGGGCGCCGACGGCGACCTCTATCACACCGGCGACGTAGCCTTCGTCGACCAGGAGGGCTGCTTCACCTTCGTGGGCCGGGCCGACGACGTGTTCAAGTCATCGGGCTACCGGATCAGCCCCTTCGAGCTGGAGAGCGTGCTGATCGAGCACCCGGCCGTGGCCGAGGCGGCGGTCGTCCCGGTGCCCGACCCGATGCGCCACACGATCCCGAAGGCCTTCGTCTCCCTGGTGGCGGGCGCCGCCGCCGGACCCGAGACGGCGCTCGACATCTTCCGCTTCACCAACGCGCGGCTCGCGACCTTCAAGCGCCTGCGCGGGCTCGAATTCGTCACCGACCTGCCCAAGACGATCTCGGGCAAGATCCGCCGGGTTCAGCTGCGCCGCCTGGAGCACGAGGGCGTCACCAACGATCCGTATCGCGGCCGGGCCTACACGCAGGCGGATTTCCCCGAGCTGAAGGGCGAGGCGGAGCGCAAGCTCGACCAGACGGCGGGGTGAGAAGGCAACTCTTCCCGTCGTGTCGCGGGGCGCTCCGATCATAAGGATCGGGACGCTTGAGAATCGGTGCCGATGGCCGAGACTTCTGCTCCGGACTCTCTCGATCTTGCTGGGCAGATCACACGGGTTTTCCGTGCGATGGACGAGTCACACAAATTCGTCGCTGAGCAGAAGACGTTGATGGCCGAAGCTGCGAAGCTTGAGCGGGACCGGGCGCTCGCTCCTTGGCAGGTCGCCCTGGCCGGGACGACGGCTGGTGCTGCCTTCTTCGGAGCCGGCGTCGCCTTCGTGAAGCTCCTCGGCCCTTGAACGAACCCTCAAGGTTTCCGTTTCCCGAAGCCGACGGCGCGGATTTGCCGGGCTTCTCAAGCCACCCGTCGACGCTGTCGCGCATGACCCGAGGCCGGCCGGCGAATCGGTAAAATTGCGCGCATCGCTTTCAGCGCCGCGGAGGCTCTGCGGCGCAATCCTGTCCTCAACAACGGGGACGGGTTCGATGGGCGCGGGGCTGATCAGGACGGTTCGGGGGATGATGGCCGGTGCGGCGGCGCTGCTCGGCCTCGCCGCCACCGCGCAGGCTCAGACGCTGGCGAGCCTTCCGAACGAGGCTGGGGCGCGGGTTCAGGGGGAGGCCCGTCCGATCGCCGCGTGGGTGACGTTCTGCCAGTCCTACGCGGCCGAATGCGCGGTGGACCGCAGCGAGCCGGCGCGGATCAGCCTGACGCCGTCGACCTGGGCGACGATCGTGTCGGTGAACCGGCGGGTCAACAAGGCGGTCGAGCCGATGACAGACCAGGAGCACCTGCACGTGGCCGACCGCTGGGACCTGGCCGAGGACGGCATCGGCGACTGCGAGGACTTCCAACTGCTCAAGCGCCACCTGCTGGCCGAGGCCGGGCTGCCGCGGCGGGCGATGCGCATGACCGTGGTGATCGACGAGAAGGGCGAGGGCCACGCGGTGCTCACCCTCATCACCGACCGGGGCGACCTCGTGCTCGACAACAAGACCAGCGCGATCCTGCCCTGGCACAAGACCGGCTACGTGTTCATCAAGCGCGAGAGCCAGGACGCCGTCGCCTGGGTGTCCCTCGGCGGCGTCACCTCCCCCGTCACCACCGCAAACCGCTGACCGCCCTCAGGCGG
>NZ_JBKFBO010000063.1:0-9313 GCF_053346215.1 Methylobacterium sp. A49B
CCACCCCCGCCGCCGTCGAAGGGCGCGCATGTCGTCCTCGAGCGCGGCGACGCGCGGATCGACCTGAAATGCGCCGACGACGATTCGACGAAGGCCTGCGCCGACATCGCGCTGCAGCTCGTCGACAAGCTCGCCACCCTGCGGCCCGAGGCCCGGTAGCGCGATGCGCCCGCTGCCGTCGCGGCGGGGATGCGCCCGCCGCCGTCGCGGTGGGCGCCCCTCAGGCGCTCGTGCCCGGCGCCTTGATCAGCCGGCAGCCGGTGATGCGCCACTGCCCGTCCGCGTCCTGGGCGAGGCTGTACTCGGCGGTCCAGTCGACGCCGTACTCGTCCTGGATCGCCACCGACTGCACCACGCCCGCGCCGTCCGTGTCCCGGGCCTCGCCGAACACGAAGCTGCGGTGGCGGTAGACCGGGCGGTACTGGTTGCGGACCATGCCGATGAACAGGTCGGCGTTCGGGAACAGCGCCCGGATCCCCGGCGCGGCCTGCTCGTAGGCGGTCTGCGCGTCGTCCCGGCCGAGCGCCTGCTCCTGCTTGGCGATCACCGCCCGGGCCGCCGCGCGCCCGGCCTCGTCGGCCGCCGCCGGTCCCGCGAGGCCGAGGACCAGGAGGAGGGCGGGCCACGCGCGCATCGACGTCACTCCGGCAGGATCGAACCGAGATCAATCCTCATCCTGTCGAAATGGTCGCCGGCTCAGCGAAAGCAATCCTCCCCTGAATTCCCGCACAGGCGCTCGGCGCGTGACCGCTGGGCCGGTCCGTTCCGGCGACGCGCACGGGTTGAGCACGGATCGCGCTCCAGTTGTGCAAGTCGCTGGAAAGATGAGCATTTTCGCGCCGATCCGACGCCGCGGGTTTGACCCCCTGGCCCGGGTTTGCGAGCGTCCGGCAACCGAGTCGGCTCCGCGGGGGCGGGAGCGGCCCGGCGGAGCGCAGATGATGACGCAGAACGAGCCGAGTCCGCAGACATCCGCCGGGCGGGCGCCGGCCGAGGCGCCCGCCGAGAAGCCCACCATGAGCGTCGGCGTGTTCATCCCGATCGGCAACAACGGCTGGCTGATCTCGGAGAACGCCCCGCAGTACCGCCCGAGCTTCGAACTCAACAAGGAGATCACCCTGAAGGCCGAGGGCTACGGGCTCGACTTCGCCCTGTCGATGATCAAGCTGCGGGGCTTCGGCGGCAGGACCGAGTTCTGGGACCACAACCTCGAATCCTTCACCCTGATGGCGGGGCTCGCCGCCGTCACCACCCGGATCAAGCTGTTCGCCACCGCGGCGACCCTGTGCCTGCCGCCCGCCATCGTCGCCCGCATGGCGTCGACCATCGACTCGATCGCCCCGGGGCGCTTCGGCGTGAACCTCGTCACCGGCTGGCAGAAGCCGGAATACGATCAGATGGGCCTGTGGCCCGGCGACGCGCATTTCGCCAACCGATACGACTATTTGGCCGAGTATGCTCAGGTTCTGCGCGACCTGTGGGAGACGGGCGTCAGCGACCGCACGGGCACGTATTTCCAGATGCACGACTGCCGCCTGAGTCCCCGGCCGCAGGCGCCCGTGAAGATCATCTGCGCCGGGCAGAGCGGCGCCGGGCTGGCCTTCACGGCGCAGTACGCCGACTACAATTTCTGCCTGGGCAAAGGGCTCAACACGCCGACCGCCTTCGCTCCCGTGGTGGAGAAGCTCGCGGAGGCAAGCGCCAAGACCGGGCGGCGGGTGACCTGCTACGCCCTGTTCATGATCATCGCCGACGAGACCGACGTCGCCGCGCTGGTCACCTGGGAGCATTACCGGGCGGGGGCCGACGCGGAGGCGATCGCGTGGCTCGGCCTCCAGGGGGCGGCCGACACCCGGTCGGGCGGCGACACCAACGTGCGCCAGCTCGCCGACCCGGCCGCGGCGGTGAACCTCAACATGGGCACGCTGGTCGGCAGCTACGAAAGCGTTGCGGGGATGCTCGACACGATCATGGCGATCGACGGGGTGGAGGGGGTGCTGCTGGTGTTCGACGATTTCCTCAAAGGTCTCGACGCCTTCGGGACGCGGATCCAGCCGCTGATGCGCACCCGCCGGCACGTCACCGCGCCGCTCGCCGAGGTCGCCTGATGGACGCCCCCGCCGGCTACCGCGATCCCCGGGGCCGCCACGGCGGCGTCGTCCTGCCCGCCCGGCCCGAGCCGATCGCCTTCGACCCCGCCGCCACGGTGCTGATCGTGGTGGACATGCAGAACGCCTACGCGAGCCCGGGGGGCTACCTCGACCTCGCGGGGTTCGACGTGTCGGGCACCGGGCCGGTGATCGCGCGGATCGCCCGGGCGGTGGCGGCGGCCCGGGCGGCCGGGATCCGGATCCTGTGGTTCCAGAACGGCTGGGACCCGGGCTACGCGGAGGCGGGCGGGCCGGGCTCGCCGAACTGGCACAAGTCCAACGCTCTCAAGACGATGCGTCGGAATCCTCAAGCGAACGCGCAGCTCCTGGCCAAGGGCTCGTGGGACTACGCCCTGGTGGACGCCCTGAGGCCCGAGCCCGGCGACATCGTCCTGGGCAAGCCGCGCTACAGCGGCTTCTACAACACGCCCCTCGACAGCATGCTGCGCGCGCGGGGGATCACCACGCTGGTCTTCACCGGCATCGCCACCAACGTCTGCGTGGAATCGACCCTGCGCGACGGGTTCCACCGGGAATACTTCGGGATCGTGCTGGCCGACGCGACCCATCAGGCCGGGCCGGAGAGCCTGCACCACGGGGCGCTGTCCAACATCGAGACCTTCTTCGGCTGGGTCTCGGACGTGTCTGCCTTCGAGGCGGCGCTCGGCGCAGGCCCGCACGCGGCGGTTGATGCCGCCGGCTTCGATATGGCCGAATAAGTGCATCCCGCACCCGGCCGGTCACCGGCAGGGTGCACGAACGCCGCCGCGACGCGGCGCCTCCCGCGCGGCCTGTCCGGCCCGGCCGACAGGTCGAACGGGAGAGGCACTGAGGGCATGCCGAAGCAGGTCGTGATACCGCCGGGGACCGGCAAGCCGCTGGCCCCCTACGTGCCGGGCACGCTGGCCGACGGGGTGCTGTACGTCTCGGGCACGCTGCCGCTGGATGCGGACGCCAACGTCGTCCATGTCGGCGACGCGGCAGCCCAGACCCGCCACGTGCTGGAGACCATCAAGGGCGTCGTCGCGGCCGCGGGCGGCACGATGGACGACGTCACCTTCAACCACGTCTTCCTGGCGGACTGGGCCGACTACGCGGCGATCAACGCCGTCTACGCCGAATATTTTCCGGGCGACAAGCCGGCGCGCTACTGCATCCAGTGCGGGCTCGTGAAGCCCGACGCCCGCGTGGAGATCGCGTCGATCGCCCATCTCGGCCGCTGATGGGCCCGCTCCATCACGCGGTGGCCGGCCCGGCCGACGGGCGGCCGGTGCTGCTCTCGCCGGGGCTCGGCGGCGCGGCGGGCTACTTCGCGCCGCAGATGCCGGCCCTGACCGGGCGGTTCCGGGTCGTCACCTACGACCATCGCGGCACCGGGCGCTCGCCCGGCCCGCTGGAGCCGGACCACGACATCCCCGCCATGGCACGGGACGCGGTGGCGGTGCTGGACGCCGCCGGGATCGACCGGGCCGACGTGGTCGGCCACGCGCTGGGCGGCCTAATCGCCCTCCGGATGGCGCTGGAGGCGCCCGACCGGGTCGGGCGGATCGTGGTGATCAACGGCTGGGACGCCCTGGACCCGGCCACGCGCCGCTGTTTCGCGGCCCGCCGGGCGATCCTGGCCGGGGGCGGGCCGGAGGCCTTCGTGCGGGCGCAGGCGATCTTCCTGTACCCGGCGCCCTGGCTGTCGGCTGAGGCCGAACGGGTCGCGGCCGACGAGGCCCACGCCCTGGCGCACTTCCCCAGCGTCGAGACCGTGCTGACGCGCATCGGCGCCCTGGAGCGCTTCCAGATCGCAGACAGCCTCGGGGCGATCGGCCACGAGACCCTGGTGATGGCCGCCCGGGACGACGTGCTGGTGCCCTACACGCGCTCGGAGCGGCTGGCGGCGGCCCTGCCCAGGGCCCGCCTCGTCCTCGCCCCGGAGGGCGGCCACGCCCACAGCGTCACCCGGCCCGATTCCTTCAACCGGGCGCTGCTGAACTTCCTCGACCGGGATTGAGGCTCGACCGGGATCGAGGGCGCCTCACGGCCGGAACGCCAGGGCCGGCAGCGCGACCGCGTCGACGGCGGCGGCCAGGACCGGAAGGAGCGCCGGCCAGCGCGGCGTCGCCGCCGTGCCGATCCGCCCCCGGGCGAAGGCCAGGACCAGCATCGGCGCGAGCGGGAGCAGGTCGTGCGGCGACAGGCCGCCGCCGGCCGGTCCGAGGGCCTGCCTCACGACCGTGGGCCACAGGCCCAGCAGGGCGCAGGCCACGAGCCAGAGCCGCTCCGCGGGCGGGGGCAGGGGGCCGCGCCGCAGGGCGAGGGGCAGCACCAGCAGCGCCGCGGCCCAGAGGCCGGAGAGGGGCCAGGGCAGCGGGACGGCCAGGGCCGGATTGGGGGCCCCGCGGGCGGGCGGCAGGCCGAGGAGAACCGGCAGCACCGCCAGGACGGCGAGCGGCAGCCGGTCCCGGCAGAAGCGGGCGAGACGCCTCGGGGGCGGGAACGGCACCAGCAGCATCCCGGCGAGCGGCGCGCAGGCCGGCCGTGCCAGCACCGCGAGGGCGATCGCCAGCGCCGCCCCGGCGAGGCGCCAAGGTCGGCCGCGGCCCGTCAGCGGCCGGGGGGTGAGCAAGGCCGCGGCCAGCGCCGCCAGCCCGAGGACCGGTCCGTCCGGGCCGGACGCGGCCGCCAGCGAAGCGGGCAGGCCGAGGAGCGCGAACAGGGCTTCACGCCCGCGGTCGGCCACCGTCAGCGCGGCGAGGCCCAGGGCCAGGAAGGCTGCGATGGCCGCGCCCTGTCCGAGCCGGGCGGCGCCCGCAGGGTCGAGGCCGAGCATCGCCCCGGCCCGCAGGCCGAGGGTGCCGGGGAGGGTTGGGCCGGCCGCGTCGGGGGGAACGCGCAGCGCCAGCGCGACGCAGACCGGCAGGCCGAGGCCGAGCAGAGCGAGGCCCCAGAACCGGGCGCCCCCGGCGAAGGCCGGGCTCACGGCCGCCCGCGCGGAGCGCCGAGCAGGCCCGGCACGAGACCCGGCAGCGCCGCGGCCAGGAGGGAGGCCGCCCGCAGCACCTCCGCGGCCTCGGCCGGCGCGCGGCGGGCCAGCGCCAGGGCGAGCCGCAGGGGCACCTGCGCGCCAAAACTCGCCGCCGTGAGCGCGAGGGACGCGGCGGCGCCGTGGTGCTTCCCGGCGTAGAGGATCTGGCTGCGCAGGAAGTAGAACAGCCGCCGCGCCCGCACCTGCCGGGTCGTGCCCTGGCCCTCGTGGCGGGCGACCGCCCCGGCCACGTGCCGCACGGCAAAGCCGGCCGCCCGGGCGCGGGCGCAGAGGTCGACATCCTCCCAGTAGACGAAGAAGCGCGGATCGAAGCCGTCGAGCGTGGTGAACAGGTCGCGGCGGATCATCAGGAAGGCGCCCATCACCTGATCGACGGCGCGGTCCTCGGCGTGGTCCCATTCGAGCAGGAAGTGCGGCCGCACGAGCCCCAGCCGGTCCAGCGCCAGGGCGCGCCCGAGGAGGCCGAGCGCCGTCGGGGCCCGGGCGCAGGAGCGCGCGGTCCGCCCGTCCGGATCGACGAGCCGCGCCCCGACGATGCCGGTCCGCGGATCGGCCGTCAGGGCGGCCCGGGCGATGCCGAGGGCGTCGGGCGCGACCTGGGTGTCGGGGTTGAGGAACAGGATCGCGGGGGCGTCGCCCGCGGCGGCGCCCTGGTCGCAGGCCCAGCCGAAGCCGAGATTCACGTCGTTCCGGATCAGCCGCAGCGGCCGGGGCAGGGCGGGCAGGTCCTCGGTGGAGCCGTCCGTCGAGGCGTTGTCCACCACGGTGACCTGCACGGTCCCGGCATCCCGCGCCGCCGCGAGGCTCGCGACGCAGGCCCGCAGCAGCGCGCCGCCGTTCCAGTTGACGATGACGACATCGAGGGCAGGGCGGTCGGTCAAGTCAGATCCTTCGGGAGATCCTCGGGCGGCCCGAGGCGCCCGCGGACGCCGTCGCGGACCGCCGCGAGGAGCCGCAGCAGCACGGCGGGCCGGAAGCCCGCATCCGCCCAGTACAGCCCGGCCTGGAGCGGCAGGTAGGCGGCCTGGGCGAGCTTCCAGCGGCGCGGCACGTGCGGCAGGCGCCACGCGTAGACCGCGTTGCGCAGGTAGGTCGCCATCCGGAACAGGGGCTGGCGCGGCATCGCGATCCCGAAGGCCCGGATCACCCCGCCGCCGACCCGGTGCGGGATCGCGACGTCGCGGGCGACGTAGCACCCGTAGCCGAGGCTCCAGGCGCGGAAACACCATTCGAGCTCGACCCCGTCGATGAAGAAGTCGGCGCGGAACGGTCCGATCCGCGCGAAGGCGTCGAGATCGACCAGCGAGCCCGAGGTCGCCAGGAACTGCACGGGCGCGAGGGCGTCCCGCTCCGGAGCGCCGGGGCGGGGCGGGTAGGCGGGCGCCTTGTGGCCGGCGGTGGGCGCCGGGACGGGACCCACCACCGCCGCCGGGATCCCGGCGGCCCGCAGCCGACCGAGGCCCGCCAGCAGTGCGACGGCGAGGTTCTCCGGCGGCTCGGCATCCTGGTCGAGGAGCAGGAGCGTGTCCGCCCCCGCCGCCCGGGCGGCCGCGGCGATCCGGTTGAGCGCCTCCGCGATGCCGAGGTTCCGCCCCTCCGACAGCAGGATCACGCCGGCCCGGGCGAGGCGCTCCGCCGCCTCGGCCGGGAGGCCGCCGTTGTCGAAGGCGATCACCGCGGCGAACCCTGAAGAAGCCTGGGCGTGAACCCGCGCCAGCTGGTCCGGACCCGGCCGGAACAGGGTGATCCCGAGGGCGAGGCGGCCGAGCCGGGGGTCAGGCACCGGCCGCGTCCCGCGCATGATCCCGGCCCGTCACGCCCGCTCCACCGCGGCGGTCGCCGCCTCCAGGGCGGCCGTGACGGCGGCGGCCTGCGCGGCGCTCAGAGGACCGCGGGCCAGCCGCATCTGCAGGGCGAGCTTCAGACCCTCCTTGGCGCGCACGATCGAGGGCGGCGGACCGTCGCCCCGGGCGGCCTCGGCCTCCGCCATCCGGGCGAGGATCGCCTCCAGGGTCGGGCGGTTGCCGTCCAGGAACGCCTGGCCCTCCGGGGTGATCGTGTGCAGCCGCTTGGTGCCCTCCCCGGGGGTCACCGTCACGTGGCCGAGTTCCTCCAGCAGCGTGAGCGTCGGGTAGACCGTGCCGGGGCTCGGGCTGTAGGCGCCGCCGACCCGCTCCTCGATGGCCTTGATGATCTCGTAGCCGTGCCGGGGCTTCTCGGCGATCAGGTGGAGGATGACGAGGCGCAGGTCGCCGTGGGCGAAGAACCGCGCGAGGTCGCCGCGGCCGCCGCGGCCGCCGCGGCCGAACGGGCCGCGGTCACCCGGTCCGCGGCCGTGATGGCCGTGCCGCCCGCGGGGATCGGCGCCCATCGGGCCGCGGTGGGCGCGAAACCGGAAGGCCTCGAAGGGATCGGGATGGATGAAGTCCGAAGGATGGGGATGCATGATTCGACTCGATTTCGATATGACGAAAAACTAGATATATCGAAACTCAGTCAACAGCAAGGGCGGGGCTCCGTGGCCTGTCCTTCGACGGGGAAGCCGCACCGTTCGCTGTGAGCGGGGCCGGCGGTGCAGCCCACGGTTTACGGACTTCGCCGGTTCCGTTAGTGCGACAGGGAACCAGAACCATGACCCTCTCGCGCCGCCCTGCGCCCGATGCTGCCCGCCAGCTGCCGCCCATGAACCGATCCGCGACCCGCGCCGCGACCGCGCCCGCTCCGAGAGCGGTCGATGGAGGCCATGCCCCGTGACGGCACAGGGTGAACGCGCCTTCGCAGGGTCCTAGATGCATCGCGGCTCCACCGGCCCCGGCCGGGCCTCGCCCCTGATGCAGATCGCGCGTCGCGTCCGTCGCCTCGGCGATCCGCTGGCCAAGCGAGCGGCCCTGCACCGCTTCTGGGCCGGCACGGAGGCGACGGACGGCCCCGACCTCGAAGGGCGCCTCGTCGCGGCGCTGGCGCCGTACTTCGACGCGGGCTTCTACGCGAGCTGGTACGGCATCGCGGCCGATCCGGTGCGCGACTACCTCGTCCACGGCTGGCGCGAGGGCCGCGACCCGCGCCCGGACTTCTCGTCCGCCGCCTACCTCGCCGAGCACCCCCACCTGGCCCCGGCCGGCATCAACCCCTTCCTCCACGCACTCGCGCGACACCGCCGCAAGGGGACGTCCACCGGGGAGGGCACCGCCTATCCCCTGGCCCCGCGCGACACGGCCCAGGTCGCGCGCCTCGCCCGCCGCCTCGTCGACGGACCGTTCTACCTTGCGGGCAACCCCGACATCGCCGCAGCCGGCGTCGACCCGGCCGACCACTACATGGCGTCGGGCTGGCGCGAGGGCCGCGAGCCCGCGCCCCAGTTCGACACCCTGGCCTACTGCCTGACCCGCGGCCTCACCTTCGCCACCCAGAACCCGCTGGTGCACTACGTCCTGCACGGCGGACCCGCCCGGCCGGACCCGGCCGAAGCGCTGGCGCTGCGGCTCGGGACGCTCGCGCCCCACTTCGACGCCGCCCACTACCGGCGGGGCCTCGCCGAGCCCCAGGCCGAGGCGCTGGCGGGCGCCTCGGACGACGCGTTGCTGCGCCACTACGTGACCGAAGGCTGGCGGGCGCGGGTCAGCCCGCGGCCGGACTTCGACCCGGCCGGCTTCGTGCAGGCGCGGGCCGGCAGCCGGGCGGTGGCGGACGACCCGTTCTTCCGCCACGTAGCCGAGGCGCGGCTCACCGGGGCGGAGCCGTTTGCCGGGCCGCAGCGTCTGAACATTCCGGCGGTGGAAGAGGGCTGGTACCGGGCGACCTACCCGGATGTCGGCGGGACGGCGCCGTACCTGCACTTTGCCGGCGCGGGCTGGCGGGAGCTGCGCGATCCGGGGCCGGGCCGCTCGACGCTGGCGGCGCTGCTGCGGGTCTGCGGGTTGCGGCCGGCGCGGGCGCCCGTCGCGGAGACGGGCTGGCTGGGGGCGATCGGCCGGGAGGCTGTGGACCGGGAGGCGCTGCTCGCCCTGCAGGCGCGGCTGGTGGCGGGGGCGTTCGACCACGGCTTCTACCGGGCGCGCTACGGGCTCTCCGAGGAGGCCGACGCGGTGCGCGACTACTGCGACACCGGCTGGAGGAAGGGCCGCAA
>NZ_JBKFBO010000064.1:0-8401 GCF_053346215.1 Methylobacterium sp. A49B
GGCGAACTCGCAGGCGCTCACGACGCGTCAGTCGATGGGCATCTCGGCGCTGTCGCTGGCCAACTCGGCCCAGCAGGGCGTGCTCCAGCTCCTGCGCTAAACATCAGCATCCTCACTTAAACGGCGGCTGGGACATTCACCCCGGCCGCTTGTACGTGAGGCGGCGGGTTAATACGGCGCTCGGAAACAGGACCGCGGATTAGCGAACCTTTACTGCGAACTCGCAAATCGGCACGCTCGGCGTCTGATTTAGTAGCCAAAGACGCGTCGAAGTCGGTTCCGCTGACCAGCTCACCCCAGGCCTTTACGGGTGCGGCAAATCATGTGGATCGGCCCAAGGCGCATCGTGGGGGTTATCCGCATCTTTCCAGGTCAGACTCGCACTTCAGGGTGTCAGCTACCGGGCGCCTCCACGTTGATTCACAGCAAACGATCATGGTGAGCGCGAACTATCGACAGTTTGAAGCATGCTTGGACAGGCGCTCGATCTGCTTCCGCTAAGGAAGCGACAAAGAGCGTGATCTGAAAAATCTGCGGCTACGCTGAAACGCGGGACGGTTGCCCGCATTCTCTAAACCATGTCCGTGCCCCGCCCCATCGCTGTCCTTGCCGAAGATGAGGAGTTCGCGCGCCTCGTGGCCGCCGACATGCTGACAGCAATGGGCTTCGACGTCCTAGAGGCGGAGCATGCGCTTGGCGCTCTCCAGCACTTGGAGGCCAATGATGGTGTGGCACTCCTCTACACCGACGTGAACATGCCTGGCACGATGGACGGCTGCGATCTGGCTCACGCGGTCCGCGCGCGCTGGCCCGAGACACGGATCATCGTGTGCTCGGGTTGCATGCCGGACGAAGCCGCGTTGCTGCCGGAAGATGCGCATTTCATCGCCAAGCCATGTGGCGAGCGATTGGTACGCAAGGCGTTGCAGGTACTGCGGCTGCATTAAGCTTAGAACACCGTTCTCAGTCCTCGTTGCCCTCACGCGTCGGTGCGTTGCTCGGATGAGACGTCTGCTTGGCGCCGCCCCTATCTGCTACGGGCCGGCGGAGCGCCACAGTTAGTGGCGCCACATCTGTCAGTCGCTGTACAGGTGGGCGATGTACAAGCTCCCGCCTGCCAGCCTTTACCGCCTTCAGACCCTGGCTCAGACCGGTGCACGCTTCTACCAAGTGACCGCCTACATGCGGCGGCTCGAGGTGCTTGGCTTGGTCGCGGCGACCGGCCGAACGGATCCTGAGAAGAAGATCGTCGAATATCAGATCACTGAAGCCGGGCGGGCCGAGTTGCAGGAGCGCTTCGGAGGCGCAGCCACAAATCTCATTTAAAACTAAACGATCCTGCCTCGATTGATGCGGTGCCAACGCCCCACTGGATCGCCTCTAATTGCCCACCGGGCGGGGGAGCCCCCGATCTCACTGATGGCGTCCCGGAATCGGATCGATCGAAGGGAAGATCGCCATTCGGTCGCATCTGCCGCGGGGATCGAAGTTCCAGTTCCCGCGTCGTCGGCTGGGCGGCTTCGGGCCGCGCTTCGAACCCGCAGGCACCGTGCGCATGTTCCGTTGGATTGGTCGCCATTTCATCTCGAGTTTCATGGCCGCTGTAGCGCTCTTCGGTAAAGCACTGGACTTGATGCTCGGCATCGTTGGCAGACTCTACGACCGCTTCGATACTGGCTGGAGCAGGCTCGCCAGTGAAGCGAGGCAGCGCCATGCGCGAGAAGGTCGCCGAACGATTGATCCTCTCAATTTCGACACTCGGCCGGAGTGAGGGATGCCGACCTACACTCTGCGTCAATTCCTGCGCCCCGGTGACAGCAGCGGAGGGATGATCCACCAGTCGCGAGAGTTTGAGGCTCAGGTCATGCGGAGGCCATGCAAGTCGCGCAAGCGTCGGTCGCCAAACCGGAGCAGGACTAAGAGCGCCTAACAGAATGGGCACGGATCGTGTGGTCGGGCGTTGGCTGGGATGGCTCGCCCCCTTCTTCCCAACGATCTGTGGACTGAGATCGCCCCGCTTCTTCCGCCGCCCCGGCCGCGTCCGAAGGGCGGGCGGCGCCCGCTCGAGAACCGTGCGGCGCTGACCGGCATCCTGTTCGTGCTGCGCTCTGGCCTGCCCTGGGAGATGCTACCCGCCGAGATGGGCTGCGGCTGCGGGATGAGTTGCTGGCGCCGCCTGCGCGACTGGCAGGCGGCAGGCGTCTGGGCGCGGCTGCATCAGATCCTGCTGGAGCGCCTGCACGCGGCGGGCGAGATCGATTGGGGCCGCGCGAGCCTGGACAGTGCGTCTGTCCCGGCCAAAAAAGGGGCTCTGCCACGGGCCCGAACCCGACGGATCGGGGCAAGCCGGGCACGAAGCGCCACCTCGTCACCGACGCGCGCGGCACGCCGCTCGGCTTCTGCCTGAGCGGCGCCAACCGACACGACAGCGTGATGATGGCCCAGACCCTCGACGCCATCCCGCCCCTGCGCAACGGGCGGCGCGGACGCCCGCGGCATCGTCCGGACAAGTTGCACGCGGACAAGGCCTATGATGCCAAAGCACGACGCCGGGAGTGCCGGGCGCGCGGGATCGTGCCGCGGATCGCGCGCAAAGGCATCGAGAGCAGCGAGAGGCTCGGGCGTCACCGCTGGGTCGTCGAGCGGACCCATGCCTGGTTCAACCGCTTCCGCCGCCTGCCCATCCGCTACGAGCGGCGCGGCGACATCTACGAGGCCTGCACAACCCTGGCCGCGAGCCTCATCACCCTCAAGCAGATCAAACGGTTCTGTTAGGCGCTCTAAATTGGGCTCGAACTGATGATGCGAGCGAGCGTGTAATTTCGAGCGTTCGTCGCGGTATCACGATCGGCGAGAGGTCAAGTGGCACGTAGCGGAACGCGCTCGAGCTCACCGGCGTGCAAGCCGAGCCAATACGCCTCTCACGTCATCGCTGTCCCGACCGGATGACGCGAGGTTCTTCTTTGCCCTGACTTGTCACGGTCGCGATCGGTATGCCGCTCCAGTCGCGGATCATGATGGTGGCGCGCAGATCGTGGCCCAAACGTTCGCTGTCGCTGCAGAGAACCATCAGCAGATATCTGGCATGGGCCACCGCTTCATCGATGCCGACGGCTGGCGCGCCCACATCATCCCACTCGGACAGGCTGCCCGCATGGGTGTCGAAGAAAAAGCGCATCATGGGTCCACGAGCAGAGACGAGACCCGAGTGGCGCGCCTGTGCGGCGAGCCTAGCATGCGAATTTTGGAGGGGTTACGAATCCAGCAGACAGGCGGACGTGGCGTTTGGCCGCCCAGACCACGGCCTCAGTTCAGCTGCCTGTCCGAGCCGGGTCTATCGAACTGGACCTCGATCGCAAAAACGGACGCCTGAGCTTGATCGACGACGTCGAGCCGCCATGTGGTTCCAAGATCCATCTTTTCCGCCTCGTCCCGCAGGATCTCGCCAGCGAGCTTGATCGCCATTCGACGTGCCTCCGCCGAGCAGGAGAGAACCGTACCATCCCGATCGGGCGAGCTGTACCCGTTTTGGACATGGAAGAAGTATCGCGGCACGCGCTCCTCTGGGGATCAGATGAGGGCTAATTTCCTTCGATTACCGGCGCCAGGATTACCTGACGGCGATAACTCATCTCCCGTGATCAGGCAGTATCTGTAATATACCAGATTAGATCTACCGAGCAGTTCGAGCGTGCGTCCGATAGCAAACGAAAAAGCCCGCCGCGGCGAGCCGGGCGGGCCAGTGAGGGGGATTGCGTGAGATCTTAATACTCGCGAAGCCCCCGGAGGTTCCCGGAAACTGGCAATCGAGTGAGTTCCCCCTGTTCAATACTGAATTCACTGTTAAGCTACCCTCTATCGGCCGATGCCAGGAGGCACAATGATCCGCATTCGCGCGACTGAAGACGGCTCCTACGTCCTGTGCAGGGATGACACGGTGCTGGTGACTGGGCTCACCCGTGACCAGGCCCAAGCCCTCGCACAGGCCATGCGTACGCTCATGCCTAGTTAGATCGACGAGCAAAAGGCCCGCCACGGGCGAACCGGACAGGCTGGAATGCTCTCGGACTAATCCGGATCGATCTGGATAGGGTCAGCCGCGCGGCTCAGCCCCGATCTATTCAGGCGGCGGGGGAGCGTCCGATCCCACGGGCGAAGAATAGCGTTCTAGCCGTGTTCGCCATCCAGAATTTTGCGGAGAGCATCCAGCGCGGCATCGCGGCCAGCGTCCGTTTTAAGACGGTGCCACAGGCGCAAGCACTCGTTGTCAGCCCACCGCTTCAGAGGCGCCTCTGCCGCGCGCAGCTGGTCGATAGGTATACCGAGCATATCAGCGATCGTCTGGAGGCGTGACAGAGCCGCTTCTCGATCGTTCATTGGGCCTCGCTGCGCTGAGCGCGCCAGACCGGCCGCGTGCGCTGGTATGCCAAGTTCTACTTGCGATTGATAGTCGCCTTGAGGTCAAGGTCCCGTGAGCTATGTTGACGGGAACAGGTCCAATCGCGGGGCCCCATGATTTTTGTTACCGATGCCGATGGCCAGACCATTCATACAAGTTCCGATTGGCCTAGCCTTACCGGGCAAACCGTCGAGAACTCGCTTGGACGAGGCTGGCTGGGTTGCGTCCACCCGGACGACAGGCCGATCGTAGAGCAAACACTGGACAAGGCGCTATCGCAGATATCCGAGTTCAGCATCAGATATCGGCTTGTCGATCCATCAGGTGATTATCGCTGGGTGGGTGTCGGCGGTATTCCGTCTATAGGCCCACCAGATTACACGTTCCTCGGCTACCTGGGCTCGCTGACCGAGATCGCGGCTTGTGCAACTAAGGAACTCAAAGCCTACGGCAACGTCGAACGGTTCGTGCCACCCCCGACGCACCCCGCGACGATTGCAACAGATCACTTGGACCAGATCGCGGACTACCTGATCCTGGCTCATTCGCTCATCGAGAGCGACGGCGCCAGATCGGCGCTGCCCGGCCTGCGTTTAGCGCTGTTTGAGGTCGGGTGTGAGCTAGCGACCCGCGTCGGACCCCCTAGAACGCAAAACTGAACCGCCGCATTCGTCTTAGACGCGTATATGCGAACGGCATGGGCGCCAAAGAAAAGCCCGCGCCGGCGGACCGGGCGGGCTTTCTCAGGTCCGTGCGCTTGGGGAGGGCTTTAGACCTGAAATCAGTCTATCCCGATTGCGAATAAAGAAAAGCCCCGCGCGGCGGCGCCGGCGGGGCTGAGGTTCGAGAGGTCTTCATGCGCGAGGTCTACGCGCCGGGAGGCGGGCAGTTCCAATCCGCAACCCAGCCATTATTGGACAGGCTGAGGATGAGGCGGAACGCCACCGCGCCCAGACACGACCCTTCTGCTATCGACATCGGCAGGTCGAGCGCTGGATCAAGTTTGTGATTTACACGGTCAGAATTACTCGTGATGGCAAATCGTTCTTCTCTCGCGACATCGTATTAGATGAAAAGGCACAATTCGATCAGCAGATTGCCGAGGTGATGCACGACTTCCGTCTTGGATTTCCCAATGTCTCGCTACTCGATCCCGCCATTCGAGTTATGATTTACGCGAAGGACTGAGTGGCCTGTCAGGCTCCTCGCCCACCCCGCAAAACGACGAAAGGCGCCCCCGGCCGAAGCCAAGGGCGCCTAAGGCGGTGTGAAGTAGGATGTGAAGCGACGCTACGTGCCTGGCGCGCTGACATCCGGCATCCGCAGCGGCACGCGCAGCAGGCCGAAGGCGTCGGGGTAGTAGACCGTCATCTCCAGCCGCACCGGCGCCGACGCCGGGATGCGCCCGAGATCCACGCAGTAGCGCTTGTGGAACGGTCCGATTGGCGTCGAGCCGATACTGCGCCACGGGATGCCGTCCGCCTCACCGTAGACAGAGACCACCATCCGCCCGGCGATCCCGGCTGCGTACAGGAAGACGTCGAGGTCGTCGGTGGCGCCGTCGCGGACCTTGAGCCCCGACAGGTCCCAGCACAGGCGCTCACGCGTGCGCGTGACCTGGTCGACGCGCAGCTCAGTGCGGACCGGGAAGAGACCGGCCGCGACGTGGGGGCCGGCCACAAAGGCGAGCAGCAGCAGCCACGCGACGACGCACGCGGCCAGCGCGGCCTTGTAGGCCCGGAACTCGGCGCTGCTCATGGGTGCGCCGCCTTCGCGACCCACCACACCAGGCCGCCGACGCCGGAGATCGAGGCGGTGATGATGGCGCCCGCGATCGTGCGGATGAGCCAGGTCTGAGCCCGTTCCAGCTTGTCGATCCGCTGCTCGGCCGCGCTCAGGTCGCGCGTGGTCGCGTAGGCCGCGAGCGAGGCCACGAGGTTCTTCACGTCGTGAGCGAGGTTCTTGATCTCGGTCGAAACCGAGCCCTCGAAGCGCGCGAACGCGACCTCCATCGAAGAGCTCCGGCCGTCCGGTCCGGTATCGGGCATGGTGGGCCCCCAAGTCCTGAGAGGCGCACGCCGGCGTTCCGGTCGCGCGTTGTGTTCAGCGAACCGGCCTCTCGTGAGAGACAAGCCGACTCGTGTTCGGTGGATGAGAGGCAACCGCCGTCGGCGAGGCCGGGAAGGCCTGCGAAACTTTCGCGAGACTTGGTCGGGCGTCAGGGCTTGGCGAAGTCGCGCCGCACGGCGGAGATCCAAGCCACAGCCCGCTCGCCGCACGCCGCCTTCGACCGGTCGAGCACCTTGGCCCGACCGATGATGCGCACGACGTCGGCCCTGGTCAGCGATCGATCCGGGATATTCGGGAAGGTCTCAAGCAGGCACGCGGCCACGCCCTCGGGCGGATCGGGCAGCGTCACCCGGATGTCGGCCGGCGCGAGCGGATTGATCGCGGGCGGTCCGGCCCTAAAGCTTGCGCAGCCGCCGACTGAGATCGCGAGGCAGACACACGCCATCACGGCGCGGATCACGGGCGAGCGCATCGGTCAGTTCCTTGATCTTGGAGAGGTCGGCGTCGTGGGCGGCCTGGTCGCGGGCGCGCAGCTCCAGCGCCTCGTGGGTGATCGCCTCCGCCTTCTCGGCGCGCAGCTGCTCGGCCTGCAGCGCCACGGCGTGGTCGTGGGCGAGCATGCGCTGCGCCCCGTCGGTCACCGCGACCTGCCAGCAGAAGGCGAAGGCCGCGACGCCGGCGGCCATCGTCCGGGAGACCATTCGCAGGCGCGCGGGCAGGACGATCCGCCCGATCACCAGGACGGCGAACGCCGCGGCCAGGATCTTGAGCGTCACCGGCGAGATCGCGGCCCGCATGAGGGGCGCGACCGCCAGGAGGATGGCGGTCCAGGAAAAGTCGAACATCAGCCGCGCGCTCCGGTGAGCTTCGGGAAGCGGCGCGCGAGGACGTCCGGCATGGGCCGGCCGGCATCGTCCCAGCGCGCGTACAGGGCGTAGAGGGCGCCGGCGACGATCAGCGCACCCATGACGAAGCCGAAGACGGTGCCGGCCGAGATCTGGGCCTGCGCGCTCTCGGCCTGGTCCTTCAGTTCGCTGACGCTCTGGGCGACCTCGGCGAAGCCGAAGGACCCGGCCACGCCCGCGCCCTGGACGGTGCGGCTCCGCGCCAGGTTCGCGTCCTTGGCCGCCACGGGGAGCGCCTCGGCGGTGTCGAGCGCAGCGAGCGTGTCGTCGTCGAGCTCGCCCGTGACGGGCAGGCCGGCCTTCTTCTGCAGGAGCTGCACGGAGGCCGTGGTGCGGTCGCCGTGGTCGCCGTCGACCTTGCCCACGGGATAGCGCAGCGCCTTGAGCTTCGCCTGGGCCGGGATCACGCGCAGCGCCGCCTTCGCCTTGGCCAGGTAGGCGCGGCACTCGGACAGCCCGATCGTGCCGCCGTTCACGCGGCGGCGCAGGGCCTCGACGTCGTCGGCGTCGGCGAGCGCGTTGCAGTCGTTGTCGGTCCAGTAGGTGAGCGCGGCCGCGATCGCGCCGGCCGGCGAGCGCAGGCGATCCGGATTGGCCTCGAACCCGGCGGCGCGGTAGTTCGCTCGCCCCGTGGTCTGCAGCGCGCCGCCGCCGCGGTACCGCCACCCGTCGCCGGGCTGCACGTTGCCGAGGCGACCGCCGTAGACCTTCTCGGCCAGCGCCTTCGGGTTGCCGGCGTAGGGTCTGGCCGCGGCGAGGTTCGGGAAGCGCTTTGGCCAGACCGCGCACAGCCGCTCGGCCGTGTAGAACAGGCTCTCCTCGAGCTTGGTCAGGCCGCCGGTCTCCGTGGCCACCTGGGCGACGAAGTGGGCGATGCGCAGCGGCGTGATGATCTCGGCCGCCGCGATCCGGTCATCGGCCGCGATGAACGCGGCCACGATGTCGGCGCGCGCGTGGGCTGCGACCGCGGGCAGGATCCGCTTCCAGTCGGTCATGACGGGCACCAGGGTTCAGAAGGGGATGGAGA
>NZ_JBKFBO010000065.1:0-56878 GCF_053346215.1 Methylobacterium sp. A49B
GGGGGAGGGAAACGCGCGGGTTGCAGATCTGGGGCAGGAACTTCTGGAAACTACTCGCGATCCGTGGCGCATTCGGCAACCACCGCAGCGCGGGGTACGTCCTGCAAGCCGCGCTTCTCCTCCTCGTCCTGCTCGCGCACCCCGCCGCCGCCGGCCAGCTCGATCGCGCCGCCCTCGAAAGATACTTCCCGCCCCCGCTGGTGGTCGGAGAGAAGGACGACAGGCTCCCGGTCTGGCCGATCCTGAAGCAGCAGGCCGGGTCCTATGAGGTTTTGGCCTACGCGTTCGAATCCGTCGATCTCGCGCCGATCCCCGGCTTCGGCGGCACGCCCCCCGACCTGCTGATCGCGCTGGCCCCCGACGGCACCTTCCGGGACGTGAAGGTCGTCTCGCACCACGAGCCGGTCTTCCTCGAAGGGCTCGGCTCCGAGCCGCTCTTCGCCTTCGTCGAGCAATATGCCGGCCTCTCGGCCCGGCAGGCGATCCGGGTGGGCCGGCCGAATGCCCGGGCCGCCGGCGCCGCGCCTCAGACCACGGTCGACGGCATCTCCATGGCGACGGCCTCGACGCGGGTGATCAACCAGTCGATCCTGGCTTCCGCACTGGCTGTCGCCCGCCAGAAACTCGGCTTCGGGGCGGCCAATGTCGGCCTGAAGGTCGAGGCCAAGCCCGACCTCTACGAGCCGCTCACCCTCGCCGACCTCCTCGCCCGAGGCTGGGCGCAGCGGCTGACGGTGACGAACACCGCCGCCGCCGAGGCCTTCAAGGGAACCGGGGTGGCGGATGCGTCCGAGGGGTCGCCCGACGCCCCCCTGACCGACCTCTACGTGGCCTGCCTGGATCCGCCGTCGATCGGCCGCAACCTGCTGGGGCAGACCCGCTACGACGCGCTGATGCGCGAGCTCGGCCCCGGCAACCACGCGGTCATGGTGATCAGCGCCGGGCCGGAGGAGGCGCCCGAGAACCCAATCGGCGACCGCTTCGTGCTGGGCGCAGTCCCCGAGCGGCTGGCGCTGAGCCAGGGCGGCCTGATCGTGAATGCCCGCGACATGGCGGTGGAGCGGCGCGACGCCGGCCTCGCCGAGGGCCTGCCGCCCGGTCCCTGGACGATCCTGCGGATCGATCAGGCCGCCGGCTTCGATCCGTCGGCGCCCTGGATGCTGACCGAGACGATCGTCCGCGAGCGCGGGCAGATCCTGTCGGAGAAGATCGCCCGGACCTTCACGGTCGAGACCGCCCTGCCCGCCGACCTGTTCACCCGGCTCCGTCCGGATGACGGGCCGAGCTGGACCGACCCCTGGCGCGCGCGGGCTCCCGAACTCGGGTTGATCGGGCTGATGCTCGGCGTGCTGGTGCCGGTGCTCGCGCGCCAGCGCGGGCTGGTGGCGGACGCCCGTCGGTTCGCGGTCTTCCGCCTCGGCTTCCTGGCGCTGACCCTCGGCTTCGTCGGCTGGTACGCGCAGGCCCAGCTGTCGATCGTCACCCTCGTGGGCCTCGTGCGCGCCGCCACAATCACCCACGACCTCGCCTTCCTGCTCTACGATCCGCCCTCTCTGGTGCTCTGGGCCTTCGCCCTCGCCGCCCTGGTGGCCTGGGGGCGCGGCACGTTCTGCGGCTGGCTCTGTCCGTTCGGGGCCCTGCAGGAATTCGCTGCGCTGCTGGCCCGGCCGCTGCGCATCCGGCAGATGGCGGTACCGCCGGGCCTGGACCGGGCGCTGCGGACGCTGAAATACGTCGTCCTCGCCGGCATCCTCGCCGCCGCGGCGGCGGGATCGCCGCTGGTCGACACATTGTCCGAGGTCGAGCCGTTCAAGACCGCCATCACCCTGTACTTCGTCCGGTCCTGGCCGTTCGTCGCCTACGCGGCCGGGCTGCTGGTGCTCAACCTGTTCGTCTACAAAGGGTTCTGCCGCTACCTGTGCCCGCTCGGCGCGAGCCTCGCCCTCCTCGGGCGGGTGCGGATCCTCGACTGGATCCCGCGCCGGGCGGAGTGCGGCTCTCCCTGCCAGCTGTGCAAGGTGCGCTGCCGCTACGGCGCCATCGCGCCCTCCGGCCGGATCGACTACGCCGAGTGCTTCCAGTGCATGGACTGCGTGACGATCATCCACGATCCCGGGCAATGCGTGCCGCAGGTGGTGGCGCGCAAGCGCAGCCGCCGCGTCGCGCCCCGGCCGGTGGCCGTCGGGTGAGCGCGCCGGTCCGCTTCGCGCCCGGACGACGCCGGATCCTCGTCGGGGCCGCGGGCCTCGCCGGGCTCGGCGGCCTCGCGGCGTTCCGCGCCGCGGCGGCGTCGCGGGGGCTGATCCTCCGCACCCGCGCCGGCCTCGCCTTCGGCACCACCGTGGCGCTGACCGTGGCGGGATCCGATCCATCCACAATCGAGGCCGCGCTGACCGATGGGTTCGCGGCGATGCGGGCCGTGGAGGCGTCCGCCAGTCTGTTCCGGGCCGACAGCGCCCTGGCGCGGCTCAACCGGGACGGATCCCTGGAGGACCCCGACCCGCATCTCCGCACCCTGCTGCGCTTCGCCCTCGCGCTCGCGGCCGAGACGGATGGCGCCTTCGACCCGACCGTCCAGCCGCTCTGGCCGGTCTGGGCCGGCGCGGCCGCCCGCGGCGCGCGACCGGGGGACGACGTCCTCCGGGCGACCCTGGTGCGGATCGGCTGGCGGCGCGTGCAGGTCGGGCCGGACCGTATCGTCCTGGAACCCGGGACGGCCCTGACCCTGAACGCCCTCATCCAGGGCTACGCCGCCGACCAGGTCATGGCGGCATTCCGGGCGCGCGGCATCGACGATGCCTTCGTGGATACCGGCGAGTTCGGCGCCGCCGGTGCCCATCCCGACGGCACCCCCTGGCGCCTCGGGCTGGCCGATCCGCGCCGTCCCGCCGAGATCGCCGCCGTCATCGCTCCCTTCACGGGCTTCGCCGCGACTTCGGGCGACTACAACATGAGCTTCTCGGACGACCGCGCTGACCACCACATCTTCGATCCGGCCACCGGCCGATCGCCGCGCGCCCTGTCGTCGGTGACGGTGACCGCGCCGACGGGCCTCCTCGCCGACGGGCTGTCGACCGCCTGCATGGTCCTGGGGCGGGCGCGCGGCGCGTCCCTCGTCGCAGCCCATCCGGGCTGCACCGCGCGCTTCACCGACAAGGGCTGACACATCCCGCGCCTGCGCACGGGGCGAGGCCCGAACCGCGCCGCGCGCTCTGCCCTGGCGCTTAGGGCTCTACGGATCAGAACATCAATCTCCTGGGCGTGTGGACGCTTCGGATGACGCGTCCGCTGCGTCATCCCGGGGCGCCGCAGGCGAGCCCGGAACCGAAGGGGCACGCCGGAGGCTGGCAACCCAGAGCCGCCGACAGTGCTGAGCTTTGGCAGGTCGGCGTGTTGGGATCCCGGGCTCCGCTGCGCGGCCCCGGGATGACGAACGTGGAGCGATTGCGGGCTCCACGCCTCGAAGAATGAGATCGAGGTTGTTGGGCCGCGCAGAGACCAAAACTCCAGCCTGCCGAACTATAAGGCCCTGGCGGGCGCGATGGTTCTACGGGGTGTGCGATCCGCGGCGCAGGCCCTGCATGCGTCCGGACCCGAGACGACCGTCAGGAGAACGCGCGTGACTGAAGCAGCCGGGCCGTACTGGCCGACGGAGGTCTGGGCGGAGCAGGACCCGGGAGCGGCGGGGCTCGATGCCGGGCGGCTCGCGGACGCCGTCGCCTTCGCGAAGACGCACGAGAGCGCATGGCCGCGGAGCCTGTACTATCCCGACGGCCGCTATGTCGGGATCGTCGAGTGGAACGAGACCGGCCCCTGGAGCGCCATCGCCGGACCGGTGCACGAACGCGGCGGCCCGGCGGGCGTCATCCTGAAGGGCGGCCGCCGCGTCGCCGCCTGGGGCGATACGCGCCGGCCGGACATGACCTTCTCGATCGCCAAGAGCTATCTGGCGGTGCTGGCCGGTCTCGCGCACGACGACGGCCTGATCCCCGACGTGGACGCGCCGGTGCGCGACAGCGTGCCGGATCCGCTCCTCGACGGCCCGCATAACGGCGCGATCACCTGGCGCCACCTTCTGCAGCAATCGAGCGAGTGGCAGGGCATTCTGTTCGGCAAGTCCGATCAGGTGGACCACTTCCGGCAGATCGGCCCGGGGGCCGACAACAGCCGCAAGGGCGAGAGGCGCGCGCTGCAGCCGCCGGGCACGCACTACGAGTACAACGACGTGCGGGTGAACCTGCTGTCCTACTGCCTGATGCGCCGGTTCGGCCGCGCTCTGCCCGAGGTGCTGCGCGAGCGGATCATGACGCCGATCGGCGCGTCCCGGGATTGGTCCTGGCACGGTTACGACAACGCCTGGGTGGAAGGCGGCGGCGAACGGATCCAGTCCGTGCCGGGCGGCGGCCACTGGGGCGGCGGCCTGTTCATCGGCGCCGACGACCACGCCCGCTTCGGGCTCCTGATCGCCCGCGGCGGCGCCTGGAACGGCCGCCGGCTGCTGTCGGAGCGCTGGATCCGTGCCATGCTGACCCCCTCGCCGACCCTGGACAGCTACGGCTACCTGTGGTGGCTGAACCGCGGCGCGGCCGCCAAGCCGCAGCTCTCCGCCTCGGCATTCAGCGCGCTGGGCGCCGGCAACAACGTGATCTGGTGCGATCCGGAGCACGACCTCGTCGCGGTGCTGCGCTGGATCGACAAGGTGGCCCTGGACGGCTTGCTGCTCCGCCTCGCGGCGGCGCTGCCGGACTAAGGCTGCGCCAGGGCCGCGATGGTCTCGGCCATCGCGCGCGCCCGCGGGACGAGGCTCCCGACCTCCAGATACTCCTCGGGCGAGTGCGCCTTGCCGCCCACCGGGCCGACGGCGCACAGGGTCGGGCAGCCGACGCTGGCGGTGAAGCCGGAATCGGCGCAGCCGCCCGTGAATTCGCCCTCGACCGGGACGCCCTGCGCCGCGCTCACGCGGGCGTAGGTCTCGAACAGCGCGCGCGAGGCCGCGTCCTGCACCAGCGGCAGGAATTCGCCCTTGATGGTGAGGTGCGCGGTGGTGCCCGGCACCGTGGAGGACGCCACGATCGCGCCGATCCGGCCCATCGCCGCCTCCCGGTCGGGCGGCGTCACGTAGCGCAGGTCGATCTCGCAGGTCGCCCGGGGGGCCACGGTGTTCACCGACTGGCCACCCGAGACCAGCCCGACATTCACCGTCGTGCCGCGGTCGAGATCGGTGATCGCGTGGAGCGCGACGGTCTTGTGGGCAAGTTCCAGGATGGCGCTGCGCCCGTCCGCGTAGTTGCCGCCGGAATGGGCCGCCTTGCCCGACACCGCGAGCTGCATGAACACCCCGCCCTTGCGGCCGGTGACGATGTTGCCGGTTGGGCGGCCGGGCTCGGAATTGAGCACCGCCCGGGCACCGCGGGCGGTCTCCTCGATGATCGGCCGGCAGGCCGGGGAGCCGATCTCCTCGTCGCTGGTGAACAGGCCGACCAGCGGCACCGGCGCGCCGCCGGCCCGATGGTAGGCCGCCAGCACGAAGGCGTTCATCACGAGGCCCGCCTTCATGTCGGCGACGCCCGGCCCGTAGGCGCGGCCCTCGGCGATCCGGAACGGGCGCTCCCCGGCCTCCCCTTTCGGGAAGACCGTATCGCGATGGCCCATCAGCACGACCGGGCGGTTGCCGCCCCCGGAGCCTGCGACCTGGGCCCGCAGCGCGTCGCCGTAGCCCGACACGGGGATCGTGGTGACCGGGATGCCCTCACCGGCGAGGAAGGCCGCGATGCGGGTGCCGACGGCGTCGACGCCCGGCTTGTCGTAGGAGCCGGAATCGATGTTCACCAGATCCTCGAGGAGGGCCAGCATGGCGCCCTCCTGCCCGTCGAGCCAGCCGAGGGCTTCGGTCTCACGTGTGGCCATGAAGGTCCTCGTACGGGTCTGTCGGAACCGCTCGCAGAGACGGCGCCGCGTCCGAACGAACCGCCGCTGGGGTCGGCCGCGCCTACTCCACCGTCACCGACTTGGCGAGGTTCCGCGGCTGGTCGACGTCTTTCCCCATGAACACCGCCGTGTGGTAGGCCAGCAGCTGGATCGGCACCGCGTAGACGATCGGCGCCACGGTGGCGTTGACCGCCGGCATGGTGAAGGTTGCGAGCGTGTCGAGACCGTGCTCGGCTGCGCCCTGAGCGTCGCCGATCAAGACGATGCGCCCGCCACGGGCGGCCACCTCCTGCATGTTGGAGACCGTCTTCTCGAACACCGCGTCGTGGGGCGCGATGACGATCACCGGCACGCTCTCGTCGATCAGCGCGATCGGCCCGTGCTTCAGCTCGCCCGCCGCGTAGCCCTCGGCGTGGATGTAGCTGATCTCCTTGAGCTTCAGCGCGCCCTCCAGCGCCATCGGGTAGCTGGTGCCGCGGCCGAGATAGAGCACGTCCCGCGCCTTCGCGACCTCCCGGGCCAGCCCCTCGATCGCCGATTCGTGCGTCAGCGCCTCGGCCATCAGGCCCGGCGCCTTGATCAGGCCGTCGACCAGGCGCCGCTCGCCCTCGGCGTCGAGCGTGCCCCGAGCCCGGCCCGCCGCGATGGCGAGGCAGAGCAGCACGGTGAGCTGGCAGGAGAACGCCTTGGTGGAGGCCACGCCGATCTCGGGCCCGGCGAGGGTCGGCATCACCACCGAGGATTCCCGCGCGATGGTCGAGGTCGGCACGTTGACCACGCAGAGCGTGTGCTGGCCTTGGCTCCTGGCGTAGCGCAGCGAGGCCAGCGTGTCGGCAGTCTCGCCCGATTGCGAGATGACCAGCGTCAGGCCGTCCTTCTCGAGGGGCGCCTCGCGGTAGCGCGCCTCGGAGGCGACGTCGATCTCCACGGGCAGGCGCGCCACCTGCTCGAACCAGTAGCGGGCGACGAGGCCGGCATAGTACGCGGTGCCGCAGGCGGTGATGTAGACGCGGCTGAGCTTGGCGAAGTCGAAGGGCAGCGCCTCCGGAAGCATCACCCGCCCCTGCGCCATGTCGACGTAGTGGGCGAGCGTGCGGCCCACCACCTCGGGCTGCTCGTGGATCTCCTTGGCCATGAAGTGGCGGTACTCGCCCTTGTCGATCCGGTAGGCCTGCGTGGCGATCTTCTGGCGCGGACGCTCGACCGTCGCACCGGACGCGTCGCGGATCTCGGCGCCGGCCCGGGACAGGATCGCCCAGTCGCCCTCGTCGAGATAGGTGATCGCGTCGGTGAAGGGGGCGAGCGCCAGGGCGTCGGAGCCCAGATAGGTCTCGCCCGGGCCGAAGCCGATGGCCAGCGGCGCGCCGTGGCGGGCGCCGATCAGCAGGTTCTCCTCGCCCGCGAAGATGAAGCCCAGGGCGAAGGCGCCGCGCAGCCGCGGCAGGGCGGCGGCCACGGCCTCCACCGGGGCCATCTGCCGGTCCATGTTGCGGCTGACAAGCTGGGCGACGACCTCGGTGTCGGTCTCGGTCTCGAAGACGATGCCGTCGGCCTCGAGTTCCTGCTTCAATTCGCGAAAATTCTCGATGATGCCGTTGTGGACGACGGCCAGACGCTTGGTGGCGTGCGGGTGTGCGTTGGTCTCGTTGGGCCGCCCGTGGGTCGCCCAGCGGGTGTGGCCGATGCCGATCGTGCCGGTGAGCGGCTCCTGATGCAGCCTGGCCTCCAGGTTGACGAGCTTGCCGGAGGCGCGGCGGCGCTCCAGGCGCCCGTGCTCCAGGGTGGCGATGCCGGCGGAGTCGTAGCCGCGGTATTCGAGCCGCCGCAGGGCCTCGATCACCTGCCCCGCCACCGCGTCGCGCCCGACGATGCCGACGATGCCGCACATGGAAAAGTCTCTCGCTTCGACGCCCGGGCCTTGCGCGGGCTTGCCGCGCAAGGCCCGGGCCACCCCGGTCAGGATGGGGCCAAGCCCGACTTGTACCGGATCGAGGGCGCGCAGGGCCAGTCCCAGTCCGGGCGCCCCGTCAGGACCCCTTCCCGCGCCGGGCTTTCTCGGCCTGCAGCGCCGCCCGCTTGTCCCGGGCCCAGCCCGGCTTCACTGCCTGCCGCCCCCGGGCGACCGCCATGGCGTCGGCCGGCACGTCGTCGGTGATCACCGAGCCCGAGGCCACGTAGGCCCCCTCCCCCACGGTGACAGGCGCCACCAGGGCGGAGTTCGAGCCGATGAAGGCGCCGGCGCCGATCGTGGTCCTGTGCTTGAGCACGCCGTCGTAATTGCAGGTGATCGTGCCGGCGCCGATATTCGCCTTGGCGCCGATCTCGGCGTCGCCCAGGTAGGTGAGGTGCGCGGCCTTGGCGCCGGCGCCCATCCGGGCGTTCTTCAACTCGACGAAGTTGCCGAGTTCCGCGCCCGCCTCCAGCACGGCGTGGCCGCGCAGCCGCACGAACGGCCCGATCTTCACCCCGGCCTCCAGGCTGGTCTCGGTGAGATGCGCGAAGGACCGCACCGTGCACCCGTCCGCCACCCGCACGCCCGGCCCGAAGACCACGTTGGGCTCGACGATCACGTCGCGCCCCAGCACCGTGTCGTGGCTGAGGAACACCGTCTCCGGGGCGATCAGGGTTGCGCCGCCCAGCATGGCGCTGCGGCGCAGATGTGCCTGAATCGCGGCCTCGGCCACGCTGAGCTGAACCCGGTCGTTGACGCCCTGCGCCTCGGCCTCGTCCACCGGGACCACGGTGACCGCGAGGCCTTCGGCGACCGCCAGGGCCACCGCGTCGGGCAGGTAGTACTCGCCGGCGGCGTTGTCGTTCCCGATGCGCGTGAGCAGCGCGAGGGCGTGCCGCCCTGAGAGCGCCATCAGCCCGGCATTGCACAGGGTCACGGCCCGCTCGGCCGCGCTCGCGTCCTTCTCCTCGCGGATCGCCAGGACACGGCTGCCCTCGGTGAGGACCCGGCCATAGCCGGTCGGTACCGGTGCCTCGAAGGCCAGCACCGCGACGGCGGCGCCCTCGGAGAGCGGCGCGCGCAGGCGCAGGAACGTCTCGGCGGTGATCAGCGGCGTGTCGCCGAAGGCGATGACCACGTCGTCGTCCGGATCGGCCAGGATCTCCCGGGCCGCCAGAACCGCGTGGGCCGTGCCCAGCCGCTCGGCCTGGGGGAAGACCCGCGCTCCCGGGGCCTGCCGTGCGATCTCGGCGGCGACGTCGTCGCGGCCGGGCTCGGCCACCACGGCGATCCGGCCCGCGCCCGCCGCCTGCACGGCGGCCAGCACGTGGCCGAGCATGCTCCGCCCGGCGATCCGGTGCAGCACCTTCGGCAGGTCCGAGCGCATCCGCGTGCCCTTCCCGGCCGCGAGCACGATGGCGGTGAGGCTGCGCGGGGGCGTTCCGGTCGGGGTCATCGCGGGTCCAGGCGTCGTTATCCGGCGCCGTGGATGGGCCGGACGCGCGCCCGGCGCAAGTCCGGCCGGATCGTCAGCGCAGCGCCATGGCGCTCTGATGGCCGGATCCGTGGGCGAAGTGCTCGCGGCGCCGCTCGATCGAGCTCGGGATCCGCAGGGATTCCCGATACTTCGCCACCGTGCGGCGGGCGATGTCGACGCCCTCCCCGCGCAGCTTCTGGACCAGTGCGTCGTCGGAGAGCACGTCGTCCGGCGCCTCGCCGTCGACGAGCTGCTTGATGCGGTGGCGCACGGCCTCGGAGGAGTGGGCCGCCGCCCCTGCCGCGCCGGGGATCGCCGCGGTGAAGAAGTACTTCATCTCCAGCGTGCCGCGGCTGGTGCCGATCGCCTTGTTGGAGGTGACCCGCGAGACGGTCGACTCGTGCATGCCGATGGCCTCCGCCACCGTCTTCAGGTTCAGCGGCCGCAGGTGCGTGACGCCGTGGACGAAGAATCCGTCCTGCTGGCGCACGATCTCGGTGGCGACCTTCAGGATGGTGCGGGCGCGCTGCTCCAGGGAGCGCGTCAGCCAGTTGGCGTTCTGCAGGGCCTCCGACAGGAAGGCCTTGTCGCCGTCCGCGGAGGCGTTGCGCGAGACCCGGGCGTAGTAGCTCTGATTGACCAGGACGCGCGGGAGCGCCTCGCTGTTCAGCTCGATCAGCCAGGACCCGTCGGGGGCGGCCCGCACGTACACGTCGGGCACCAGCACCTCTACGGCGCTCGACCCGTAGGCGCGGCCCGGCTTCGGGTCGAGGCGGCGGATCTCGCCCAGCATGTCGACGAGATCCTCGTCGTCCACGCCGCAGAGGCGGCGCAGCGCGGCGAAATCGCGCTTGGCCACGAGGTCGAGGCGCGAGACCAGCGCCTCCATGGCCGGGTCGAACCGATCGCGCTCGCGCAGCTGGATCGCGAGGCACTCGGCGAGGTCCCGCGCCGCAACCCCGGGCGGGTCGAAGCTCTGCACCAGGGTGAGCATCCGGGCGACGATCGCCGGATCGGCGCCGAGCCGCTCCGCCACGCCCTCGACCGTCTCGCGCAGGTATCCGGCCTCATCCACGGCGTCGATCAGGAATCCGCCGATCAGCCGCTCCATCGGCACCCGGGTCGCCAGCTCGAGCTGGCTCGCCAAGTGGTCGCGCAGGGACGTCTCGGCCGTCAGCGTGGCCTCGAAATCCGGGGCCTCGGCGTCGAAGCTGCCGCCGGTGCTGCCATAGGGCGGCGGGGTCAGCGAGAGCATGTCGCCGCCGCCCGCCTCGCGCGCCTGAACCGGCGCCTCGTCAGGGAAGACGTTGTCGAGCCGCGTGTCGAAATCGCCCTCGATCTCGCCCCGGCTCGGATTTAGGTCCGTCGAGAGCCACGATTCGGGCTCCGGCGCCTCGAAGCCGTCCGAACCGGCCTCGTCCGGGTGATCGCCCGCGGCGGCGCTCTCGACCGGGGCCGGCGCCTCTGTCGCCTCGGCGCGCTCGAGGAGCGGATTGCGCTCCAGTTCCGCCTCGACATAGGCTGCGAGATCGAGCTGCGAGAGCTGGAGGAGCTTGATCGCCTGCAGGAGCTGCGGCGTCATCACCAGGGCCTGGCCCTGACGCACTTCCAGCCGTTGCACCAAACTCATGCGAGGCCCCGATTGCCCGTCCGACGCCGTACACCAGCCGGAGACGCTTCGCCCACGGCATGGTTCTTGCTTCTCTTGTCCTTGAACCTCTAGCGGGATCGGAGACGCGCGTCAAAGGACGGCGGCGCTCACGCGTGTTGGCAACCCTGCGGTGGGGGAAGCGCGTGGCGTAGCGGCCACATCGTGACCGCCGGACCCACAGTATCGGCCCGCGGGCTTAACGAAACTTTGTCGCGACCGCGATCTCATCACGTCGCAGCCAGTGTTCGCGGCCATCCAACTGCCGAGCTTCTGTGTGACATCGGACAGTTTGTGGTTGGCGCCCAGTATTCGCTCGCCTTTGCGCGGTGAGCCGATCATGGCTCGGAGGAACGCTCCGGACCGCGGGGTCGAACCGGTGTGCGTGTCGATTGCTGCGTGCCCGATCGCGATGGCTCATCTGAACCGGTATCCGGCTGCCCTTTCCGAGGCGGATGGTGCGCTTCTCAAACCGGATCTCGAGCACATCGATCTGCCGCTCTGTCTGATGCTGGTGGAGCCGGGCAGCACGATTCCCCACGCGGTGTTCATCGAGACCGGCCTGTGCTCGGTGGTCTCGAACCCGAGAGATGGCAGCCGGATCGAGGTCGGATTGTTCGGCTAGGACGGCATGGCGATCCCGGCGCTGATGCTGGGCGCCGACACCGTGCCGTACCAGATCCTCATGCAGGTCGCCGGCCGCGGACACCGAATCGCCGTGCCGGCCCTGCGCGCCGCCAGCGCGGCCAGCCCATCGCTGCGCCATCTCTCGCTGCACTACAGGCAGACTTTCATCGTGCAGGTCGCCCAGACCGCCGTCGCCAATGCCGGCAGGGGAGCGGCTCGCGCGCTAGCTCCTGATGTATCTCGACCGGCAGGACGGCGACGACCTCTCAGTCAACCACGAGTTCCTCACGATCATGCCGGGCGTGCGACGGCCCACCGTCACGGTGGCGATCCACACGCTGGCGGGCGCGGGTTTGGTCCGGGCGCGGCGTGGGCAGATCAGGATCATCGACCGCGGACGGCCGGAGGAGGCCGCCGGCCAGACCTACGGGCCTGCGGAAGCCGGGTATGAGGGCCTGATCGGTCCGATGCGCACCGGTCGCGGCGCGATGGCCTGATCGGCTGCCGCGCCGACCCGGCGGTGCCGCCCGGATTCCAGGCTTCCCGACCCGGTGGAGGCGATTGACAGGCGATAGCCTCGACCCTCGAAGCCGCGACGATCGCGCTTTCGTGCGCGCGCTCCGTGCGCTGCCCGGCCTCGCGATTTCTCTCAGGAAGTGTATGATTTTAGACGCAGGTTTCGTGTCCGTCTGAGTCCGCGCAGGCTGGCCAAGGGTCCTGAACGCCCATCTCGGCTCGATCTCAGCAGGCCGCTCCTCCGCCAAATGTCCGATCGGATCGCTTCACACAGGTTAGCGACAGCACCCCGGGGCGGGGTCACGGTCCGGATCCGTTCGTGAGGTCCTGCGCCGTGCGCTACTTCACCGATTTCATCGACAATCAGGGAGTGTCCCGGGACGAGGACGGCCTGGACTTCGCCGGCGAGCGGGAGGCCTGCCTCTCGGCCGCGGAGGCGCTGGTCGAAGCCGTCCACGACCTGCTCCGGGTCAAGCCGAAGCAGCCGCACGGTGCCGGGCCCGTCGATCTGCGGCTGGAGGCGCAGGTTCGGGACGAGGCGGACCGCGTCGTCTTCCGCGCCTGCCTCGCGCTCGATATCGAATGGCCCGGCCGGGCCGGCTGATCCGGACGTCCCGCCTACCAGCCGCAATTCGGCATCGGCGGCTGGGCCTTCGCCAGCGCCGACTTCGCGATCTGCACCATCGGTCCCCAGGCGTATTTCTGCGCGTACGGGGTGACGTTGGTGAACAGGCAGCCGAGCTGGAAATGGGTCGCGCCCATCTCCCCGGAGAAGCTCATGCAGTCCAGGAACGTCCAGGTCTTGGGCACCGGCGTCATCGACCGCCAGCGGGGCATCGCCACGGGCGCGCAGACCTTCACCGCCCCCGTCCCGTCATCCGCGTTCAGGGCCTCTCCGGAGGTCTGCGCGGTCGCCGGGCCCGCGACGGCCAGCAGGAGCAGCGACGCGCAGGCCAGGTGCGGCGTGCGCGGTGGCGCGAAGCGGGGTCGGATCATCGGTTCAACGCATCGTCCGCCAGAGCGTCGCGAGAATCGCGAAGCCGATGAGGTTGTAGAGGATTGCCCACAGCCACACACCCCGAACGGCCCAGCTCGGCTGGCGCGGCTTCGGCCGGCCGGGACGGGAGCGGTGGCGATCTTCCGGCGTCGGCCAGATCGCGCTCTTGGGCGCCTTGAGCAGCCGCGTCAGCGCCTCGGGCAGATGCGGGCCGGGCGGTCGTTCGCCGTTCATGGCGGCCTCGATGCGGCGGGCGGCAGGGCCGAGGCGGAGCTTCTACCGGCGACCAGCCCGTCCCGGCAATGCGCCCAATCCGCCCCTCACAGGACGGTCCCGGGCGCCTCCGGATCGTAGCGGTAGGCCCAGGTCTCGGAGAGCAGGCGTCCGCCGGACTTGAGCTGCAGCCGCATCTCCACCGGTTCCGGCCCCTCGGCGTAGACCTTGAGGAAGACCCGCCACGGGCTCGGCTTTCCGTAGGGCGCGGAGGTGGCGCCAACCTCCGCGGCGCTGCCCCGCGAGAGCGTCAGCGCCACCTCGGCCTTCTCCGGATCGAGGCCCGCGAGGGCCGCGCCCTCGAATTCCAGCACGAACTGGCGCACGAGGTTCGCGCGCCCCGGCTTCCGGTCGGTCTCGGCCAGCCAGGAGCCCTTCGTGGCCCGCGTCGCCACGCAGCGGGCGAGGTCCGTGGCGACCGGCTCCGCGGCGGTCCAGCGCAGGCGATAGGCGAAGCTGCGGTCGGTCCCGGCCGTGGGCGGGTCGGCCGGCACCCAGAGGGCGACGATGTTGTCGTCGGTCTCCTGATGGGTCGGGATCTCCACGAGCTGGACGCTGCCCTGTCCCCAATCCCCCTGCGGCTCGACCCAGATGTCGGGCCGATTCTCCTCGAAGCCGTCGTCGATGTAGTGGTCGAAGGCGCGGTCGCGCTGGAGCAGGCCGAACCCCCTGGGCGACCGGTCCGCGAAGGCGCTGACGCTGAGGCGCGGCGGGTTGTTGAGGGGCCGCCAGATCAGCTCGCCCGCGCCGGTCTGCATCAGCAGGCCGTCGGAATCGTGGACCTCGGTCCGCCAGTCGCTGGCCAGGAACCGGCTCATGCCCTCCGAGTACCAGAGCATCGAGGTCAGCGGCGCCAGGCCGAACCGCTCCACGGTCCGGCGCATGTAGAGGGTGCAGGACACGTCGATCACGACGTGGGGCGCCTTGCGGGCCACGAACCGGTAGGCCCCCGTGAGGCTCGGCCCTTCGAGCAGGGCCAGGACGGTGACCGCACCCTCCGCGGCCGGACTGACGTAGAAGCGCGTGAAGACCGGGAACTCCTCGGTCTTCCCCGGGCCGGGCGCGGTATCGATGGCGATGCCCCGGGCCGAGGCGCCGTACTGCTCCCCGTCGCCCGCGGCGCGGAAATAGGAGGCGCCCAGGAAGGCCAGCCAGTCGCCGTCGTCGCCGGACTGGCCGGCCGGGGCCTTTTGGAACCGGAACCCCGCGAAGCCTGCGCCGTCCGGGACATCCTTGGCGGGATTGCCCGAGGGATAGGTGAACAGGTCGTGGGTGTAGATCACCGCGCGGGCCTGCCCGCCCTCCAGGGCGTAGACCTTCACGGGGTGCCTGAAGAAGTTGCCGAGGTGGAAGAACGTCACCGGGTACGGGCTGTCGGCGTAGAGGGCCCGGCCGGGCGGATAGCGGATCTCCTGGAGCGGCCCGTAGGTCAGGGCATCGAGCGCCGCCGAGGCCGGCGCCTCGGGCGGCGGCGTGTAGGGCCGGTCGCGCAGCGTCCGGGCGAGGTCCTTCAGCCGGTCGAAGTCCATGGGCTCCGGCGCCCCCAGGCGCGGCCCGCCGGGCGCGGCGAGCGCGCGGCCCGCCAGCGGCGAGAGGGCGAGGAGACCGAGGGCGGTCATGACGCGACGCGTGATCAAGCTGGTGTCCCGCAGAGCTGGCCGGATCCCGCGACGCGCGGGCCCCTGAGCCGACGTACCGCAGCCGGTCCGCGCGTCGGCCGCTCGGGAACCTCACGGGACGCGCATGCGTGCTGCGGCGCCGCAACCTCGCGCGCGCGAGCTGAACGCTGCCGGAACGCGCCGGCGCGGCCTATTCCGGCGTCACGCCATCGCACGAGAGGGGCCACGCTTCGTCGGCCTGATGGTCCGGCACCGTGCGATTTTCGTCTCCGGTGCGCCGATCGCTCAATCCTCCTGTGCGGGAGGCGTCGCAGTCACGCCCGCGGTCATTCCGGGGCCGCGCAGCGGAACCCGGAATTGCGATCCGCGGCCGGGCCAGGATCCTGCGCGCCGAAATCTTGCGCGCCAAGATCTTCACCGCGCGCGGTTCCGGGTTCCGGGCCCGCCTTCGGCGCCCCGGAACGACGGAGCGGATCCCCGGTCGTAGATCATCAACGCAGAGGTAAATCGTCCGGAGCGTCAAAGCCCAAGCCCATCGGCACCGAGCCCCCGTGCGGCGCCCGCGGATCTCAGCGAGGCGGCGTCCCTGTATGCCCGACGGGACAGTCCGTGACGGTCCCGGAAGCGCCGGGAGAAATGCGCCGGGCCGAAGAAGCCGCACTCGTACGCCAGGGTGCCGATCGGCAGATGCACGCTGGCCGGATCCGTCAGGCGCTGGGCCGCGACCGTCAGGCGGCGCGTCCAGATCCAGTCGGAGGCGTGATGGCCCCGCTCGTGGAACAGCTCCTGCAGCCGAGGCCGAGAGACGTCGTCTGGCACCCTATCGCGCCACGGGACGCCGTTGGAAGGCCAGAAGTCCCGCCGAATAAACCAGCGAGACCAGCAGGGCCGCCGCGAGGGCGAGAACGGCGCCGAGCGGTTGGATGAGCAGGTGGAGCGTCAGCAGGGTCAACCCGAAGCCGAACACGCCCCGGATCGTGATGCTCGCCAGACGGGCCATCGCGGCCCCGCCCACACGCCGGTGCAGGATCACGAACGTGCTCGTCAGGGTGACCGGGTAGGCGGCGATGACGCCGGTCCGCGCGGGACCCAGGGCCGTGCTGAGGGCGAGGAGGCTCGTCACGAACAGGGCCACGGCGGCCGCCCGGACGATGAGGTCGCGCGGGCGCGGCCTCGCGACGACGGCGCTGCGGGCGAGGACGGTCGCGGCCGGCCGCGTGGTGGCGGCACCAGCCCCGTACACGGCCGCGTTCAGCAGGAACGCCGTGAGGGGCGTCCACGACACGGCCGAGATCGGTACGGCCGCCGCGAGCCACGCCAGCGCGGCCGGGCCCAGCGCGCGGAGCAGGCTCCGGTCGGTCGCCCGCCGGGCGTAGACGATGAGGAACAGGCCGGTGGCGGCATTCGCCGCGAAGCCGTTCAGCGCCGCCGCGGCCACGAAGGCGGTCTCGTGTTCGAGGACCATGAACACGTAGACCGGCCCGGCGGTGACCGGCAGGCTGATGATGAGCGCACCCCAGACCGGTCCGAGCAGTTCCGCCAGCACCGAGGCGAGCACCACGACCGTGCCCGACGTCAGCGCCCGGACCAGGGCCGTCACCCAAAACGCCGCCACGATCGTATCCCATTCCTCGCGCCGTCGCGCAGGCCGGCGCTGGATCGCCCTCCCCCGGCGCGGTCGGCCTGCGCGCCGCGCCGCGGGTCTTGGCAGGCGAGGAACGCGGCACGGTGTCGTAGAAGAGCGGCTGCGCTGCGGCTAGGGCGGCGAACCACACAGGCCAGGGCCTGTCACGTCCGGGAAAGCGGCGGCCGAACCTGCACCTGCCCCTTCCGGATGGCAGCGGCCGTCCCGGACCCGTCGCGTCCGCTCAGCTCCGCGGGCCGCAGGCGCCGGAGCTGCCGTCGGTCGCCCAGAGATTGGCGCCGCCCCCGGGCGCGCACTGGCCCGGCAGCGCCAGCGTGATCAGCTTGGACAGTGTCCGCGCTTCATCCTCGCCGTAGCCGATCTCGCCCACCATGCGGCCGGTCTTGTCGAAGAGCGCGACGGTGGCGGAATGATCCAGGGTGTAGTCGCCGTCCTTCGCGGGCACGCGCCGGTAGGTGACGTGGTACGCGTCTGCCATGCGGGCGACCTGATCGGGCGTGCCGACGAAGCCGCGGATGCGGGGATCGAACGAGGCGAGGTATTCGCGCAGGGTCTCGGGGGTGTCGCGCTCCGGATCGAGGGTGACGAAGACCACATTGAGGCGATCCGCGTCGCGGCCCATCCGGCCGAGCGCGCCCGACAGGGTCGCGAGCGTCGTCGGGCAGACCTCGGGACAGTGGGTGAAGCCGAAGAACAGCGCGGTGGGCTTGCCGAGGAGATCGGCCCGGCTCACCGGTCGCCCGTCCAGGTCCGACATCGCGAAGGACCCGCCGACCCGGCGCGGGTGGCTGAACTGCGAGCCCTGCTGCAGGACGATCGCGCCCGTGCCGGCGGCGACCACGGCGACGAGGGTGGCGGAGGCGAAGAGGGCGAGCGGGCTCGGTGCCATGCGGTGAACTGGGATGGCGCGTCGATGCCCCGAATATGGGGTGCCTGTCGATGGCCGCGATGCCGCGGGAGCCCGGGAACCCGCCCCGGCAAGGCCGGTTGGCCGGAGACAGGCGGTCCCGGCAATCCGTTCCGACGCACCGGATGCGCGCGACGCCGCCTCATCCTCCGAGACAGGCACGGGAGACGCCGCAGATGGCCCAGCAGATTCCCGTCGATCCCAAGGCCCGCGCGGACGATCCCCACGCCGACGCCGCGCGGGACGACGCCACCCACGCGATCACCGATGACGTCGCCTATCAGCGCAACATCCTGGTCAACGTCGTGTTCGTTGGCGCGCCGGGGGCCGGCGACCGCGGCTGGGTCCTGGTCGACGCGGGCGTGCTGGGCGCGAAGCGGGCGATCCGCGCCGCGGCCGAGGCCCGGTTCGGCGCCGGCGCGCGGCCGTCCGCGATCGTCCTGACCCACGGGCATTTCGATCATGTCGGCGTGCTGGAGGATCTCGCCGGGGAATGGGACGTCCCGGTCTACGCGCACGCCCTGGAGCGGCCCTATCTCGACGGCAGCGCCGCCTATCCGACGGCGGACCCGAGCGTCGGCGGCGGCCTGTTCGGCCGACTCTCGCCGCTCTTTCCGACGAAGCCGGTCGATGTGGCGGACCGCCTGCGAACCCTGCCGGAAGACGGTTCGGTCCCGCCCCTGCCCGGCTGGCGCTGGATCCACACTCCGGGGCACGCGCCGGGCCACATCTCGCTCTGGCGCGAGGCCGACCGCACGCTGATCGTCGGGGACGCGTTCGTGACGACCGCGCAGGAATCGGCCTACGCGGTGGCGGTCCAAGAGCCGGAGCTGCATGGGCCGCCGATGTACCTGACGATCGACTGGGACGCGGCGCGCAGCTCCGTCCGGACGCTCGCGGCCCTCGATCCGGAGCGGGTCGTCACCGGCCATGGCCGACCGCTGCAGGGACCGGAGATGCGCCGCGCGCTCCGCGCCCTCGCGGAAGATTTCGACCGGGTCGCGGTCCCGGAGCACGGCCGCTTCGTGGAGCGGCCGCTGCGCGCCGCGGACGGCTCCGCCTACCGGGATCCGCGCTGATCCGCGCCTACGAGGCCTCGGCCAGTACGCCGTCCAGTTCTTCGGCCGAGCCGCCGGCGCGACCCGGCCAGCCGCCCGCATCGTTGCCGGCGCTCAGGATGTGGTCGATATCCGCCTTCGGCATGGCCCGCCCGAAGAGGTAGCCCTGACCGAAATGGCAGCCCTGGTCCGAGAGCCAGTTCAGGCTGGCGTCCGTCTCGATGCCCTCGGCGGTCGTGGACAGACCCAGACTGGTGCCGAGCTTGATGATGGCGTCGACCAGCTTGGCGCGCTCGTCGCTCATGGTGATCGCGTCGACGTAGCTCCGGTCGATCTTGAGCTTGTCGAACTTCAGCTCGCGCAGATGGTACAGGCTCGAGTAGCCGGTGCCGAAATCGTCGAGGGCGATGCGGACGCCGAGCTGACGCAGCGACAGGAGCGTCGCCCGGGTGGCTTCCAGGTCCTGGATCAGCGCGCTCTCGGTGATCTCGACCTCGAGGCGCTGCGGCGGGAATCCGGTCTCCGTCAGGATGGCGAGGATGCGCTCTGCGAGCCACGCGTCCTGGAACTGGTGCGGTGCGATGTTGACCGCCAGGATCAGGTGGGGGGACCAGGCGCGGGCATCGAGGCAGGCGCGGCGGATCAGGTTATAGCTGAGGTCCGCGATCATCCCGGTCTCCTCGGCGATCGGGATGAAGTCCGCCGGATTGACGAGGCCCCGGGTCGGATGACGCCAGCGGGCCAGGACCTCCACGCCGATGATGTCCTGTCCGGGCAGGGACACGACCGGCTGGTAGTAGGGCTCGATGGCCCCCGTCTCGATGGCGACGCGGAGTTCGGTCTCCAGGCGGGCGCGGGCGCGCAACTCCTCGTCCATGGCGCTCCGGAAGAACCGGTAGTTGCCGCGACCATCCTTCTTGCCCTGGTACATGGCGAGGTCCGCCGCGTGCAGGACCGCGTCCGCGTCGGCGTGGTCGGGCGCGACGATCGCGACGCCCACGGTCGCGCCGACCTTGAGGTCGTTCTGGTTCCAGGTGACCGGCTCGGAGATGCTCGCGATCACCGCCTGCGCGAGGCGCGTCAGGCCCTCGCTGCCGTGCTCCACCGGAACCAGCATGGCGAACTCGTCGCCGCCGAGACGGGCCGCGACGCCGCCGGGCGGCAGGAGCTGCTGCAGCCGCTCGGACACGGCGCAGAGGACCGCGTTGCCGGCCGCGTGGCCGTAGAGGTCGTTGACCGGCTTGAACCGGTCGAGGTCGATCAGCAGGACCGCCGCCGACGGCTCCGTGCCCACCGAGGCCAGCGACCGCTCGACCGCGTCGATGAAGCGGCGCCGGTTGGCCAGCCCTGTCAGGCCGTCGTGCCGGGCGATCGCCTCGGCCTGGGCGGCGGCGGCGTCGCGCTCCAGCATGAGGCGGCGGAGGATGATCGACTTGCGGACGCTCGCACCGCAGAGCGCCAGTCCCATGCAGGCGGCCAGCATCAGGAGATCGTTCAGGCCGTAGGTGACGACGATTCCCTGCAGGGAGTCGAACGTCCCCAGCGTAACGCCTACGAACCAGATCCCGACGCCGATGACGAGCAGGCACAAAGTCTCGTACAGCTCGCCACGGCCCCAGGTCGTCGACGTCTCGCGTAGCATGCTTTGTTTCCGGGTTTCAGCGCGTGAACGAAGCATGCCAAATGCTAAAGGGCAGTAAATCCTATGCTGAATTGGTCGTAAGCTTCCTCCAATTCGGTCTTTGGCTTGGTTCATAAGGCCTTAATCGGATGTGACATTTTCCGCGACGAGCGGGTTCGTTCCGTTCCAGATTATGCTGCCTCCCGCCAGTGCGGCTTGCGTCGCGACGGTTCGAAGCGGTCCGCAAGTCGCGAATACGGCGGGATCGATGGCGGGTACCTGATGGGAGGCCCGCGATCGGCCGGGACGGATGACCGCGTTCGGGTGTGAAAGTGTTGGATGCGCCGATGCGCACCGCGAAGGAAAATCAGTTTTGGCGCGATTGGCAGTATCGGATGCCAAAGCGCGGGCTTTGCTAACTTAAAACGATCGATCTACGCGCCAAAAGCGTGTCAAGCGGGCGAATAAATCAAGATCTCTGTTCAAGTTGAGCCGGCGCCGATCGCGACTGAGAATTTCTCAACGACAGGATCAACCAACGTCCCAGTCCGAGAATTGCACGCCGAGAACGAGCGCGACAATCAGCGCGAGAAACAAAGCGAGGATGAGGATGCGTTTGCTGAGCGGCGCCATGCGGGCAGATTAACTCCGTCCGAGCCGGGATTTGCAGCTTCAACGGCCACGATGCGAGATTTTTATTTCTGTCTCCACGAGTTGAACTACGTGGCCGCCGCCCAGGACAGATGTTGATTTCAATGATGAAACAATTCTGGACACCGTCCATCACGAAATCGGCATCGTCCGCCGTGTGGCCGATACGGTTGACCGCACAGTGCCTCTCCTTGGCTTCGTCGGCCCCGTCCGCAGGCGGTTGATGACACGCCGCAGAACGTCACGGTGCAGCGACGAGCGGGTCGGGCGCGGGCGTGAAGGCTGCCGGCCGGACGGGCGGTCTTCCGGCGGCATCGGCCATCGCCTGCCGTCCGCGCCCTGAATCCTCATCGGGCTGAAGCCATGGCGCATGGACGCGCCTCGCGATGGGTCCGCGCATCCATTCGATTTATCTGAAGTCTCCTTTCTGAAGTTTCGAATTTTCGATGGCGCGAGGGCGGCATACACCCGCGTGTCTCGCGGGCGCCGTGATGGGGGGGCAACAGATCGGAGAGGATGCCCAAACGTCGGAGTACGCCCACCTCACCTGTCCGGATCGTCGAAGGCTGGTCGCGGGCTTGGCCGCAGCGCCGATCCTGCGAGCGCCGATGCGTCCCGCATCCAAGACGGATCACGCCATGAACACGAGCGCCGCCACGGCCGAATCCGTCATCGTCTTCGACGTGAACGAGACGCTCCTCGACTTCAGCGTACTTGGCCCGGTCTTCGTCCGCATCTTCGGCGACGCGAGCGCGCTGCGCACATGGTTCAACCACGTCATCCTCTATTCCGAGGCACTGACCCTATCGGGTGACTATGCCGAGTCCGGCACGGTCGGCGTGGCGGTTCTACGGATGATGGCTCAGGCGAGCGGCCGCACGGTCGACGCGGCGGATCTCGACGAACTGCGGTGCCGTTCGGGGCAGATGCAGACCTACGCCGACACCCCGAAGGCCCTGTCGGATCTGACGGGGGCCGGCTACCGTCTCGTCACGCTGAGCAACAATCCCGCATCCGCCGTCGATGCCCAGCTGACGCATGCCGGGATCAGACCCTTCTTCGCCTCGCTCCACAGCATCGACGACCGCGTCCGCCGCTACAAGCCGGCGGTGGAGAGCTACACGGACCTCGCCGCGACGCTCGGGATCGCGCCAGCCGACCTGTGGTTCGTTTCCTGCCACGCCTTCGACACCCTGGGGGCCGCCGCGGCCGGCTATCGGACGGCGCTCGTTCTTCGGCCCGGGAACGCACCCGTCGGGCTCGGTCGGGCGCCCGATATCGTCGCGGGGGATCTGGGCACCGTCGCCGACCGCATCGTCCAGGCTGGTGCGCTACGTGGCCGATCGCCCGTCCGTGCGCCGGGCACCCGATGAGGGCCCGTCCGGCTTCCCCGATTGAGCCGACGCGCCGAACCATTCTGGGTTGCGGCGCGGGCCTGTCGTCCCTCGCCCTGCCGGTCAGCCCGGCGAAGGCGTCCTCGATTCTGGGCCGTATCCACGGAGTCAGCGCCATGTCGTTCGGAGTAGGAGACGCGATGAAGCTGCCCGAGGGGATCCGGCAGCGCAGCCTCGCGGGCATCAACGGACTGACCGTCAACGTGCTCGAGGCGGGCTACGAGACACGCGCGCGCCCGGCCGTTCTGCTCCTTAACGGCTTCCCCGACATCGCCTTCAGCTGGCGCAAGACGATGCTGCCGCTCGCCGCAGCCGGCTATCACGTGATCGCACCCGACCAGCGCGGCTACGGCGCGACCACGGGGTGGGACGACCGCTATGACGGCGATGTCGCGTCCTTCCGCACGCACAGCTACGCCCGGGACGCGCTCGGCGTCGTGGAGGCGTTCGGGCACCGCTCGGTCGCCGCCGTGGTGGGACACGACTTCGGATCGATGATCGCCGCCTACTGCGCGCTCGTGCGTCCCGACGTGTTCCGCTCCCTCGTGATGATGAGCTTCCCGTTCGACGGGCCATCCTCGATCCCGTTCGACACGGCCGATCAGCCGCCCCGGCCGTCGGAACCGTCGATGGCCGCCGAACTCGCGGCTCTCCCGCGCCCGCGCCAGGACAGCATGGCTTGGTTCGGAACGCCCGGAGCGAACGCCGACATGCTCCACGCGCCGCAGGGCCTCCACGACTTCCTGCGCGCTTATTTCCACGTGAAGAGCGCGGACTGGCCCGGCAACCATCCGCACCCGCTCGCGACCGGATCCGCGGCCGAGCTCGCGACGCTGCCGACCTACTACATCCTGGACGCGGGTGTCGGCATGGCCGCGACCGTCGCGTCCGACATGCCGACGCCGGCCGAGATCGCGGCCAATCGTTGGCTGCCCGAGGCCGAACTGGCTGCCTACACGGCCGCGTTCGGGCGCACGGGCTTCCAGGGCGGCCTCAACTGGTTCCGCTGCCATACCGGTCCGATCGGCCGCTCGGAGATCAAGTTGTTCGCCGGCCGCACGATCGATGTGCCATCCAGCTTCATCTCCGGTGCGGCGGATTGGGGCACCTACCGCAAGCCGGGCGCGATCGGGCGCATGTGCACCACGACCTGCACCCGCATGGATGGCGTCCACCTGATTGAGGGAGCCGGGCATTGGGTGCAGCAGGAACAGCCTGAACGGTTCAACGCCGTCCTGCTCGACCTCCTCCAGCACCACCTTGTCCCGAGCTGACACGCTTTCCCGAGGCGCGGAGCCGCGGTGCAGGAAGTTGCGCGCCGACAATGCCCCGCACGACTGGGCTTTCGTTCCTCGCCAATCCCGGCGGCCGGCCGCAGAATGTCGGTCCCCGCCGTCCCGTCGATGCACGCCCGCGGGAGTGGGTCCGGGTGACTTGAGCCGATACCTAGTCGACGGGTGGACGGTCGGACCTGACCGGAAGCGGTCGGTCCGTTTCGGGTAGACAGACCTCCATCGAGGGGTCTTCGGCGCGACGTACGCTATTCAATCCCGTCCTTCTGACAAAGCCCCGGGACACTCGGGAAGCACGCTGCATCGCATCCGGTGCGGCGAGAGTCGCGGCTCATTGACAGCGCCCGGCGGTTGGTCCTACCTTTCACACAAGCGAATAAAACATCCTGGGGATGAAACTTTGAAGGCCGCCGAGCAGGTTCTCGACCTGTATGCGCGTTTCGCAGAGGCGCAGTCGCCTCTCGCGCCCGCAGAGCTCGCGCGACGTCTCAACATGGCGCCGTCGACCTGCTTCAACCTGATCCGGACCTTCGAGCAGCGTGGTTTCATCTACGCCACGGGAGCCCGTCGAAATCTGTATCCGACCCGCCGGATGCTTGCTCTGACGCAGGAGATCGCGCGGCACGATCCGGTCGGGGCGGATCTGCTTCAGAGCCTCGAAGACCTGCGTGACCGCACCGGCGAGACCATCGTGCTGGCGAGCCGCAATCGTGACCGGGTGATCTACCTGGAAGTCCTCGAGTCTCCGCATCGGATCCGGTATTCGGCCGAGGTCGGTGAGACGAGGCCCGCGCGGGTCAACTCGATGGGCAAGGCGCTCATCTCGCTGCTGCCGCCGGCGGAGCGGGAAGCTCTGGCCGCGACGTTCAAGTATGAGCGCCTGACCGAGCGGACCATCCCGACGAAGGATGAGTATCTCGCCGATATCGAGCGATCGATCCCCCGCGGCTGGTTCCTGAACTACGGCGAGAGCGACCCCGACGTGATCGCCGTCGCCGTGCCCATCGTGATCCACGGATCGGAATTCGCGGTCACGTTGGCCGGCCCCTTCCACCGGATGGAGGGCGTGATCGAGTCGCGGGCCGCGCAGGTCGTGGCCGCTTGCCGAGAGATCGAGTCCACGGCGCAGCACGCATCGACGGAACGGGAGGGATGATGGCCCGCATGACCGGTTCGCCCGGATCGCACATCCGGCGATCCTTCCGGCTCGGAGCCGTCGTCCTCGCCTTGAGCGGAGCGCCGGCCCTCGCGCAGACGACGAACCTTAGGCTCGCGGACACTTTCCCCGCCAGCCACTACATCGCCGACAAGATCACGAAGTGGTTCATGCAGACCGCGACCGAGCGATCGAACGGCGCAGTCAAATTCGAGTATTACCCGGCCGAACAGCTCGGCAAGGCCAAGGACATGCTGACCCTGGTCGGCAACGGCGTCGCGGACATCGCTTACGTCGCCCCCTCCTTCGTCACCGATAAGCTCCCCCTTTCCGGGGTGGCCGAGCTTCCCCTCGGCTTCACCACCTCGTGCCAGGGCACGCGGGCCTTCTACAGCTTGGCGAACGAGGGCGGCGTGATCGCCCAGCGCGAGCTGGCACCCAACAACGTCCGGCTTCTCTTCACGGTCGTCCTGCCGCCCTACCAAGTGTTCGTGCGCGGGCGCGACCTGAAATCCATTGCCGACGTCAAGAGTCTGAAGATCCGCACCTCGGGCAAGGCCAAGGAGCTGGCGGTTCGGGCCCTGGGGGCGGTGCCGATCCAGATCGCGACTCCGGACGTGTATCAAGCCTTATCCCGCGGCACGATCGACGGGATGCTGTTTCCGTATTCGTCCATCTATTCGTACGATCTGCAGGACTTGACGAAATCTGCCACGCAGGGTGCCAATTTCGGCAGCTTCGTCGTCATGTACGTCATCAGCGAGCGCAAATGGCGCACCCTGCCGCCGGCGGTGCAGGAGACCCTGCGCAGCGTCGGCAGGGAGGCCACGGAGCGCGGCTGCCAGATCTCCGAGGCGCAGGAGCGGGACGATCAGGAGCGCCTGAGGGTGAAGGGCGTCTCCGAGATCGCCCTGAGTGACGCCGACAAGGCCACCGTCGAAAGGGAGATGTCCGGCATCGGCCGGCTCTGGGCCAAGGAACTGGACGACCGCGGCAAGCCGGGCACGCTCGTGCTCGATGCATTCGAGAAGGCCTCCCGATGATGCGACGGCTCCTCATCTCCGTCGCGGCGGCGCTCCTTGTCCCGGCGGCGGCGCGGGCCGACGAGCGGTTGCGCCTCGCCGACAGCCTGCCGGTCGGGCACTTCTTCGCGGAGTCCGGAACGCGCTTCTTCATGGACCGCGTCAAGGAGATCTCGGGCGGCAAGGTCGCCTTCGAGTATTACCCCGCCGAACAGCTCGGAAAGGCGAAGGATCTCCTGAGCCTGACGCGAAGCGGCATCGTCGATGTCGGCTACGTCGTGCCCTCCTACACCTCCGACAAGATGCCCCTCTCGGCCGTGGCCGAGTTGCCCGGTCCGTTCGTGACGGCCTGCCAGCGCACCCTCGCCTACGACAGCCTCGCCCGCACCGGCCCGATCGACGAGGCGGAGTTCAAGCCGAACGGCGTGCACATGCTCTTCACCCTGGTGGCGCCGGCCTACCAGCTCTTCACCGCGAGTCGGCGGATCGAGGGCTTGAAGTCGATGGCCGGGCTGAAGGTCCGCACCACCGGCGGTGCGATGGACGCCACGGTGAAGCATTTCGACGGCATCCCCGTCCGCATGGCGGCACCGGACCTCTATCAGAGCCTGTCGCGGGGCACGGTGGACGGCCTGCTGTTCCCCTATGCCAGCGTCGTCTCGTACGACCTCGGCGCGCTCACGAAATTCGGCACCACCGGGATCAACCTCGGCAGCGCGGCCCTCACCTACGTCATCGGCCTCGACCGCTGGAAGCGCCTCTCACCCGACGCGCGCGCCGCCCTCGAACAGGCAGGACAGGAAGCCACCCGGCACGCCTGCGAGGCCGCAGACCGGGATTCGTCGCGGGATCAGGAGACCCTGCGCGGGAAGGGCGTGACGCTCGAACCCTTCCCCGAGGCCGACCGGACCGAACTCGTCACGGCGTCGGACGCCATCGCGAAGGATTGGGCGACGAGCCTCGACAAGCGCGGAAAGCCGGGAACCGCCGTGCTCGACGCCTTCCGCAACGCCCTCGCCCGAACCCACTGAGCGCCATGGCGGGTCCGCTCCACGGCCTCCGGGTCCTCGACCTCACCAACACCCTGATGGGGCCCTACGCCACGCAGACCCTCGCCGATATGGGCGCGGAGGTGGTGAAGGTGGAATCGCCCGGCGGCGATCCCGTGCGCGGGCTCGGCCCGTTCCGGAACCCGGGCATGGGCGCGATCTTCCTTCAGGTGAATCGCGGCAAGCGCAGCCTCGTGCTCGACCTCAAGCAGGCGGCGGGGCGGGACGCGCTGCTGACGCTCGCCGCCCGGGCGGACCTTCTCGTCTACAACATGCGGCCGCAGGTCATGGCGCGCCTCGGCATCGGCTACGACGCCATCGCCGCCGTGAAGCCGGATATCGTCTATGCCGGGCTGTTCGGCTTCGGTCAGGACGGCCCGCTGGCCGCCCGCCCGGCCTACGACGACCTGATCCAGGGCGCCGCCGCCCTGCCGAGCCTCGCGGTCCAGGCGGGCGGCGCTGCCCCGCGTTACGTGCCGCTGGCCCTGGTGGACCGCGTGGTCGGGCTCTACGGGGTCGGCGCCATCATGGCCGCCCTCTGGCACAGGGAGCGCACCGGCGAGGGCCAGCGCCTCGACATCCCCATGTTCGAGACGATGGCGAGCTTCGTCCTCGCCGATCACATGGGCGGGCGCCTCTTCGATCCGCCGCTCGGGCCCCCGGGCTATGCGCGGCTCCTGTCGCCGGACAGGCGTCCCTACGCCACCCGCGACGGCTTCGTCTGCGCCCTCATCTACAATGACGGGCAGTGGCGGCGGTTCTTCACCGCCATCGGGCGCCCGGAGATCTGGACGAACGACCCGCGCTTCGCGACGATCAGCGAACGCACCCGGCACATCGACGCGATCTACGGGATGGTGGCCGAGATCCTCGCCACCCTCGGGACCGAGGCGTGCGTCACGCTGCTCGAAGGCGCGGACATCCCCGTCTGCCGCCTCGCCAGCCTCGACGACCTGATCGAGGATGCCCACCTCGCGGCGAAGGGCTTCTTCGTCGAGATCGACCACCCGACCGAGGGTCGGCTGTCCATGCCGGGCATCCCCGGTTCCTTCTCCCGCAGCACGGCGTCCATCGGCCGTCCCGCCCCCCGGCTCGGGCAGGACGGGCCGGCGATCCTGCGCGAGGCCGGCTTCTCGGACTCCGACATCGCCGGCCTCGCGGCGGCCGGTGTCACCCTCGCTCCCGCAGCCTGAGGAGGCCGATCATGGACTTCGCCCTCTCGGAACAGCAGGACGCCATCCGCGCAGCGATCCTGGGGCTCTGCGCCGGGTTCGACGACGCGTACTGGACCGAGCGAGACCGGCAGGGCGGCTTCCCGACCGAGTTCCACGCCGCCCTGGCCCGCGACGGCTGGCTCGGCATCTGCATCCCCGAAGCCTATGGCGGATCGGGCCTCGGCATCACCGAAGCCGCCATCATGATGGGCGCGATCGCCGAATCCGGGGCCGGCATGTCCGGCGCCTCCGCGGTCCACATGAACATCTTCGGGCTGAACCCCGTCGTGGTCTTCGGCACCGAGGAGCAGAAGCGCCGGATGCTCCCGCCGCTGATCGCGGGCGACGACAAGGCCTGCTTCGCGGTCACCGAGCCCGATACCGGCCTCGACACCACCCGCCTGAAGACGCGCGCCGAGCGCAGGGGCGACCGCTACGTGGTGAACGGCCAGAAGGTCTGGATCTCGACCGCCCAGGTCGCCGACCGGATGCTGCTGCTCGCCCGCACGACGCCGATCGAGCAGACGCGGCGGCCCGCCGACGGCCTGAGCCTGTTCTACTGCCGGATCGATCGCGACCGGGTCGAGGCCCGCGAGATCGAGAAGATGGGCCGCAAGTGCGTCGACACCAATCAGGTGTTCTTCGACGATTTCGAGATCCCGGTGGAAGACCGCATCGGCGAGGAAGGAAAAGGCTTCGCGTACATCCTGCACGGGATGAATGCGGAGCGGATCCTGATCGCGGCCGAGGCGGTCGGTCTCGGGCGGGCGGCTCTGGCACGGGCCGCCGCCTACGCCCGCGAGAGAATCGTGTTCGGCCGGCCGATCGGACAGAACCAAGCGATCCAGCATCCCCTGGCGGACAGCTGGATGAAGCTCGAGGCGGCGCAGCTCATGACCCTGTCGGCCGCGTGGCAGTTCGATGCGGGCAAGCCCGCGGGCGCGTCCGCCAACGCCGCCAAGTATCTCGCGGCGGAAGCCGGGTTCGAAGCCTGCGAGCGTGCCGTGATGAGCCACGGCGGCTTCGGCTACGCGCGGGAGTATCAGGTCGAACGATACCTGCGGGAGATCATGATCCCGCGGATCGCGCCGGTCAGCCCGCAGCTGATCCTCTGCTTCATCGCCGAGAAAGTCCTCGGGCTGCCGAAGTCATACTGAGACGACGCGCCGGGACAGGCGCGAGCCTCGATCCGGGAGGGTACGCCGCATGACCGTTACTGCCTTGGCCCGAACGGGGCCGGGACGAGCCATGGCGCATCGGGAGGCCGGCGATGACGCTGCTCGCTAGCCTCGACCGCGCGCTGCGCGTCATCGAGACGGTCGCCTCCTATCTCGCGGCCCTCGCGCTCTTCGCCATCATGTGGATCGTCGGGATCGACGTGGCGATGCGCTACCTGTTCAACCGCCCCTTCGGCTGGTCCTACGACTTCATCTCCCTCTACGTCATCGTCGCGCTGTTCTTCCTCGCCCTGTCGCCGACCTTCGCGGCCAACGGGCACATCAACGTCGACCTCCTGCACCACGCCCTTCCGCGGAAGGGCCGCCGGATCTGCGAAGTCCTGATCTGCACGCTCTCGGCCGGGTTCTTCGGGCTCCTGACGGAGACGAGCGCGGCCCGGACCTGGGAGGCCTACCAGGCCGGCGATGTCCTGGCGGGGAGCTATTCCTGGCCGACCTGGGCCTCGCTGATCTTCGTGCCGCTCGGGGCCGGACTCCTCACGCTGCGCCTCGCCGTGTCGGGCCTGTGCCATCTCGCGACCCTCGCGGGCGGACGCGAGGTCATTCCGCTGCCGGCCATCGCGGGCTCCTCCGAGGCCGTTGCCCAGAGGGGCTTCGAATGATCGTTCTCGCCGTCGTCCTCGCGCTGTTCGCCCTGCTCGCGATCGGGCTTCCGGTCGGGTTCGCCATGGCCGTCTCGGGGGCCGCCGGCCTCTGGGCGCTCGGCGGTCCCGGCATGGTGATGGGCATCCTCCAGACGTCGCCGCTCTCGGTGGTCAGCTCCTACGAACTCCTGACGATCCCGATGTTCCTCCTGATGGCGGAACTGGTGCTGGTGAGCGGCGTCGCCGACGACCTGTTCCGGGCGGCCGCTGCCTGGGTCGGCCGGATCCCCGGCGGCCTCGGCATGGCGACCGCCCTCGCGGGAGCCGGCTTCGGCGCGATCTGCGGATCGAGCACCGCCTCGGCCGCCACCCTGTCGTCGACCTCGCTGCCGGCGATGCTCAAGCAGGGCTACGAGCCCCGCATGGCCGCCGGCGTCGTCGCCATCTCGGGCACGTTGTCCATGCTGCTGCCGACCAGCATCGCCCTGGTGATCTACGGTCTGCTGGCCGAAGTGAATATCGGGAAGCTCCTCGTCAGCGGCATCATCCCGGCGATCCTCGTCACCATCACCATCATGCTGACCATCCTCCTTCTGGTCTGGGAGGATCCGCGCCGGGCGCCGTCCGTCCGCGGCGTTCCCTGGGCGGACCGGTTGCGGATGCTCCGGTCGGTCGGCCCGATGCTGATCCTCTTCGGCATCGTGACGGGCGTCATCTACACCGGCGTCGCGACCCCCACGGAAGCCTCCGCCTTCGGGGCCCTCGGCGCCTTCTTCCTGGCCCTGCAACGGGGGAAGCTCACCTTCGCCAGCGGCGTGAAGAGCTTCCAGCATGCCGCCCAGGGTACGTGCATGATCACGATGATCCTCGTCGGTGCGAGCATCTTCGGCTACTTCTTCACGATCACGCAGGTCACCCAGGGTCTCGTCGACTGGGTAGGAGGCCTCGAAGTCTCCCGGTGGATCATCATCACGCTGATCCTGTGCGGCTACATCGTCCTCGGCTCGTTCATGGACCAGATCGCGATCCTGGTGCTGACGGTCCCGATCGTGCTGCCGCTGATCAAGAGCCTCGGCTTCGATCCGATCTGGTTCGGCGTCGTCAAGATCGTGACGGCGGAGGTGGGGATGATCACCCCGCCCATCGGGCTCAACTGCTTCATCGTGGCACGCTACGCGAACAGGCCCGTCTCCGACGTCTTTCACGGGATCTGGCCGCACTTCGTCGCCCACCTGATCGCCATCGCCATCCTTGTCGCGTTCCCGGCGATCGTGCTCTGGCTTCCGTCGCGGATGTGAGCCCCGTGCCGTCGCTACCGACCACACGGCCCGGGCCCTTGGCGGGACTGCGCGTCGTCGAGTTCGCCGGGATCGGACCGGCCCCGATGGCGGCGATGCTGTTCGCCGACCTCGGGGCCGACGTCCTGCGGCTCGACCGGACGGTTCCGGCCGATCTCGGCATCGCCCGGCCCGACGCCCTCGACCTGACCCGGCGCGGGCGTCCCTCGGTCGCCATCGACCTGAAGGACCCCCGGGCCGTCGCCCTCGTCCACGACCTCCTCGCCGGGGCGGATGCCCTGGTCGAGGGGTTCAGGCCGGGTACGATGGAGCGGATGGGGTTCGGGCCGGAGGTCGTCCTGGCCCGTAACCCGCGCCTCGTCTACGGGCGGATGACCGGCTGGGGCCAATCCGGGCCCCTCGCGAAGGCCGCCGGGCACGATCTGAACTACCTCGCGCTCACGGGCGCCCTCGCGGCCATCGGCCGGGCGGGGGACAAGCCGGCGCCGCCCCTCAACCTCGTGGCCGACATGGGCGGTGGCGCGCTCTACCTCGCCTTCGGTGTGGCCTGCGCGCTGATCGAGGCCGGGCGGACGGGCCAGGGTCAGGTCGTCGATGCGGCGATGACCGACGGGGCCGCATCGCTGATGACGACCTTCTTCGGTCTCTACGCCGCGGGCCTGCACAGCCTGGAGCGGGGCACGAACCTGCTCGATTCCGGGTCGGCCCTCTACGACACCTACGCCTGCCGCGACGGCGCGTACGTTTCGATCGCCCCCATCGAGCCGCGGTTCCGCGCCGAGTTCTTTCGCCTGATCGGCATCCCGGCGGACACGGCGGACGACGAGCGCCTGCGGGAGCGCCTCACCCGCCTCTTCCTGACGAGAACGCGCGCCGAGTGGTGCGCCATTCTCGAAGGGACCGACGCCTGTTTCGCCCCCGTCCTGACGATGGCGGAGGCGGCCGGCCACCCCCACAACGCCGCGCGCGGCACCTTCGTCACGGTCGAGGGTGTGACGCAGCCGGCCCCGGCGCCGCGCTTCAGCCGCACGCCGGCGGGCCCTCCGTCGCCGCCACAACGGCGCGGCGAGGGCACGCGAGGCGTACTGGCGGCGTGGGGCATCGCGGAGGATCGGATCGAAGCCCTCGTCGCGGCGGAAATTCTCGCCGTGCCGGAGGCTGCCGCTCCCTGACGGGCGGGCAACGACACGAAGGGACACGCGCATGGACGACCTGTTCGACATCCTCGCCGCGACGACGACCCGCCTTTACGCCGCCCTCTTCCCGGCGGATCGCATCGGCGGCGCGACCGGCTGGAGCGAGGCGGCGTGGCGCGCCCTCGACGAGACCGGCCTGCCCCTCGCGCTCGTGCCCGAGGCGAAGGGCGGGGCAGGCCTCGAACCGGCCGCCGCCCTCGGACTCGTGCGGGTCGCGAGCCGGTCCGTCGGGACGCTTCCCCTCGGGGAGACGATGGTGGCGAACTGGCTGCTGGCCGAGGCGGATCTGCCGCCCTCCGAGGGGCCGGCATCGCTGGCGGCTCCGCGCGCAGGATTCGCGGCTCGACGATCCGGCGACGGGGGTGAATGGACGCTCGCCGGCACCGTCGCCGGCGTGCCCTGGGGATGCACCGCAGAGACGCTTGTCCTGCTCCTGGCGCACGAGGGCGAAACCTGGGCCGCCCGGGTTCCGCGATCCGGCTGGTCGGTGGCCGAGGACCGCAAGCGCGCGGACCTCCCGCGCGCCGATCTGACCCTGCGTGCCGGGCTCCCGGCGAGCGCTGTGCGTCCCCTCCCCGCTTCATGGGATGCGGAGCGCCTGCGCGCGACCGGAGCGGCGCTGCGGGTCCAGGAGATGGCCGGCGCGCTGGAGAGCATCCTCGACCTCACGGTTCGCTATGCCAACGAGCGCGTGCAGTTCGGGAAGCCGATCGGCAAGCAGCAGGCGGTCCAGCAGCAGATCGCCGTCCTCGCGGGCCAGGCGGCAGCGGCGGGTGCGGCCGCCGCGCTGGCGGCGGACGCCCTCGGCCTGCCCGACGGCACCGCGACGATCGCGGCGGCCAAGGTTCGGGCCGGGGAAGCGGCGGGGATCGGAGCCGCCATCGCCCACCAGGTCCACGGGGCCATCGGCATCACCGCGGAGCATCCCCTGCACGTCTTCACCAAGCGCCTGTGGGCGTGGCGGGACGAGTTCGGGTCGGAGCGGGTCTGGAGCCTGTACCTCGGCCGTCTCGCCCTCGCCGCCGGAGCTGATGGGTTCTGGTCCTTCGTCACGGATGTCGGCGCGCGGACGCCGGCGGAGGCCGTCTGACATGGAGCGTTTCAGCTTTCCCGACGCGCCGCCCTCGCTTGAGGCGGAGCAGCTGCGCGCTGAGATCCGCGCCTTCCTGCGCGACGAACTCAAGGACATGCCGGCCGAGGCCCGCACCGGCTCGTGGACCGGGTTCGACGCCGGCTTCAGCCGCCGGATGGGCGAGCGGGGCTGGATCGGCATGACTTGGCCGAGGGCCTATGGCGGCCGGGAGCGTTCCGCCCTCGAACGCTACGTGGTGCTGGAGGAGATGCTGGCGGCCGGCGCGCCGGTCGCCGCCCACTGGATCGCGGATCGCCAGACCGGGCCGCTCATCCTGCGCTTCGGGACGGAGGCGCAGCGCGCGACCTACCTCCCCCGGATCGCGGCGGGCGCGTGCTTCGCCTGCATCGGCATGAGCGAGCCGGATTCCGGCTCGGACCTCGCGGCCGTGCGCACCCGAGCCGAGCCGGTGCCCGGCGGTTTCAGGGTCAACGGAACGAAGCTCTGGACGACCTACGCGCACGAATCGCACGTCATGGTCCTGTTCTGCCGGACCGACCCGAAGGCGCAGAGGCACGAGGGCACGAGCCAGCTTCTCATCGACCTGCGCGACACGCCAGGCGTCACGATCCGGCCGATCATCGACCTGCAGGGCGCGCACCATTTCAACGAGGTCGTCTTCGAGAACGCGTTCGTGCCGGAGGCCAACCTGATCGGCCGCCTCGGCGAGGGATGGAAGCAGGTCACCGCCGAACTGGCGAACGAGCGCAGCGGCCCCGAGCGCTTCCTGTCCTCCATGACGCTCCTCGTGGAGCTGATCCGGCTGCTCGGCCGGGCGCCGGGCGACGAGGCCGCCGTCGCCGTCGGGAGGCTCACCGCCCACCTGATCGTCCTCCGCCGCCTGTCGCGCGGGGTCGCCCGCCTGCTTCAGGACGGGGCGGACCCGGCGCTCCAGGCCGCCATCGTCAAGGATCTCGGCAGCGTCTTCGAGCAGGCGATCCCCGATGTGGCCCGCGCCCTCGTCGCCCTCGACCCGGACGAGCCGGCGACGCGCCGGTTCGGCGAGGTCCTCGCCCGCACGGTGATGAGCGTCCCGTCCTTCTCCCTCCGGGGCGGCGCCCGGGAGATCCTTCGCGGCATCATCGCCAGGGGGCTCGGCCTCCGGTGACCGGAGACGCCGCCCGCACCTCATTTCCCAAGGGACCAACATGACCGACCCCATCCTGTACGAAGCCGCGGAGGGAATCGTCACGCTGACGATCAACCGTCCCGAGCAGCGCAATCCGATCTCCGATCCGGAGGTTGTGGAAGCCGTCCTCGCCGCCCTGGACCGCCTCGACACCGACCGGGAGGCGCGGGTCGCCGTGCTGACCGGCGCCGGCTCGGTCTTCTCCAGCGGCGGCAACATCAAGACCATGGGCGAGGCCGGCGGCCTAAGCGACTCCCTCCCCGCCCGCACGCGCCTCAATTACAAGCAGGGTATCCAGCGCATTCCCCTCGCGTTCGAGCGCCTGGAAGTCCCGGTCATCGCGGCGGTAAACGGCCCGGCGGTCGGGGCCGGCTGCGATCTCGCCTGCATGTGCGACATCCGCATCGCCTCCGAGGCGGCGTGGTTCGCGGAGAACTTCGTCACCCTGGGCCTGATGCCGGGCGATGGCGGGGCGTGGCTGCTGCCGCGCGTGGTGGGCTTCTCGAAGGCGTGCGAGATGGCGCTCACGGGCGAGCGGGTCGCGGCGGCCGACGCCCTCGCCTGCGGGCTCGTCTCGCGGGTGGTCCCGGCCGACCGGCTCCTCGAGGAGGCGCGCGGCCTCGCCCGGCGGATCGCGGCGAACCCGCCCCATGCCGTGCGCATGACCAAGCGGCTCCTCTGGGCCGGGCGCTCGGGGCGGCTCGACCAGCATCTGGAGACGGCCGCCGCCATGCAGGCCCTCGCCCATGCCACCGCCGACCACCGGGAGGCCGTGGCGGCCTTCCTGGACAAGCGCGCGCCGACCTTCGTGGGGGCGTGAGGATGCCGGGGCTGTTCCTCGAAGATTTCACCGACGGACTGGTGATCGACGCCGAATGGCGGCGCACGGTCACCGAGGCCGACAACGTCCTGTTCTGCGGCATGACGATGAACGTCGCCCGGGTCCATCTCGATGCCGACCACATGGCCGGTAGCGAGTTCGGCAGGCCCCTGGTCAACTCGCTCTACACGCTCGGCCTGATGATCGGCATGAGCGTGCACAACACCACCTTCGACACGACCGTGGCCAATCTCGGCATGACCGACGTGACGTTTCCCCGCCCGGTCTTCGTGGGCGACACCCTGTCCGTGCGCACCACCGTCCTGGGAAGCCGGGAGAGCCGGTCGCGGCCGGATGCGGGGATCGTCACCTTCCGCCACGAGGCATTCAACCAGCGGGGCGAGACCGTTGCCCTCTGCACCCGCTCGGCGTTGATGCGCCTCCGCCCCGTGGAGGCACGGCCATGAAGCTGCGGACGCTCCTGTTCGCCCCCGGCGATTCCCCCCGCAAGATCGCCAAGGCTCTGGCTGCGGGGGCTGACGGCACGATCCTGGATCTCGAGGACTCGGTCGGGGCGGCGGGCAAGGACGCCGCCCGCGATCTCGTGGCTGCGACGCTCGCCGGCCTCGACCGCGACGATGTCCTGATCCGGATCAACGCGCGGACGACCCCCTGGCATCTCGCCGACCTCGCGGCGGCGGTGAAGGCGCGGCCGGCCGCGATCGTCCTGCCGAAATGCGCCGGTCCGGCGGATCTGTCGATCCTCGATCACCAGATCTCGGCGCTGGAGGTTGCTTACGGCCTGCCGCAGGGGAGGATCGCGATCCTGCCTCTGGTGACGGAGACCGCAGCGTCGATCCACGGGCTCGACTATCGCGGCGTGTCCTCCCGCCTGGTGGCCCTGGCCTTCGGTGCCGAGGATATCGCCGGCGACCTCGGCGTTGCGCCGCGGAACGGGGCGGGCCTCTATTCGGCGCCGGTGATGCAGGCCAGGGCGATGACGCTGCTCGCGGCCACAGCCGCGGGCGTCCCTGCCATCGATACCCCGTTCACCGATCCCCGGGACGCAGCTGGGCTCGACCGCGAAGCCCGCGCGGCTGCCGAGGACGGCTTCTCGGGCAAGTTCTGCATCCACCCGGACCAGATCGATCCGGTGCGGCGAGCCTTCACGCCGGGGCCGGAGCGGATCGCCTGGGCGCAAGCGGTGCGCGACGCCTTCGCGGCGTCGCCCGACGCGGGCGTGCTCACCCTGGACGGGCGCATGATCGAGGCCATGCACCTGCGGCTGGCCCACAAGATCCTCGCTCAGGCGGATGCCGGGGACGATTCTGCCTAAGTGCCGCCGTCAGCGCGGCGGCATGCGCAGGGCGCCGTCGAGGCGGATCACCTCGCCGTTGAGCATCGGGTTCTCGCAGATGTGCTTCACCAGCGCCGCGTATTCGGACGGACTGCCGAGGCGCGGCGGGAAGGGCACGGTCTTCCCGAGGCTCTCCTGCACATCCGCCGGCAGGCCCGCCATCATCGGCGTCTCGAAGATGCCCGGCGCGATCGTGACAACGCGGATGCCGTGGCGGGCGAGTTCGCGGGCCACCGGCAGGGTCAGTGCGGCGACGCCGCCCTTCGAGGCGGCATAGGCCGCCTGCCCGATCTGCCCGTCGAAGGCGGCGATGGAGGCGGTGTTGACGATCACGCCGCGCTGGCCGTCCGCCTGCGGCTCCTCCCGCGAGATGGCATCGGCGGCGAGCCGGATCATGTTGAAGGTGCCGACGAGATTGATCGCGATCGCCCGGGCGAAGCTGTCGAGCCGGTGAGGGCCGTCGCGGCCGACGACCTTCTCGCCGGGGGCGACGCCGGCGCAGTTCACCAGGCCGTGGAGGTGGCCGAACGCATCGAGGGCGAGGCGCACGGCGGCCTGCCCATCGGCCTCCTGGGTCACGTCGCACGGGGAGAAGCGCGCCGCCTCGCCGAGCTCCGCCGCGACCCGTTCGCCGGACTCGCGGCCGATATCGGCCAGCACCACGCGCCCGCCCTCGGAGACGAACATCCGCGCCACCGCGGCGCCCAGGCCGGACGCCGCCCCGGTCACGAGGAAGATGCGGTCCTTGATCATCGCGATTCACCGTGCGTCTGGGGCGAGCAGGTCCTCGACCTGGTCGTTGAGGTAGGTGAGCTTGTGGCGCTGGAGCTTCTCGGTCTCGGTCTTCGGCAGCGTGTCGAGGAACTCGACGTAGCGCGGGAGCATGAAGGCCGGAAGATGCGCGGCGAGATAGGCGCGGACGGCGCCGGCCTGGAGCGCCGCATCACCGGCGCGCACCACCGCGACCTTGATCTCCTCGCCCAGGATCGGATCCGCCACCGCGACCGCCGCGCAGTCCAGGACGCCCGGAAGCTTGAGCAGGCGGGTCTCAATCTCGGCGGGCGCGATCATCTCCCCGGCCCGGCGGATCAGCTCCTTCGAGCGGCCCTGGAACCACAGGTAGCCGTCGGCATCGAACCGGCCGAGGTCTCCGGTGTGGAACCAGAGGTTCCGGCACGCCTCGGCGAGCTTGTCCGGCTGGCGATAGTAGCCCGACAGGATCACGTCGGGCTCTCGGGGACGCACCACGATCTCCCCGGCCGCGTCGGGGCCGAGGATCCGGTCGTCGGCATCCACCACGCGCACCTCCATGTCCGGCCGGGTTTGGCCGCAGGATCCGTGGCGCGTGTGGGTGAGCGTGTTGGCGGTCACCCAGCCGCCGATCTCGGTCATGCCGTAGAGCTCGTGGACCTTGATGCCGAACCGCTCCTCGACCTCGTGCCACACGGAGAGCGGCGCGCCGCCGCCGAGGCAGAAGCGAAGGATGTGATCCCGCTGCGGCTTCGTGTGGCGGGCGGCGAGGATCGCCAGCACCGTTCCGACGAAGGTGAAGCCCGTGGCTCCGAACTTCGCCGCGTCCTCGAAGAACCGGCCCGCCGAGAACCGCTCCCGCAGGACCAGGGCCGAACCGACTTGGAGGGCCGACATCACCGCGTACATCTGCGGGTTCGCGTGGAACAGGGGCAAGACCACCATGCAGCGATCCGCAGGGGTGAGCCCCACCATCGCGACGGTGTGGCGCCCGGCAGCCAGATAGGCGGCATGGCTGTTCACGACGCCCTTCGGCGCCCCGGTCGTGCCCGACGTGTAGAGGATCGTCGCGGGCGCCGAGGCCGGACGTTCCGCCAGCGCCGTCGACAGGGGCCATCCGGCGGCCTCGGCCAGGAAAGCACCCTCGTTCCGGATCCGTAGGAGCGGCATGTCCGGCGTGGACTCGCCGAGGCCGGCGAAGGGACCGTCCAGGAACGCATCGTCCGCGATCAGCAGCCGGGCATCCGACTGGCGCAGGACGTAGGCCAGCCCGTCCCCGACGAGGGCGGGATTGATGGTCACCGCCACCGCGCCGGCGGCCATGATCCCGAACCATGCGACCAGATAGGCTGCCGAGTTGCCGGCGGCCAGGGCGACGTGATCACCGGATCGGATCCCCTCCCCGGCCAAGCGCCCGGCTGTGCGCAGGGCCGCTTCATGGATCGCCGCGTAGCCGTGGACGCCATCCTCCGTCACGGCGAAGGGCCGGTCGGGCGTTGCGGCGGCGTGCGCGGCGAGGAGGTCGGTGATCATCGCCGGCGCGGTCATGGCTGCACCGCCGGACCCAGATGCGAGAGGAGATACTTGCCGATGGTGTTGCGCAGGATCTCGGCGGAGCCCCCCGCGATCTCGTAGGCCTTGGCGTCGCGCAGGTAGCGGCCGAACGGCGCCGTCTCCATCGTGCCGTAGGCCCCGCAGATCTGCACCGCCTGGGAGGCGACCTGCGTCGCCACCGCGGCCGCCTTGAGCTTGGCCTCGCTGCCGTAGCGCTCCGTCTCGAGACCGTCGTCGAGGGCCCGTGCGGCCCGGTAGACGAGCAGCCGCGCGGCATCGATCTCGCTCAGCATGTCGGCGAAGTACCACTGGATGCCCTGGAACTCCGCGACCCGCTTGTCGAAGGCGCGGCGGTTGCCCGCGAAGGCAAGGGCACCGTCGAAGGCCGCCCGGGCGATGCCGATGCTGATGGCCGCCGCCAGGGTGCGCGAATAGTTCAGGGTGCCGACCGCTTGGCGGATGCCCTTGCCGTCGGTGCCGATGAGCGCGTGCTCCGGCAGCCGCACGCCGTCGAGGACGAGGTTCACGTGCGGCCCGTTGCGCAGGCCGAAGGTGGCCGAGTTGGTGCCGACATAGGTGGAGAGGCCCGGCGTGTCCCCCGGCACGGCGAAGGCCGAAATGCCCGCCTGGGTCTCGGCGAGGATGATGAAGAACTCTGCGCCCGACCCCGAGGTGATGAACGACTTCTCCCCCCGGATCGTCCAGCCCGCCCCCTCCCGCACGGCCTTGGTGTCGAGGCTGCGGATGTCGCTGCCGTGGCTCGCCTCCGTCAGGGCGTAGGAGGAGATCAGCCCCTCCGCGAAGCGCGGCAGGTACTCGATCTTCAGCCGGTCCGAGCCGAAGAGCTTGAGGATCGTCTGCGCCTGGAAGATCGTGATCAGCGAGATGCCGACCGCCGCGCTGGCGTAGGAGACTTCCTCGAAGATCGCCGCCGCGTGGCCGTATCCCAGGCCGCCGCCCCCGTAGCGCGGCTCCGTCGTCGCCGCGTTGTAGCCGGCCACCGCGAGCGCCTTCACGAGGCCCGTGGGGTAGACGTCCTCCCGGTCGATCGCGTCGGCCTCGGGGGCGATGTGCGCCGCTGCGAAGGCCCGAAGGCCTTCGACATAGGCGGGATCGATGCAGGGCTGCCACAAGCTCACGATGCGTCACCCCTCTGGAGCCTCGATCGACCGCCCGCCGCAAGGGCCGCGGCTATAATCGCCCATTTGATTTCGAAGATCGCATGGGTGATGAATCTCGGATCATGGCCAGACCGCGCAAGCCGAAGCCCGAGGGGTCCCAAGTCAAGTCCGCCACGCGGGTCTTGGACATCCTGGAATATTTCGACCGCATCGAGCGGCCCGCCACCGTGTCCGAGATTTCCCGCGCCCTGGAGATCCCCCAGTCGAGCACATCGATGCTCGTGGGATCCCTGATCGACCGAGGCTATCTCGCAGACACGGCCGATGGGCGTGCCGTCGTCCCGACCGCGCGCGTTCCGCTGCTGGGACGGTGGGTCCATGTCGGTGTCACCGACGGCCGTATCGCGCAGATGATGCACGATCTCAGCCTGCGGACGGGCGAGACGGTCCTGCTCGGCAACGCCACGGACATCGTTGCCACCTACATCGATGCCATTCCCGCCACCAAGCCGATGCGCCTGCACATCACCCGCGGCACCGTGCGCCCGCTCGCGACATCCGGCATGGGCGTGCTGCTCCTGTCGGGGATGAGCGACGCGGAGGTTGAGGCCCGGATCGCGCGGGTGAACCGGTTCCGCGAGGGACGCGACGAGCCGCTGGTCGAGCTCGCGGCCGTACGGGCCGAGATCGCCGCCGTACGGGCCCGCGGCTACGCCCTCTCGATGGATCGCGTGGTGGCGGGGGCCGGCATCGTCGGCATGCTGCTGCCCGACTCGGTGGCGGGCCAGCCGATCGGGCTCGGCCTCGGCGGGTTGTCCAGCACCATCGAGGCCCAGTCGGAATTCCTCGTCGCCGAACTGCGCGCGGCCATTGCGCGCCATCTCGGCTGACGGGCGCCGTTTCCGTCCCGTCACCGTCATGGCCGCGCCGGTGCTTGGTCGATGGCCTGCAGGTCGCGGCCCCTCGTCTCCGGGAGGCAGAGTGCGGCGACGAACATGACCCCGTAGGCGACGCCCGCGAACACCGCCATCGCGGTCGCGAGCGGCATGACCGACGAGAGGTAGCCGACCAGCGTCGGGGTCAGGGCACCGAGGCCGCGCCCGAAATTGTAGCCGAAGCCCTGGCCGGACCCGCGCAGGTGGGTCGGGAACAGCTCCGTCAGGAAGGCTCCGAGCCCGGAAAACGCCCCCGAGGCGAAGAAGCCGAGGGGGAAGCCGAGGACCAGCATCACCCCGTTCGAGATCGGCAGCTGCGTGTAGACCAGCACGATAGCGCAGGCGCCCACCGAGAAGGTCAGGAACAGGGGGCGCCGGCCGTAGCGGTCCGCGAACCACGCCCCGTACAGGTAACCCGCGAAGCTGCCGAGGATCAGGACGGTGAGATAGCCGGTCGAATTGATGACCGTGAGACCGCGTTCGACCTTGAGGTAGGTCGGCAGCCACGTGGTGATGGCGTAGTAGCCGCCCTGGACACCGGCCACCAGGATGGCCGCGAGCATCGTCGTACCGACGATGCCGGGGGCGAAGATGGCGAGCAGGCCGGGCTTGCGCCCATCCTCCTGCGCGCGCGCCGTCTCGGAGATGGCCGGCTCGGCCACGTTCCGGCGCACGTAGACGATGAGCAGGGCGGGGAAGATCCCGATCAGGAACATGGCGCGCCATGCGAGATCGGGCTCCAGGGCCGAGAACACCACGGCTTGCAGCAGCACCGCGCCGCCCCACCCGACCGCCCAGGCGGACTGGATGGTGCCGACCGCGCGGCCCCGGTATTGCGGCCGGATCGTCTCGCCCATCAGCACGGCGCCGGCCGCCCACTCGCCCCCGAAGCCGATGCCGACGAAGGCACGGGCGATGGTGAGCTGCGTGAAATCCTGCGCGAAGGCGCACAGGAAGGTGAAGACGGAGAACCACAGGACGGTGATCTGCAGCGTGCGCACCCGTCCGATCCGGTCGGACAGGTAGCCCGCGAGCCAGCCGCCGACGGCCGAGGCGAGGAGCGTCAGCGTCGTGGCGAAGCCCGCCCAGCTGCGGTCGACATGCCAAGACGCGATGATCGTCGAGAGCACGAGCGGGTAGATCATGAAGTCGACGCCGTCGAGCGCCCAGCCCGTGAAGCAGGCCCAGAAGGCGCGGCGCTCCGGCGGTGTCATGTCGCCGTAGAAGCTCGTGAGCTTGGTGTTCGCTATCGGAACACTGGGTACCGGCGCCGCATCCATCGCATCTGCTCCCTGGATCGCCCGCCGGGCGTCCTCAGACCGTCTGGGGTGTCAGGCCGAAGCCTGGTCGTGTGAGGCCGCGCGCAGCATCGCCTTCCAGGCGGTGATCGCGCTCTGGAAGCCCGGCTCCGTGAGCGCGCGCAGCCGCTCCTTGGTCAGGCGGGTGGCGATGGCCGGACGGGATCCGAGTTCCTCGGCGAGCGCCAGGGACTCGGGCAGGACGTCGGCCCGCGGCACGATCCGATCGAGGAGACCCAGCGACTTCGCCTCCTCGGCGGGCACGAGCCGGCCGGTCATCACCAGTTCGGCGGCCCTGGCGGGGCCGAGGCAGGCATGAAGGATCCATGGCCCCATGCTGCTGGGGATGCCGTTCTTCAGTTCTGGCTGGCCGACGCGCACGCCAGGATGCGCGACGCGCAGATCACACATCAGGGCCGCCTGGAATGACGAGCCGGCGGCCACGCCGTTCAGTGCCGCGATGAGCGGCTTTCCCAGGCCCCGCAACGCCCCGAAGAAGGCCGCCCACGCGTTGATCCAGGCATCGACCTCGGCATCGCCCGAGGGGCGTTTCTCACGCAGATCCTGTCCGGCTCCGAAGGCACGCTCGCCCGCGCCAGTGAGCACGACGGCCCTCACGGCCTCATCGCGGTCATAGACATGCAGCCCATCCGCGATCCGCCGACGCGTCGCCGCGTCCCAGGCGTTCATGGCCTCGGGCCGATCGAGGATGATGACGCCGGTCCCCCCACGCATCTCGAAGCGCACGCCCTCCGACAAGCCGTCCCTCCCGGAGCGTTCTACGACACCGTTTGATCACGTATGCGATGAATAAAATCGCATTGACGATTTTGTAGCGGAACGCGTAGGCTGAATGCAAGACGGCCGGGACGGATGATCGCGGAGGAAAGATGGAAGCCAGCCCTGCAATCCCGACCGTCGGTCTCGGACTGCCGTGGGAGGACACGCCGGTCGGCCTTCGCTTCAAGACGATCGGCCGGACCATCTTCGATGCCGACATCACGGCCTTCATCGGCGTCACCGGAATGGTCGAAGTCTTGTTCACGAATGCCGAATACCTGCGCGAGCGCTCGCTATACGAGGGGCGGCGGCTGGTGCCCGGCGCCCTCGTCTATTCCTTCGCCGAGGGTCTGCTGATGCAGTCGGTCGTGCAGGGCACCGGCCTCGCCTTCCTCGGCATGGAGCTGTCCGTCGAGGCCCCGACCTTCTCCGGCGATACGATCCACGTCGAATGCGAGGTTCTGGAGTCGCGGCCCTCGGCGAAGCCGGGGCGCGGCGTGGTCAAGACCCGCAACCGCATCGTCAATCAGCGGGGCGCCTGCATCATGGTCTACAGCCCGGCCCGGCTCGTGAAGGGCCGCGAGAGTCTCGGGGGCCTCTGATGGGTCCGCTCTCCGGCATCCGCATCGTCGACATGACGACGGTGATGATGGGCCCGTCGGCGACGCAGGCCCTCGCCGAGATGGGCGCGGACGTCATCAAGATCGAGGCGCCGGGGGGAGACGGGGTGCGCAACATCGCCCCCGGCCGCCATCCGGGGATGGGCGGCCTCTTCCTCAACAACAACGCGAACAAGCGCAGCCTTGCGGTGGACTTGAAGCGACCGGAGGGGCGTGCCGCCCTTCTGCGGCTCGCGGAGACGGCCGACGCGCTGGTCTACAACGTCCGCCCCGCCGCCATGGAGCGTCTCGGTCTCTCCTACGAGGCGGTCGCGACCGCGCGGGCCGACATCGTCTACCTCGGTATGTTCGGCTATGGACAGGACGGCCCCTACGCCGCTCGCCCGGCCTACGACGACCTGATCCAGGGCGCCGCGATGATCCCGGCGCTCGTCGCACGGGCCGGCGGCTGCGAGCCGCGCTACGTGCCCAATGCCATCGCCGACCGCATCGTCGGGCTCAGCGCCGTGAGCGCCCTGTGCGCCGCGCTCTTCCACCGGGCGCGCACGGGGCAGGGCCAGCGTATCGACGTGCCGATGTTCGAGACGATGACCGCCTTCGTGCTCGGCGACCACATGGCCGGCCGGACCTTCGACCCACCCCTCGACGGCGGTGGCTACGCCCGCCTCCTGGCCCGCGAGCGGCGCCCGTTCCGCACCCGCGACGGCTATCTCTGCGCCCTTCTCTACAACGACGCGCAGTGGCGGTCCTTCTACGCGGCGATCGGTCAGGCCGAGCGCTTCGAGGCCGACCCACGCCTCTCCACGATGGCCGCCCGAAGCGTTCACATCGCCGACCTGTACGCGGATTTAGCGGCGATCTTCGCCGGCCGCACAACGGCGGAGTGGGCGGTCCTCCTCGCCGAGGCCGACGTCCCGTTCGCGCCGATGCACGATTTCGAGACCATCTTCGAGGATCCGCATCTCCAGGCGATCGGCTTCTTCCGGACCGAAGAGCATCCCACCGAGGGGTGCGTGCGCCGGTTGCGGACCCCGAGCACCTGGAGCGAGACGCAACCGGTCCTCGACCGTCCGGCCCCCGCCTACGGCGAGCACAGCGCCGATGTCCTGAGGGAGGCGGGCCTGTCCGAGACGGACATCGCCGCGCTCATCGCCGATGGGATCGTCGCCGATGGGGCTGCGCGGCCGGTGACCGCCGTGGCCGCGGAGCCGGCCCGGTCCCGGCGCATGGACACGCTCAAGGCCGCCGATCCGGTGTGACGCCCCCGCCGCGGGATGGATCGGGAGCGGAACAGCAGGAGGAGGATGACATGACGGACGACCCCATCGCCATCGTCAGCTTCGCGCGCACGCCGATGGGCGGCTTCCTGGGCGATCTCTCCGGCGCGACGGCGCCGGAACTCGGATCGTCCGCGATCCGCTCCGCCGTCGAGCGGGCCGGAATCTCCGGCGAGGACATCGACGAGACCCTGTTCGGCTGCGTGCTGCCTGCCGGGCTCGGACAGGCGCCGGCCCGGCAGGCGGCGCTCGGGGCGGGGCTTCCCCGATCGGTCGGCTGTACCACCGTCAACAAGATGTGCGGCTCGGGGATGAAGGCCGTGATGATGGCCCATGATGGACTGCGGGCCGGTTCCACCCGGGTCGCCGTCGCGGGAGGCATGGAGAGCATGTCCAACGCTCCGTACCTGCTGGAGCGGGCACGGAGCGGCTACCGGATGGGCCACGGCCGCGTCGTGGACCACATGTTCCTCGACGGGCTGGAGGACGCCTACGATCCCGGCCGGCTGATGGGCACCTTCGCGGAGGATTGCGCCCAGACCTACCAGTTCACCCGCGAGGCCCAGGACACCTACGCGCTCGCCTCCCTCGACCGCGCGCAACGCGCGATGAGCGAGGGCGCGTTCTCCCGGGAGATCGTTCCGGTGACGGTGAAGGCGGGCAAAGGCCAGCGCGACGTTTCGGCCGACGAGCAGCCGCCCAAGGCCAGGCCCGACAAGATCCCCGCGCTGAGGCCGGCCTTCCGCGAGGGCGGCACGGTCACCGCCGCCAACAGCTCGTCGATCTCCGACGGCGCGGCGGCCCTGGTCCTGATGCGTCTGTCGGAGGCCGAGCGGCGCGGCCTCACGCCCGTCGCCGTCATTCGGGGGCACGCCTCCTTCGCCGATGCGCCGCACCTGTTCCCGACCGCGCCGGTCGGCGCCGTGCGGCGCCTCGTGGAGCGGACCGGCTGGTCGCTCGGCGAGGTCGACCTGTTCGAGATCAACGAGGCGTTTGCCGTCGTCGCCATGGCAGCCATGCGCGAACTCGACCTGCCGCACGACAAGGTCAACGTTCATGGCGGTGCCTGCGCCCTCGGACACCCGATCGGCGCCTCGGGCGCGCGGATCCTCGTCACCCTGCTCGCCGCCCTCGAACGCCGGGGACAGCGGCGCGGCATCGCGGGGATCTGCATCGGCGGCGGCGAGGCGACGGCCGTCGCCGTCGAGCGGCTGAGCTGAGACGACGGCCGTCGCCTCGCCGCGGAAGGTGGCGCATCGAACCGCACCGGACCGCCCACAAGAGGTGGCCGGCTGCACTGGGAGGAGGAAAGCCATGCAGCGGGTTGCCGCCGAAGGAGACCTCGAACGAACGGTCGCAGCAGAAGCGGGGCGCACCACGCGGTTCCGCTGGGTTCTGATGATCCTGGTCTTCGGGATCTACACCCTCGCCTCCGCCGACCGGGCGAATGTCGGCATCGTGCTGCCGTTCGTGAAAGCCGAGTTCGGCATGACCAACACCGAAGCCGGCGCGGTCATCAGCCTGTTCTTCGTGGGCTACTCCGTCGCGCAGATTCCCTCCGGCTTCCTCGTGCGGCGGTTCGGGGTGCGCAGCACCTTCCCGATCTTCATGCTGCTGACCTCCCTCTTCACGGGCCTTCTCGGCACGGCCGGCTCCGCCTTCGCCATGAAGGCCAATCGTCTCGCCCTCGGCCTCGCCGAGGCGCCCTTGCCGGTGGCCATCCTCTCCATGCTCAATCGGTGGTTCCCGCCGCAGGAGAAGGGGACGGCCGTGGGGATCTTCCTCGCCGCGGCGAAGTTCGGGCCTGTCCTCGTCCCACCGATCGGGGCCGTCATCATCACGACCTTCGGCTGGCCCTACGTCTTCTATTTCTGCGCCCTTCCGGGAATCGTGTTCTCGCTCCTCTGGTATGGGCTGGTCACCGACGATCCGGGGCGCAACCGGTTCGTGTCCGAGGGAGAGGCCAACCACATCCAGGCCGGCCAGCGCCCGGCCCCCGGCCCCGAGGCCGCCCCCGCAACTGCGGAACCGCGCTGGATCGGCCGCCTGGACCGGCTGGTGCGGGCGCGCGTCGTACGCCCGATCGCCACAGCCCGGGAGACCTTCGCGAGCCCGCACATCTGGGGCCTCGCGGCCGGATACTTCCTGATGAGCGGCATCATCACGGTGATCCTGTCGTGGCTGCCGACCTACCTGGTCACGGTCAAGCATTTCTCCATCATGAATGTCGGCTTCGTCTCATCGGCGCCCTTCGTCGGCGGGGTTCTCGGCAATCTCGTCGGCGGATGGTTCTCGGACCGGATCGTGGCCAAACGGCGCAAGCCGACGATCCTCATCAGCACCATCTCGACGGTGTTCATGATGTACGCCCTCGTTCACGCCCCGAACGATCCGCCGACGCTTGCAGCGCTCCTCATGCTGACCGGGTTCCTGTTGAACCTCGGCTATTCGGCCTTCACCGTCTATCCGGCCGGGCTGACGACGAAGGAGGCCTATCCCCTGGCCGTGTCCGTGGTGAACACCGGCGGTCAGGCCGGGGCCGCTCTCCTGCCGTTCGTCACGGGCGTGATCCTCGATCACTTCGATTGGGACCGCGTGTTCCTCTTCCTCGGCTCCGCCTCGCTGATCGCGCTGACCGTCATGCTAACGATCATCGACCCGGTCGAGCGGCGCGCCGGGTAGGCGGGCCGTCGGCGAAGGGATGAGCGACATGGCGGACCTGTTGGTCGCCGGTCATCCGGCACTGCCCGTCCTCCCGCAGGACAGGCGGCCTCTCGCCGAACCGCCGTCACCCCTTCCGGGCGACGCACTCGACCGTCTCGACCGGATGGTGGGTCTGCAGTGCGACGAGGGCTGCGGGACGCCCGTCGGCACCGTCCGCACACGCAAGACTTGATCGAGACCCGATCAAGACACGCGTCGGCAACGATCTCGGGATGGACGCGGTGATGATCCTGATGAAGCCTGGACATGTCCTCGTCGTCGATGGCGGAGCGACCTGCCACCCGGGGTCTGACCGTGGCCGGGCGAAGCGAAGGGTGAGCAGTCGATGGACGAGATCCCCGAAGGGTTCGACAGCGTCGCGGAGGCGATCGAGAGCCGCCGCAGCGTGCGCGGCTTCCTCGACAGGCCGGTCGATCCGGGGCTGATCGAGCGCCTGCTCGCCCTGGCGGGCCGGGCGCCGAGCGGCAGCAACATCCAGCCGTGGAAGCTGCACGTGCTGACCGGACCGGCCCTCGCCCGCCTCACCGAGGCCTTGACGGCGGCCCACTTCGCGGGCGAGCCGGAGGCGCGGGAATACGAGTACTACCCCACCCGCTGGCGCGAGCCTTATCTCGGACGCCGCCGCGAGATCGGATGGCGGCTCTACGAACTCGCCGGCGTCGCGCGGGGTGATCATGACGGATCGCTTCGCCAGCGCGGACGCAACTACACGTTCTTCGGTGCGCCGGTCGGCCTCGTCTTCACGATCGACAAGGATCTGGAACAGGGCAGCTGGCTCGATTACGGGATGTTCCTGCAGACCCTGATGATCGCGGCGCGCGGTGCCGGACTCGACACCTGCCCGCAGGCGGCCATCGCAAGCTATCCGGCCATCGTCCGGCGGGAGGTCGGCATCCAGGAGGATGAGATCATCGTGTGCGGGATGGCCCTGGGCCATGCCGACCCGGATGAGCCGACCAATGCCCTGCGCGCCGGACGCGCGGCAGTCTCAACCTACACGACGTTCCACGCAGAGTGAGGGTTGGAATCGGCCGGCTGACGTCCTCCAGGACCAGTGTTGCATCGGAACTGCACGGTCCGCCCGGCACGACGCCAGCACGCGCGAATTCGACGGGTCGCAAGCTGCGAGGGTGGTTTGTCTGGCTTGGACCGCTGACCTGCTTTAGGACCGGCGCCACGTCATCGACCGTGAGCGACGCGGGGCTTTGTCGGACGCTACGCCCACGGGATGCCCCCGCGCCGGCCCGTTCTTCATTTCGGCGGAGCCTGCGACGGATCCGACACCGAAGGACCAAGGAAAGCCGGGAACGATAGGCGACCTCGTCGTGGCCGCCACGGGTACGCCGCCCAGCCGGTGGCTGAGCGAGCCTCCCTTGCGACGACGGCTATGTGCTCGCCGCCGTTTCTACGCGGTGCCGGGCGTGCGCGTCGACCGGCCCGGTCACCCGCGACGCAGACCGGACCAGCTGCATGCTGACACGGACCACGTTCGGCTTTGCTGCGAACGCGGGAACGTCTCTCGGTCAGGGTCTGTCAGCGGGACGGCGGGTTATCGGTTACGTCGCGCACTTCCTCCGGCGCCAACCCGAGGTCTCGGATCTCGGCAGGCGAAAGTTCGCCGGTGGTTTCGATGCGATCCTCCGGCGGCGATCCATTCGCAGCCTGGTTGGCGAGAAAGAGCGCGCGGCGCGGATCCGGCTCTGCGATCGCATAAAGCTTCGGCGCGGTGGTATCGCCGGCCTTCGTGATTTTCACCATCCAACCGCTCATGGCGTTGCTCCGAGTTTCCTCCGCCCGAGCATGCCCCACAAGCAGGGTGCTAGACGCGATGGAAATGCATGTGAGGTACCGGTAGAGAGTAGGCCGCCACTTCAGCAATGTCAAAATACCGTTAAGCCGCAAAGAAAGTAGTTCCACCGTCGCCAGTTCTTTGGGACGCTGTTCGGTCTAGTTGTTCGAGTTCCACGGCCGCATCGCGAAGACCCTGCTCGCGCGCCGCCTTGAACCAACGTCGCGCCTCAACCTCATTCCTTGCGCCTGCGAGTCCGCGCGCAAGGTAGCGACCTACGGCAAGTTGCGCTTCCGCGTGTCCCGCCTCCGCTGCCGCCTGGAAAAGACTGAGCGCGCGCGGGAAGTCAGGCTCGCGTCCATATCCGCCGTCGAGCATGGCAGCGAGCGCGTAGATCGCGCCGATATGGCCGCTCTTGGCGGCACGCTCGAATTGATCGAACGCCTGGCCTCTGTCGACCGGACCGCCGCGGCCGTTGACCATCATCTCCCCCAACATCGCTTGCGCTTCCGGGACGCCAGCATCCGCGGCACGGGCGATCCAGGCGCGCCCTTCCACGGCATCGCCCGCGACGCCCCGGCCTTCGGCGAGCATCCGGCCATACCAGAACTGCGCGATCGGCATCTCCTCGGCCGCTTTCCGGAGCCAGAGGGCCGCTTGCGCCTCGTCGTGGCCACCGCCGATGCCGTGGGAGAGACAGATGCCGAAGTTGAAGGCCGCCGCCAGATTGCCCTGCTTGGCGCCGCGTTCGAACCAGTGCCGGGTCCGGACGTCATCGCCCGGCGCGCCCTCGCCGGCCAGGATCAGATTGCCGAGATCCACCTGGGACTTTTCATTGCCGAGGTCGGCCGCTTCGCGGAGCCAATGGGCAGCTGCTTCCGCGTCTTGGACGCCACTCATGCCGGCTTGATAGAGCTGGCTCAGGGTTCGTGCCGCACCGGCGTAACCAGCCTTCGCGGCCCGCTCCAGCCAGATCGAGGCCTCCGCGAAGTTCGGCGGTAAGTCTCCCCCTCTGGCGTGCAGGTGCCCGACGAGGGCGGCGGCATGTGCGTCCCCTGCCAAGCCTGCGCGTCTCAGCCAGGTCTCTCCGAGAAGCGGGTTCCTCTCGACCCCGTCGCCATTCAGAAGTGCAAGACCGAGGCTCGTCTGCGCGGCGACGATGCCCTCCTCCGCCGCGCGCGCGTACAACTCTGCTGCGCGCTCCGCGCTCTTTGAAACCCCGACGCCCGCATGCGTGAGCGCGCCGAGGAGAAACAAGGCATCGCCCAGACCGGCCGCCGCAGCCCGCTCAATCTCGGCGACGGCAAGTGTGTTATCGTCAGGCGTCTGCTTCCTGAGATGCAGCAGTCCGAGACCGAGATGCCCTTGCGGGCAGCCGGCTCTCGCCGAAGCGGTATACCAGCGCTCGCCCTCGACCTCGTCGCGCAGCGCTTCGGGACCGGCCGTAAGAATATAGCCGAGCAGTGCCTGCCCCTCCGGCGAGCCGTTCGCCGCGGCCCGCCGCGTCCACAGGAGCGCCGTAACAGGGTCGGCCTGTCTCCGCTCGTTGATTGGATCGGAAGCCAGCTCGTCCGTGAGCGAGGACCCTTGCTCCGCCATGCCGGCATCGCCGCGCATGCACAGCAATGCGAGCTTGAACTGGGCCTCCGCGTGCTCGCCCTCGGCGGCGGCGCTCATCCAGCGGACGGCTTCCTTCGTGCTGCGCGGGAGCCCTGTCCCATCGAGATAGCATTGCGCAAGGTGATACTGGGCTTCAGGCAAGCCGGCCTGAGCTGCCCGGCCGATCTGAGCAACGCCATCCTTTGCCTGGCCGCTCTCCAGCAGGTTGAGGCCGAGCCTCAGCCTTGCGGCTGGAGAGGCTGGAGCCAGAAATCGGTCGACGATCCTCATTCGCCTTACGCCTCTGCAGCAGGCCGATCGTTCACGGCTCGCGCATGCCCTCGAGGCCGACGGGTAGGATGCGGGCGAACAGATATCTCAGCATCGTACGTTCCCCGACCATCACGTCAGCGGTCACAGGCATGCCGGCCGACATGTGGAAGTTTGCCGGCAGCCCGTGCAACTTGATCGCGGTGAGTTCCACGCGTGCGCGAAACCAGACACCGTTGGCTGCCTGCCCGCCGACGCTGGCCCTCTGGGTCTCCTGCTGACCCGTGAAGCTGTCGGCACTCACGCTTTTCACCACACCTTCAGCCATCCCGTACTGCACGAACGGGAACGTGTCGAATTTCACGCTGACGCTCTGTCCGGGGTGAACGTAGCCGGCCTCTTCGGCAGCGATCCGCGTCTCGACCTCGAGCGGCGTGTTTCGGGGCACGAGCGTGATGAGCTGCTCACCGGACTGCAGGACAGAACCCACGGACACTTTCGCGACGTTCAGGACGATGGCGTCCTGCTCGGCGACCAAGTTCACCAGCTGCCGGCGGAGCGTCGCCTTCCTCAGGCCCTCCTGCGCATCGTTGAGGCTACGGCGCCGCAGCGTGATGTCCTGACTGATCTGCGACTTCCACTGCTGCGTGAAGGCGTCCCGCTCGGCAACCATCTGGTTCAGGTCGTTGCGTGCGCGCTCTGCGGACGCGGTGGCGTCCTTGAGATATCTCTGCATCTCGATGCGCTGATCCTGCGCCACGAGCCGGTTCATCTGGCTGCCCACTTGAAGGCGCTCCAGTTCCTTCCGCTTCGCTTCGAGGACGCTCGCGATGTCAGCGCGCTCGCCGTACGCTTTGGCGTCGAGTTCGGCGCGCGCGAGCTGTGTCTGCAGGCCGCTGATCTTCTGGTCGAAGCTCTCCAACTGGGATCGGTACTGCGCCTGACGCTGCCCGTAGAGCGCTACCTGGATCACGGTCGCGGCGTCGGTCGCGGTGGGCTGGAACGGCGAGCCATTGCTCTCCGCTGTCAGCCGATTGACCTCCGCCTGCAAGCTGGTGACTTGGTTCTCGAGGGCGCCCGCATCCGCGCCGGTGAAGGTCGGGTCCAGTTCGGCGAGAAGTTGCCCCGCGTGGACGGCCTGACCTTCGCGGACCTTGATCGAGCGAACGATCGACGTTTCGAGCGGCTGAAGGACGATCGTCGGGCTGGTCGAGACCATGCGCCCGGCCCCGCTGACGACGACGTCGACGGGGCACGTGGCCAGGATCGCGCCCGACGCGATTACCATCGTCAGAACCACGCGCAGCATGCTGCGGGCCACGGGACGAACCGGCGTCGCGAGGAGCGCAGCCGTAGGAGACTGAAACTCGAGAAGGACGGGACCGACGTCACCCTCCGCCGGCGGCAGCCGCCTGATTCGAAAATTGAACCAGCTCGCGAGAGGGTTACTCATCGATAGGCCTGCAACTCTGTCTGCTATGCGCGGAATACAACGCGAGGCCTCTCTTGCCCGACGCCACGATGGTCGGGTGGGACGAGCCCCCGCCGCCCTCCGGTCAACTCGCGTTCAGGAACATCTGGCTCGGACGCGCCACCTCGAGGTGCCGATTCTGTTGCTGCCAAAGCTGCTTGTAGATCGCGCAGCGCTCGACGAGGTCGTCGTGGGGACCGATATCGACGGCGCTGCCCTTATCGAGCACCAGGATCTGGTTGCAATCGAGCAGGGACGAGAGCCGGTGAGAGACGATGATCATGGTCCGACCGCTGGCGATGCGCTGAAGATTGGCGTTGACCAGCGCTTCGCTCTCGGGATCGAGCGCGCTGGTCGCCTCGTCCAGGATGAGCAGCTTCGGATCGGTGATGAGGGCACGCGCGATCGCGAGCCGCTGTCTTTGCCCGCCTGACAGGTTTGCGGATCCCTCTTCGATCCACGTCTCGTAGCCCCGGGGGAGCCGCTCGATGAATTCCTCGGCGCCCGCCATCCGAGCTGCGCGGATCACATCCTCGAACGTCAAGCCGGGACGGCCCGCGATGATGTTCTCGCGCACCGTCCCGCGGAACAGGAAGTTATCCTGCATCACCACGCCGAAGCTCCGACGCAGGTGCGTGAGATTGATCTCGCGCAGGTCAGTGCCATCGATCTTGAGGCGCCCCGTGTAGTCTCGGTTGATGCCCTGCAGAAGGCGGGCGATGGTGGACTTGCCGGATCCGCTGCGGCCGACGAGTCCCAACATGGTCCCGGCCGGCACGCTGAAGGAGACGTCGCGCAAGGCTGCGGACTGCGCGCCCGGATACCGGAAGCCGACCTCCTCGAAGGTGATCTGGCCTGCGAAGCTCGGGCGCAGACCAGTCCGCGTGGCTTGGGTCTCGGTCGGGTGGTTGAGCACTTCCGCGACCTGACCGACCGACATGCGGATCTCTTCGATGTCCTGCATCAGCTTGGCAAAACTGATCAGCGGGCTGGCGACGCGGCCGCCGAGCATCATGAAGGCGATCAAGCTGCCTGCGGTGATGCCGGTCGATCCGGGCGGCGCGAGGACCACGATATACGCTCCGCAGAGCAGGATCCCGCGGTCGATGAAACGCTCCAGCGGAAGGGACAGCGACTGCGCCCAGTTCACGATGCGGCCCGCGGCAAGCCGCGCCGTGCCGGATTCGGCGACCCGCTCGTCCCACTCACGCTTGCGCACATCCTCGATCGCGAGCGATTTGACCGTGCGCATCCCGTGAACGGTTTCGACCAGCGTACCACCCTTTTGAATTTCGGCCGCGATCAGGCGCCCGTAGCAGGCCCGAACAGCAGGCAGGAACGCCATCACCAGCCCACCCACGGCAGCGGATGAGATCAGAACCATCCACGCGAGCATGCCACTCATGTAAAATAGGAACGGTAGCAAAACGATGAGCGTCAGTAAGTCGAGGGCGGTCGATACGAGCTTTCCAGTAAAAAAATCTCGGATCTTGAAGACTTGTGAGACCTTATGCGTCGTTTCTCCGGTCGGGGAGCGCTCAAAAAACTCGATCGGCAACGCTAGAAGGCGGCGGAACACGTGGACGTTCAAGCGAGCATCGATCCGCGTCGACATGACCTCCACGATCTCGCGCCGCGCGTAGCTGATCAACGCCTCGTAGGCCGTCACCAGGACGAGCATGAGCGTGAGCAACGTGAGCGTCGAAACCGTCCGGTGAACAAGAACCCGGTCGAGGGCGGCCATCACCAGGAACGGCGGCAGAATCTGCAAAACGCTGACCGCCAGTGATGCAGTCATGATCTCGCGCAGGTTGCGCCGCTCGTGGAGGACGAGCTTGGCGAGCCAGCCGAGGGAGAAGTCGGCGTCGTCGTCCGTCGTTGTCCGCGAGCGGCGGATGAGCAGGACTTCGTTCGTCCAGACGCGCTGCAGGCGGAGTTCGTCGATCTCGATCCCGGCGCCAGGCGTGCCGGTCGGCCCCTCGACGAAGCAGACGCCTTTGTCGGGATTGCGCTGGGTGACGAGCGCGGCGTTCCCGTCATTCAGAAGCAGGATGATCGGCCCGACGTTCTCGAGCCGCATGAGCTGCGAGCCGCGCAGGCGCACCGCCTTGGCCCAGAGTCCGGCGCCAGCGGCCCATTCGGCCAGAGCGGCCGGACTGGGCAGCGCCCCCTGCGGGTCTATGGGGAAATCGCTCGGGTCGAGCTCGACGCCGTAATGGTGGGCGACGCGCACGACCGCCATGATGCGCGCCCGAGCCACGTCCGACATGACTTTTCCCGCGACGCTCAACCGGCAGACTCCTACTCAAACCTTGCGCCCAGCCGACGCCGTCTCAGTCGCGACGTGTCTCCGCGGAGCACTGGCTCCGCCTCATCAAGGATCCGCCGGTCTTGCGGCACCGCGTACCGATCCGCTCGCACGGGCGCCGACCGGGCAGAGACCCCGTCGGACGCGTTATACCCTTCGACCGCGCGGCGCCTATAGGCCACACGTTATATCTTTATTTACCTTTGTGATCCGGGGCAATCGAAGGCCCCGCCGCTCACGATCGAGTGCCTAATATCCCGGCCAGATAGCGAATCTTGCGATAGCCGGCTTCTGTTTCGCGGCCGCCGAAACTGATTAACAAAGTTATAACGTCCGGCATATGGCCGGCCAAGCCGCCTCAATCGTAAACCGATCGAGAATGGCCGAATCTCGGAATTTGCCGTCGGTCTAGAGGTCTACCCAGTTCACTTGCTCAGCCTTTTGGCTTTCGAGCGGGTGGCTCAGAAAAGGAAGCCGAGCTGTGGCTACGATCGGACCTAACACCACGACGGACGGCATCGTCTCGTTCACCGGAACAGTTAATACAGATACGCCACAGACAATTTATTTTTACGCAAAGGATACGTCGGGTAATTATTTCCTCTTAGGTAGCACTCAATCTGTCCCGCAAACTTTCCCCATTGGATCTGCATCGAATCCTCCTGGGTCATTCTCTTTCACAACGGCAGTACCCGCGGGGTCGTACAATTTCCAAGCTGTCGATTTCAGTGGTAGTAACAGCATTGCGGTAACCAATCTTATTACGACTTCGTCGAACGGACAGGTTACCTCAAACCAAACTCAGAACACAGGGAACGGAGGCACACGAGTCTCCTTCATCGATTCAGGCACGGTCATAGTTCAAGCTGGTCCGATCGGCGCGACCGGTCCCACGGGCGGAACTGGAGCGACCGGTGCTACCGGCTCCACTGGATCGACCGGCGCCACCGGAGCGACCGGCCGAACGGGTTCGACCGGCGCCACGGGTTCGACCGGCGCCACGGGTTCGACGGGTGCCACAGGTGAGACCGGCGCAACCGGCTCGACCGGCGCAACCGGCTCGACCGGCGCAACCGGCTCGACCGGCGCAACCGGCTCGACCGGCGCAACCGGCTCGACCGGCGCAACCGGCTCGACCGGTGCCACGGGCGAGACCGGCGCGACTGGCTCGACGGGTGCCACGGGTGAGACCGGCGCGACTGGCTCGACCGGTGCCACAGGTGAGACCGGCGCAACCGGCTCGACCGGCGCCACGGGCGAGACCGGCGCGACTGGCTCGACCGGTGCCACGGGTTCGACCGGCGCGACTGGCTCGACCGGTGCCACGGGTGAGACCGGCGCGACTGGCTCGACGGGTGCCACGGGTGAGACCGGCGCGACTGGCTCGACCGGTGCCACGGGTGAGACCGGCGCGACCGGCTCGACCGGTGCCACGGGTGAGACCGGAGCGACTGGCTCGACCGGTGCCACGGGTGAGACCGGCGCGACCGGCTCGACGGGTGCCACGGGTGAGACCGGCGCGACTGGCTCGACCGGTGCCACGGGTGAGACCGGCGCGACTGGCTCGACCGGTGCCACGGGTG
>NZ_JBKFBO010000066.1:0-84186 GCF_053346215.1 Methylobacterium sp. A49B
TCAAGATATGAGGCGCTTCGGGACGCGGAAGCTCGACCATCCGTGGGCGTCGAAGGTCCCACGTCACTGTCGGGACGGCCACGAACGGCACCGCGGCTCCCCCTCCCCCCTCTGCGGGGGAGGGTGGCCCCCGAAGGGGGTCGGGAGAGGGGAGCCCGGGTTTAGAATGAGGCAAAAGCTTTCATGAAGGGCAGTGCGCTCTTCTGCAGCGTCGCTCCCCTCTCCCGACCCCTGCTGACGCAGGGGCCACCCTCCCCCGCAAAGGGGGGAGGGAGACGCGCGGAGATGCCTCCGATCCAGTTGTATGAACACCGCCGCTCGCACGCGAGGGGCTGCGCGCCTCGTCCGTCGTTCGGACCCGCGTCTCTGAGGAGCATCACCCCGTCATCCCGGGGCCGCGTAGCGGAGCCCGGGATCCCGACACGCAGACGTGCCAAGGCCTCGCACTGCCGGCGGGTCTGGATTCCGGGTTCGCCTGCGGTGCCCCGGATCGACGGTTCAGATCGGACCCACCCCCCGCGCATCGCGATGCAGGCGACACCGCCATCCTCACTCCGCGCGCCGCAGCCGGCTCGCGAAGAAGCCGTCGAGGCCGCCGCGGGCGCCCAGCACCTCGGGGAGATGGCACGGCAGGGTGCGCAGGTCGCCGTTGCCGTCGATCAGCTCCGCGGCTCCGCCGACCTCCTCGGGCCGGACCGGGACCCGGACGAACCGGGCGTCCCGGGCCAGGAAGGCCGCGACCTGCGCCTCGCCCTCCTCGGGTTCCAGCGAGCAGGTGCAGTAGACGAGCAGGCCGCCCGGGCGCACCAGCCCGGCCGCGTGGTCGAGGAGCCTCGCCTGCAGGGTCGCGAGGCGGCCGATGTCGGTCTCCGCCTTGGTCCAGGCGACGTCCGGATGGCGCCGGATCGTCCCGGTGGCTGAGCAAGGGGCGTCGAGCAGCACCGCGTCGTGGTCCTGCGGCTCCAGGGCGAGCGCGTCGGCGACCACGATCTCGACCTCCAGGCCGAGCCGCGCGACGTTCTCGCGCAGGCGCTCGAGCCGGGGCGCCGAGCGGTCGATGGCGGTGACGCGCGCCCCAGCCGCGGCGAGCTGCATCGTCTTGCCGCCGGGGGCGGCGCAGAGATCGAGCACGCGGGCGCCGGGCTCCGGCGCCAGCAGCCGGGCGGGGATCGCCGCGGCGGCGTCCTGCACCCACCACGCGCCGTCCGGGAAGCCCGGCAGGTCGGGGATCGGCGGCCCGTTCTCCGGCATCCGCAGGGAGCCGGTGGGCAGCGTCACGGCCCCGAGCCGCTGCGCCCAGTCGCCCGCCGGGCCGCGCAGGGTCAGATCGATCGCCGCCCCGGCGAGATGGGCCTGCGCGATCCGGCCGGCGCGCTCGGGCCCGTAGGCCGCGCTCCACCGGCGGGCGAGCCAGTCCGGCGTGTTGATCGCCAGGGCGTCGGCGCTCTCGGCCAAGATCGCGTCCCGCTCCCGGGCGATCCGGCGCAGCACCGCGTTGACGAGGCCCGCGAGGTGCGCGGTGCGCGGGTCGGCCTTCGCGAGCCGCACCGCGAGGTCGACCGCCGCGTGGTCGGGCACCGCGAGGTCGAGGATCTGGGCCGCGGCGGTGGCGAGCAGCGCCGTGAGCTGCGGCTTGGCGGCGGGCAGCCCGCGCTCCAGCCGCTGGGCGAGCGCGGCGCGGATCAGCCCGTAGCGGCGGAAGGTCGCCACCGCGATCGCCCGCGCCAGGGCCGCGTCCGCGGGCGCCAGTGCGGCGGCGCGGGTCGCCTGCGCGACCGCGTCGTCCAGGGCCGGCGGGCGCTCCTGGCCGGTCAGGGCGGCCACCGCCTGCAGCGCGGCCCGGCGCGCCCCCAGGCCGGCGGCCTCGGGCCCCGACTCTTCCGCCGGTCCGCCGGTCGGTGTCCCGACCCGCCTGTTGCGACCTTTGTCCCGCGATGCCACTTCTGCTCCGGAGCCGACTTTCATCCGGCCCACGCCCTCACACCCGAGCGAGCGCGATGCAAGACCCCACCGGAAAAGACCCGAACGGCCATGGCGCGGACGCGCCCGAAGGCGCCCCGCGCCGTCTGAGCCCCGCGGCGGAGCGCGCCCTGGCCGAGGCCGCCGAGCGCCGGGCGGCGATCGATGCCCGCGCCGCCGCGATCAGCGCCAAGCCCGAGCGTCAGGGCCGCGGCGGGCTGGAGCCGGTGCGCTACGACGACTGGGAGGTGAAGGGCCTCGCGGTCGACTTCTGAGCGGATTTGCGGTGGCCGTCTCCACGGTACAGGACAGGATGCGGTCGGACGGTGTTTTGGTAGATCCGACCCTGCTCGCCTCATCCTGAGGTGCCCGCGTCAGCGGGCCTCGAAGGAGGGCTTCAGGGATCTCGGAGCAATCTGGAAGCCTCCTCTGAGGCCTTCGCTGCGCTCCGGCCCCTCAGGATGAGGTGGAGGGTTGGACAGCCGATCCGAAGCTGCCCGGGCTTGTGTCACGCACCGTGGGCAGGCCGACGCGGCATCCGCTCAGACCCTCGGCCCGGCGCAGGTTCTCGTCGCGAAAGAGGCTCCGCCCGCCTACTCGGCCGGGAGGCCGGCGGGCGCCCCCAGCGCCTGCTCGACCGGCGCCTCCGCGGCGCCCGCCCCGAACCGCCGGTACCAGAGGCCGGTCAGGATCGGCACGACGATCGAGGTGACGATGATGCAGATCGTCACCAGCACGGTGGCGGTCGGGGCCGCCGGGGCGAATTGCGGCGCCACTGCCGCGATGGCGAGCGGGTTGGCGGCCGCCGCCCCGGCCGTGGAGGCGGCGGCGAGCCCCGCCGTCCCGGTGCCGCCGCCGATGGCTCGGTCGGCCAGGATCAGCGGGATCCCGGTCAGGACGATCACCGCCAGCGCCAGCGCGATGCCGAGCCCGGCGAGCGGCGAGAGCAGGTTGCCGAGATCGACCGTGTTGCCCAGCGCGAAGGCGAAGAACGGGATCATCAGCTGGCCGCCCGGGGCGAACAGGGCGCGCAGCTTCGGGTCGAGGTTGCCCAGCGCGAAGCCGACGAGGAACGGCAGCACCGCGCCGACGAAGATCTGCGGCTCGAAATGGGCCGCCCCCGAGGCGCCGAGGATGATCATGCTCATCAGCGGGCCGGACTCGATCGACGTCAGGATGAAGGCACCGGCCTCCTCGCGGCTGCCGTAGGTCTGCATCAGGGAGGCGTAGAGGCCGCCATTGGTCATATCCATCGCGCAGACGATCGCCAGGATCGACAGGCCGGCGAAGAAGCCGGACTGCACGCCCTCGGGCGGGATGAACAGCGACGCGACCATCACGATCGCCCAGGCCGACAGGAGCTTGGTCAGCACCAGCGTGCCGGACTTGCGCAGGACCGTGCCGGTGGCGCCGAGGCGCAGCGACGCGCCCATGCAGAAGAACCAGACCGCCAGGATCGGGATCACGCCGGTCATGATCCCCTGCGTGAAGCCCTTGAAATAGGCCGGCGCCCCCGGCGCGAAGGTCTTGCACAGGGCGCCGAGCAGGAGCGGCACCAGCATCAGCCCGCCGGGAATCCTGTCGATCGCCGCCTTGATCTGCATGGCCGTCCCCTCCCGTACGTCCGGCATCTGCCGACGCGCCGGGTCCCGGGCGGTCCCGCTGGCGTCGGGCCGGCCCGCGCCTCTGACGGGCGCCCTGGTGGGCCGGTGCGACATCCTGTTCCGGCCGGCCGATCATCGTCAAGCGCGCCGCCCGGGGACGGAACGGGGCCCGCGCGCCGCCGTTGGCCTGGATCATCCGGAAAGGGCGCGCGATGGCGACGAAGGTATCGGCACGGGGCGCGGCCGAGGGGCCGCACGGCGAGATCACCCTGGCGCAGGGCGCGCGCTTGGGGATGCGGATGTGGCGGGGCGAGGAGCCCAACGCCGACAAGCCGATGACCACCTCGCCCCACGAGACCGTGGGCTACGTGATCAGCGGCCGGGCGGAGCTGATTGTCGGGTCGGAGACCGGGGCGCTCGCGGCCGGCGATTCCTACTGCGTGCCGGCCGGGGCCGAGCACACCTACCGGATCCTGGAGACGTTCACGGCGGTCGAGGCGACGGCGCCGCCGGCGACCTGATCGGCCCCTGCCCTCAGTGGGTCATGTAGACCCGCGTGCCCACGTCGACCCGGCCGTAGAGATCGACCACGTCCTGGTTGTACATGCGGATGCAGCCGTAGGACGCGTAGGTGCCCACCGAGCTCGGGCGGTTGGTGCCGTGGATCGCGTACTCGCCGCCCGCGAGCGTCATGGCCGCCGCGCCCATCGGGTTGTGCGGCGAGCCGCCCGCGATGAGGTTCGGCAGGCGCGGGTTGTCGCGCTTCACCTCGGCCGGCGGCGACCAGGCCGGGGCGACGTACTTGCCGTCGATGCTCGCCGTCCCGAACCATTGCTTCCCGGGCCGGCCGACCGCCACGGGATAGCGGATCGCCGTCCCGTCGCCGTTCACCAGATACAGCTTGCGCTGCGAGACGCTGATCACCACCGAGCCCGGCGCGACGCCGTTCTGGAAGGCCACGACCTCGCGCGCCTGCGCGGAGCCCAAACATCCGGCCAGCATCGCTCCGGCCAACCCGAATAAAGCCGCCACCCGACCCGACATCACCTGTACCTCGACAAGCAAGAGCTTCTGCGGCCAAGTAATCCACGGCCGAGCTTGTCGTTCCAGGAAAAGCTATGGTTGATGCGTCTTCAGTCCCGGAAACCCTAGGGGACGGTAAAAGAGCATCGTAAATCGCCGCGTCGCGCCGCGACGGCGGTCCCAAAACCTCGGCGGCGTCCCGCTCAGCGCTCGATCAACGTGCCGCCGCGCCTGTCCTCGGCCTGCCAGCCGTGGCGCTCCAGCTCCGGGTCGCAGTGCTCCTCCACCGGGTGGCCGACGCAGAGATAGGCCACGAGCCGCCACGTCTCCGGCACCGCCAGGAGCGCCGTCACGGAACCGGGGTCGAGGATCGACACCCAGCCGACGCCGAGCCCCCGGGCCCGCGCCGCCAGCCAGAAGCACTGCACCGCGCCGACGACCGAGTAGGCGAGCGTCTCCGGCATGCTCGCCCGCCCGAGGCCGAGGCCGGCCACGGTCGCGTCGTCGCAGAAGGCCGCGAGATGGACCGGCGCCTCGTTCAGCCCGGCGAGCTTGAGCGACCGGTACTGCGCGGCGCGCTCCGCGTCGTAGCCGGACGCCGCGGCGGCGTTGCAGCGGGCGAAGCTCGCGGCGACGCCTTCCCGCCGGCCGGGGTCCGAGACGCGCACGAAGCGCCAGGGCCGGCTGTTGCCCACCGAGGGGGCCCGATGGGCCGCCGCCAGGCAGGCGCGCAGGGCACCCTCGTCCACCGGATCCGTCCGGAACCGGCGCACGTCCCGGCGCCACGCGAACAGCGCGTCGAGGTCGTGCAGGAAGGCGTCGTCGAAGGCGGGCGGGCCCATGATGGATCTGGCATACCCGCATCCCGGTCCGAACCGGAACTAGAAAAAAGGCCGCCCGGGTGGGCGGCCTGAAGTCCTTGGGTCTCGAAACCTCGGAGTGCCGGATCCTGGGATCCCGAGCGGCGACCGCTGGCTGGGGAGCTGGGTCGCGGGGCGCCGCCCGGGCAGGGCCCGGCGAGGTTCACGAAGTGTTGTGCCCCGGCAACGCGGCCCCGAAAAGGCGCGATTGGGGCGGAAGCGTGTTTTTTGTCGCTTGGGTGTGTCTTCGACGACACGCAGCGTACCCGCAGCCGCCCTTGCGGCCCGCTGCGGCGAAGCCCATCATTCGGCAAAGGATCGATGCACGGGAGCGGTGATGACCGAACGGACGAGCGCCGGGCCGAGGCCCGACGAGGCGGCAGGGCATGTCATTCCCTTCCCAGCCCGCGCGGCTCCTCCGCAGGTCGCCTTCAACCGGGACGAACTGCGCACGATCTTCAACCTCTACGGCCGTCAGGTCGCCGCGGGCGAGTGGCGCGACTACGCCCTCGATTTCCGCCGCGACAAGGCGGTGTTCTCGATCTACCGCCGCTCGTCGGAGATGCCGCTCTACCGGATCGAGAAGGATCCCAAGCTCGCGCGTCGCCAGGGCGCCTACGCGGTGATCGCCGCCAGCGGCCACATCCTGAAGCGCGGCGCCGAGCTGGCCCGGGTGATCGCCGTGCTGGAGCCGGCGCCGAAGGCGGTCTGACCGCTACCGCATGCAAGGCCCCCGGGATGACGAGGGCGACTTGCTCGCTCAGGCCAAGCCCAGGGTGCGGAGTGTCCCGGCGATCTCGGCCACGACCTCCGGCGGCAGCGGCCGGATCGGCCGCGGCGGCTCGGCCCGGCACAGGCCCAGGATGTCGGCCGCCGCGTAGACCACGCGCAGGCTCGAATGTGCCATGAACAGCGCCCAGAGCGGCTCGAGATCCGCGTTCAGGGCGCGCGCCCGCGCGGCATCGCCCGCCTCGACCGCGCGCACGATCGCCGAACAGGCCTTGGGAAACAGGCCGCCCGCGACGCTGAACCACGCCGCGCCGCCGGCGATCAGCGACTCGGTCACGTTCCAGTCGCCGCTGAAGCCGATCGGGAAGGAGGGCGGGACAGCCTCCCGAAGCGCCGCGACGCCGGGGGCTGCGGCCGCCGGACACTTCGCGGCGACCACGCCGGGCAGCCGCGCGATCCGGCCGATCAGGGCCGGCGAGAACCGGAAATGCGTCGTGGCCGGATTGTCGTAGATCACGAGCGGCAGGCCGCCTTCCTCCGCCACCGCTTCGAAATGCGCCGCGACCTCGTCGTCGGTCAGCGGCGTGTAGGACATCGCCGCGAGGAGTCCGGCCCCGGCGCCGGCCGCCCGCGCGTCCTGCGCGAGGCGGATGGCCTCGTCGGTGCGCAGGGCGCCGATGCCGACGAGGAGCGGTACCCGCCCGCCCGCGGTCTCGGCGGCGATCGTGACGGCCCGCCGCCGCTCGTCACGGCTCAGATACGCGTAGGTCCCGGTGCTGCCGAGCAGGCCGACCGAATCGACCCCGGCATCCGCCAGGGGCTCCAGGAGCCGGCGCAGGCCCTCGGCGTCGACGCGGCCGTCGGCATCGCTCGGGGTGATCGGGAAAGCGGAGAGGCCGGAGAGTACGGGCATGGCCGGAGCTTACCCGCGCTCGTGCTCGCAGGCCACGCGGTCGCCGACACGAGCCAGGACAAACCCGGGCCGGCTCCCCAACTCATGACCTCATCCTGAGGCGCCGGAGCAAAGCGGAGGCCTCGAAGGCGCCCTCCAGAGGCCGCCGCGATCCCTGGAGCGCTCCTTCGAAGCCCGCCGACGCGGGCACCTCAGGATGAGGGCGTTGGATGGGACCACCCGGCACCACATCCTGTCGTGTCCCGTCGGCAAGCCGAAGCTTCGTCCACTCGGAGTCCACTCGCGGTCTCGGCCGCAGATCTTCGTCGCAAACCGACAGCCGCGTTTGCCAAGCCTGCTGGGCGCATCCGGCTGCGCCGGGCACACAAAAAGAAACCCCGGCGGTTTCCCGCCGGGGCTTCGCTGGTTCGTCGTCCAGGCTGGCTTAGCGGCGGTCGCCGATCAGGCTCAGCAGGAACTGGAACATGTTGATGAAGTCGAGGTACAGCGTCAGGGCGCCGTTCACCGACATCTTGGCCGCCATCTCACCGTCGAAGCCGCCGTAGAGATACATCTCCTTGAGCTTCTGCGTGTCGTAGGCGGTCAGGCCCGCGAAGATCAGCACGCCCAGCACCGAGATGGCGAACTGGAGGGCCGACGAGGCGAAGAAGATGTTCACCAGCGACGCGAGGATGATGCCGATCAGGCCCATCATCAGGAACGAGCCCATGCCCGAGAGGCTGCGCCGGGTGGTGTAGCCCCAGAGGCTGAGCGAGCCGAAGGCGGCCGCCGTGATGAAGAACACCTGGACCACGCTGCCGCCGGTGAAGACCAGCAGGAGCGAGGACATCGAGGCGCCCATCACCGCCGCGAAGGCCCAGAACATCGTCCGCGCCGACGAGGCCGACATCCGGTCCATCCGCATGGAGAAGACGAAGATGAACGCCAGCGGGGCGAGCATCAGGACCCACTTCAGCGGGCTGAGGTAGAGCGTCTGACCGAAGGGGGTCAGGATCGGGCGGGTGCCCTGGTAGGCCGCCACGGAGGCCATGTTCAGGCCGAGCGCGACGAGACCCGAGATGCCGAGCCCGACGACCATGTTGTTGTAGACGCCGAGCATGAACGTGCGCAGCCCCTGGTCGACCTCGACCTGGGTGCCGGCGTAGCCGGACGGCTGCTGGGCGCCGTACCGGAAGGGGCTGTTTTCGAATGCCATGGGAGTTTCCTTGCGGAGGCTCTCTCAGCGTGGTGTTCGGGCGAGGCCCACGCAGGACCTCTGGCGCCCGACTGGCGCCTCGGCCAGGAATATGTTGCGCCTGCGTCCGCGACACAAGTCCCCGGTCACGGTTGCGGGGCCGCTTTTCCGTGTCCGGCGGATGTATTTTTGTCCATTCAGGCAGGGATTAAAATGCATTCCGGTCCGACAGCGTGTCGTTCGACTGACGGTTGCCGGGATCGGACCGTTTCGATGAGCCCGCCGGAAGTCTTAACGGCGTCCTGATGCGACCTGCGCCTGCGCGGCGGCGCGTTTTTCCGGTGCGGACCGGCACCCCGGGCCGGATACGTGCCTGCGCGGGCGAACCGCATCGTCTGAGATCCGACCCCCACCGCGTGGAATCTGGGCTGACCGGATCCGCCCGGCCGCGGGGCGGGATCCGCTCCCGGGACGCCGACCGGCGGGGTTGCTCAGTCGGCCACCGTGCCGGCGATCGCGCGGCCGAGACCCAGCAGGACGAGTTCAGCCGCGGTTCGCACCTCCGCCGGCATGTCGTCGGTGAGCGTGTCCTTGAGCGCGAGGGCGAGGTCGACCGCCCGCTCCAGGGGATCAACGCCCGTCAGGGGCTTGCCGAGCACGTAGCGGTCGCCGCCGTCCCGGATTTCCGTGATGTCCATCAGGATTCCGTGCGACCGCTGCGGCTGGCCGTCCGCGCTCCGATGGGTCCGACCCCGGCTCAGGAGCCACCGGACGGAGCCGTCCGCCTTGAACACGCGGTACTCGGCCAGCACCAGTCCGCTGGAGGAGACGGCCCGCAGCATGTGGTCCATCAGCCACGTCATGTCCTCGGGATGTACCGCCGCCAGAGCCATCGGTCCGTTGATCGGGCGGTCGGCGAGGTCGGACTTGCCGGTCAGCAACAGCGCCGCGCCCGCGTCGTAGACGACGACACCGCCGACATGGTCCCACTCCCAGGCTCCCACAACGCAGGAGGCGTCGAGGGCCGCGCGGAGACGGTCGGCATTCTCCGCGTAGCCATCGATCTCGTTGATGCGCATGGTGGATGGTCCCCCAGACCGTTCACAATCCAAATGTCTGTCTCCGTATCAATCCTACGGCAGAATGACAAAGAGTTCACTTGCGAATACCTGTTTGTCCGATCACCTTTCCTCAGGTCGGGAATTCATCCTCCGTCTGGGGACCTCTGAGGCACTTCCATGGATGAGGGTGGGATCGACTTCCCGCGCATGATTGTCGAGCCGGCGGGCGAGTCCAGATCTTCCCGCGCGCTCGACAGGATTGCCCGGTCTCTCGATCTGCCGATTGCGGCGTTCCTTCGGCCTGATCGACATCAGCCCGTCCTCCAGCCGATGACCGAGCGGGAAGCCGAGTGGTTGCTGCGGCTGGTGGAGGTCCACCTGCGCCAGCTCGATCCGAGCGCGCGGCGGCGCTTCGGCGAAGCGGTCTGCGCGATGCTCGACGCCGCATCGGCGGAGGGCTGAGAGCGCCGGCCGATCCGATCGGCAGACCGGCGATGCGGGAACGCGCGCGTGGCCGGTCCGCGGGACACCGCACGCGACCGCAACGACGAGGTGGGTCGGCCCCGGTCCCGGCCCGTCTGCCGCCGGGCGGAGTCGCATCCCGCTCAGTGGGCCCCCGGAGCGGGACCGTGGCGGCCTGCACGGCTTCTCGCGCGCCTCTCCCCAGACCACCGTCGCCCGGGCCCCACCTCCCATCACGCTTCAGATCTGCCGCAGGTACGGCGCCGGCTTCTGCCCCAGGATCCGCCAGGTGCCGGCGAGGCCGAGGAGGATCGCGAGCGCCACCGCGGCCACGGCCGCCACCAGCGCGCCCGACAGGTCGAGCCGAAAATCGAGGTGCATGACCTTGGCGACGATCACCCAGCCGGCGAGCGTCCCGGCCATGAGGCCGAACAGGGCGGTGGCGACGCCCAAAGCGGCGTACTCGATCGCGTAGGCCGCGAGCAGCCGGGACCGGCTGGCGCCCAGGACCTTCAGCACGACGGCGTCGTAGAGCCGCGCCCGGTGCCCGGCCGCGATGGCACCCGCCAGCACGAAGAGGCTCGCCAGGACCGCGACGGCGCTGGCTCCGCGGATCGCCAGGACCAGCCGGCCGACGAGGTCGCCGATGGCGTCCAGCGCGTCCTTGACCCGAACGGCGCTCACTGACGGGAACGTCTTCGCCACGTCGCGCAGGATGTGATTCTCGGTGGCCGCGTCGGTGCCGCCGGGCAGGGTCAGCGTGGCGAGGTCCGAGTGCGGGGCGCCCCGGAACGTGCCCGGCGAGAACACCATCACGAAGTTGATGCCGAGGTTGCGCCACTCCACCCGGCGCAGGTTGAAGATCGTCGCGGTGAGGTCGCGGCCGAGCACGTTCACCGTCACGGTGTCGCCGAGCTTGAGGCCGAGCTGGCGGGCGAGGTCGGCCTCGAAGGAGACCAGCGGCTTCGCGCCCTGCTCGGCGCTCCACCACGCGCCCTCGGTTAGGCTGGAGCCGTCCGGCACCGTGTCGGCGTAGGTGATGCCCCGGTCGCCGTCGAGCACCCAGGCGGCGTCCTCCGGCGGCCGGATCTTGCGCGCCGGCACACCGTTCAGGGCGACGATCCGGCCGCGCATCATCGGCACGTCCTCGATCTTCCCGTTCGGGGCGGCGCCGGCCAGGAAGTCTCGGAACCGGGCGGCGTCCCGCGAGGGGATGTCCAGGAAGAAGAGATTCGGCGCCCGGGCCGGCAGGGTCGCGCTGATCGTGCGGCGGACGTTGACGTCGATCAGGCTCAGCGTCACGAGAAGCGTCACGCCGAGTCCCAGCGACAGGACGATGGCGGGCGTCAGGGCGCCGGGCCGGTGCAGGTTGGCGAGCGCCATCCGGGGCGCGGGCCAGCGCGGGTGCGGCAGGCGGCGGGCGAGCGCCATCAGGCCGAGCGCCACCCCGTGCAGCAGGCCGAACGCGATCGCGGCGGCCGCGATGAAGATCAGCGCCACCCGCCGGTCGAAGGCGGTCGCCACCGACAGGGCGACCAGGGCCGTGAGGCTGACAGCCAGCCAGATCCGGTAGCGCCAGCGCGGGCTGACCCGGGCGGGGTCCACCGTGTCGCGGAACAGGCCGGAGACCGGCACGTCGTGGGCGCGGCCGAGCGGCGTGATCGCGAAGGCGAAGGCGGTGATCAGCCCGTAGGCGGCGGCGAGCGCCAGCTCGCCCGGGGCGAGGGTCGGGTTGAGCGGCAGCGGCAGGTCGGCGGCGAACAGGGCGTCCAGCAGGAAGGGCAGGCTCGCGCCGATCGCGAGGCCGATCCCGGTGCCGAGGCCGGCGATCAGCATCACCTGGGTCAGGTACAGGGCGACCACCTGCGAGCCCGGCGCACCGACGCTCTTCAGGGTCGCGATCGAGGGCCGCTTGCGCTCCACGAAGGCGTGGACGGCGTTGCCGACCCCGACGCCGCCGACGATCAGCGCGGTGAGCCCCACCAGGGTCAGGAACTGCGTGAAGCGCTCGATGCTCTTGGCGAAGCGCGGGTCGGCGTTGCTCCGGGAGCGGACCTCCCAGCCGGCCTCCGGTGTCGCGGCGCGGATCCGGGCCTGCGCCGCGTCGAGGTCGGCATCCGGCGTGCCGGACGGCAGGAGGATCCGGTAGCTCCAGCGGTTGAGGCTGCCGGGCTGGACGAGGCCGGTGGCGCGGAGCGTCGGCTCGGCGATCATCAGCCGCGGCCCGAAGCCGATGCCGCCGGCGATCTTGTCGGGCTCGGACACGATGGTGCCGCGGATCGCCACCGGGTGGCCGGCGAGCGCGATCCGGTCCCCGACCTTGACGTCGAGCCGGGTCAGCAGCGCCGGGTCGGCGAGCGCCCCCGGCACCCCATCGCGCTCCGCCAGCAGGTCGGCGAGGCGGCCCGGCGGGTCGATGGCGAGGTCGCCCGCGGCCGGGTAGGTGGCGGGATCGACGGCCTTCAGCTCGACCAGGGCCGCGTCGCCGCTGCCCGCCACCGCCATGGCCCGCAGGGAGGCGACGACGTCGAGGCGGCCTTCCCGCGCCAGCGCCTGCCGCTCCGTGTCGGTCGCCTCGCGGTTGATGAGGTTGTAGGCGAGGTCGCCCCCGAGGATCCGGCGTCCCTCCCGCCCGAGCCCGTCCGAGAGCGAGCGCGAGATCGACGCCACGCCGGCGATCGCCGCGACGCCCAGCGCGATGCAGGCGAGGAACACCGCGAAGCCCCTGAGCCCGGCCCGCAGCTCGCGCAGCGCGAGGCGCAGGGTCAGCGGGATCCGGCGGGGTGCGGGGTCGGGGCGGGCGATCGTGCCGTGCATCAGGCGGCCACCGCCTCCTCGATCCGCCCGGAGCGCAGGCGCACGGTGCGGTCGCACAGGCGGGCGAGGCCGTTGTCGTGGGTGACCAGCACGAGCGTCGCGCCGCGGTCGCGCTTCAGCCGGAACAGCAGGTCGACGATCTGGCGGCCGGTGGCCTCGTCGAGGTTGCCGGTGGGCTCGTCGGCGACCAGGATCGCCGGGTCGGGGGCGACCGCCCGCGCGATGGCGACGCGCTGCTGCTCGCCGCCGGAGAGCTGCGCCGGGTAATGGTGCAGCCGGTGCCCGAGGCCGACCGCCTCCAGCTCGGCGCGGGCGCGCTCCAGGGCGCCGGGGCGGTCCGCGAGTTCCAGCGGCAGCGCCACGTTCTCGAGCGCCGTCATGGTCGGCACGAGGTGGAAGGCCTGGAACACGATGCCGATCCGGCGGCCGCGGAACCGGGCGAGCGCGTCCTCGTCGAGGCGGACGAGGTCGGTCTCCTCGATGACGACGCCGCCGGAATCGGGCCGCTCCAGACCGGCCATGACCATCAGCAGCGTCGACTTGCCGGAGCCGGAGGGGCCGACGAGGCCCACCGCCTCGCCGCGGTCGACGCTGAGCGAGATGCCGCGCAGGACGTGGACGCGGGCGGCGCCGCGTCCGAGGCTGAGATCGATGTCCGAGAGCGCGATCGCCGGCGCGCGCGGCACCTTGCCTTGGCTCACGGGCAGGCCGATCTGTGGGCGATGACGAGCATGGCGCGCGAGGTCCTCGGTTGGCTTCGATCTTGGCTGTACGGGCCGCGGGTGCACCGCGATATGGGTGCCGCATTGGGGCCGCGCCATGACGAAGGCGGTGTGTTCCGGCGCGCGGCCCTGTTTGCCGCAGCGCTAACCCTCCTGATGGTCTCTTTCATGACAGCATCGCAGGCCGCCCCGGGCGGCCCGGTCAGGCTCGTCGCCCTCGGCGACAGCCTCACCGCCGGCTATCGCCTTCCCGCCGACGCCGCCTTCCCGACGGTGCTGGAGCGCCTGCTCAAGGGCAAGGGCGAGGACGTGAGCGTGGCCAATGCCGGCGTGTCGGGCGACACCGCCACCGGCGGCCTCGACCGGGTCGACTGGTCGGTGCCGGACGGGACCGCCGGGGTGATCCTCGAACTCGGCGCCAACGACATGCTGCGCGGCACCGACCCGAAGGTGACCGAGGGGGCTCTGTCCGCGATCATCGAGCGGCTGAAGGCGCGGGGTATCCCGGTGCTGCTCGCCGGGATGCAGGCCGCGCCGAATCTCGGGCCGGACTACAAGGCGCGCTTCGACGCGATCTACCCGACCCTGGCCAAGCGCTACGACCTGACCCTCTACCCGTTCTTCCTCGACGGGATCATCGGCGACCGGGCGCAGCACCTCGATGACGGGCTGCACCCGAACCGGCAGGGCGTCGAGACCATCGCGGCCCGCATCCTGCCGACCGTGGAAACCTTCCTGGGCGGCCTCCGGCAGGGGGCGTCGCGGTAATGCCGCGCCTGTTCACCGGGCTCGCCGTCCCGCCGGCGATCGCCGACGCCCTGAAGACCTACCAGGGCGGCCTGCCCGGCGCCCGCTGGATCGAGCCGGGCGACTTCCACGTCACCCTGCGCTTCCTGGGCGATGTCGAGGCCACGGTGGCCGACGACGTGGTCGAGGCTCTGGCCGAGATGCGGCCGCGTCCCGCCCTGCGGGTGACGCTCGACGGCCTCGGCATCTTCGGCGGCGACAAGCCGCGGGCGCTCTACGCGGCGGTGGTTCCGGAGGCGAGCCTGATGGAACTCCAGGCCGAGCAGGAGCGGCTGGTCCGGCGGGCCGGGGTCGAGCCGGAACGGCGGAAGTTCACCCCGCACGTGACCCTGGCCCGCCTGCGCCGCGACGCGACGCCGGAGGCGACGGCGATGTACCTGTCACAGGCGCCGGTCTTCGCACCGCTGTCGTTCGACGCGGACCGGGTGACGCTGTTCTCGGCGCGGGACTCGACCGGCGGCGGCCCGTATGTGGCGGAGGCGGAGTTCCCGTTCGCGTGAGCTGTGCGACGGCTTCGCCGCACGCACCGGTCGGCCCCTGGATCCGTCCCGCGTCGTTCCGGGGCTCGCCGCAGGCGAGAGCCCGGAATCCAGAACCGCCGGCGAGGCCCAGGCACGCACGGCCCCGCGCCAGACTGAACACGCGTCGAGGTCCTGGATCCCGGGCTCCGCTGCGCGGCCCCGGAAGGACGGGCGCGCAGGTTATGGAAGCCCTGTCTGCGCCTCACGATCACAGCCGCCGCAAGGCCACGCTCTCGATCCGGTGGCTCGCGCCCTTGGTCAGGATCAGGCTCGCCCGCTGGCGCGTCGGCAGGATGTTCTCCCGCAGGTTGGGCAGGTTGATCGTGGTCCAGAGCCGGTCGGCGATGTCGAGCGCGTCGGATTCCGCGATCTCGGCGTATTTCCGGAAGTAGGAGCGCGGGTCGCGGAACGCCGTCTGGCGCAGCTTCATGAAGCGCGTGACGTACCAGCGGTGCAGGTCGTCCTCGTGGCCGTCGAGATAGATCGAGAAGTCGAAGAAGTCGGACACGAACGGGATCGCGGTGCCGTCCCGCGGCAGGCGGGCCGGCTGGAGCACGTTCAGGCCCTCGACGATCAGGATGTCGGGGCTCTCCACCACCCGCTCCTCCCCGGGCACCCGGTCGTAGACGAGGTGCGAGTAGAGCGGCGCGGTCACGCGCCGGTGGCCGGCCTTCACGTCGTTGAGGAAGCGCAGCAGGGCGGCGGTGTCGTAGCTCTCGGGAAACCCCTTGCGCTCCATCAGCCCGTTGGCGGCCAAGTCCGCGTTGGGCAGCAGGAATCCGTCCGTGGTGACGAGGTCGACCTTCGGGGTGTTGGGCCAGCGCGCCAGCAGGGAGGCCAGGATGCGGGCGGTGGTGGACTTGCCCACCGCCACCGAGCCGGCCAGCCCGATGATGTAGGGGGCCTTGGACTCGCGCTCGGCGAGCAGGAAGCGCTGCGTCGCCTTGAACAGGCCCTGCGTCGCCGCGACGTAGAGCGACAGGAGACGCGACAGCGGCAGGTAGATCGCCACGACCTCCTCCACCGAGATCGGGTCGTTGATCGACTGCAGGCGCTCCAGATCCTCCTGGTTGAGGGTGAGCGGCGTGTCGGCGCGCAGCTGCGCCCACTCGTCCCGGCTGAAGCGGCGATAGGGCGAGAGCCGGTCCGAGGCTTCGAGGATCGCCTCGACGGAGCCCGGCAGCGCGGCCGCGTTCACGCGTGGCGCCTCGCGGCCTTCTCGGCGATGCCGCTCTGGGCCGTCCGGCGCTCCAGCTCGGCCATGACGGCGCTGAGCTCGACGCCGCCCGCCCGGAGCAGCACGACGAGGTGGTAGAGCACGTCCGCGGCCTCGTTCGTCAGGCCGGTCCTGTCGCCCTGCACGGCCGCGATCGCCGCCTCGACCGCCTCCTCGCCGAGCTTCTTGGCCGCCTTGGCGGGGCCCTCCGACAGGAGCTTGGCCGTATAGGAGGTGGCCGGATCGGTCCCGGCGCGGCTCGCCACGAGGGCGGCGAGGTCGGCGAGCGTGTAGGCGGTCATGAAGCGATCTGCATGTTGGACCCGTCCCTTATACGGACCGGCACCGGATTTCGGCAGGAAACTGCGCTACGGCCGGTCTGCGGGCAAGCGTGGCGTGTGAAGGCGGGCGTCGTTTGTTCGGCGCGCAGCCCGCGCCGTCCTTGTCCCGGGCGCGTGCAGCGCCAGCGGATCGCGTCCGGGGATCCGGCACAAGACTTCGTGAAGCGGCTGTCTGAACCAACCTGTGCCGCCGGCGCGGCGCTCAATGTGCTGGGTCCCAGATCGCCTTCTGCTGCGTTCCAGGCGTCCGGGAAAAGGGCGCGTCTCATCCGGAGCCGCGGCGCGCCGCTTTACTCGTTCGGCAGGTGCCGGGCGAGCGCCTCCAGCACGGCCATGCGCACGGCGACGCCCATCTCCACCTGCTCGCGGATCAGCGACTGCGCCCCGTCGGCGATCTCCGAGGAGATCTCGACGCCGCGGTTCATCGGCCCCGGATGCATCACCAGCGCGTCGGGCTTGGCGAGCGCCAGCTTGTCGCCGTCGAGGCCGAAGTACCGGAAATACTCCTTCACGGACGGCACGAAGGAGCCGTTCATGCGCTCCCGCTGGAGGCGCAGCATCATCACGATGTCGCAGCCGACGAGACCTTTTCGCATGTCGGTGAAGGTCTCGACGCCGAAGCGCTCGATCCCGGCCGGCAGCAGGGTCGAGGGCGCGATCAGGCGGACCCGCGCGCCCATCGCCTGCAGCAGGATGATGTTGGAGCGCGCCACCCGCGAGTGCAGGACGTCGCCGCAGATCGCCACCTGCAGCCCCTCGATCCGGCCCTTGTTGCGGCGGATGGTGAGCGCGTCGAGGAGCGCCTGGGTCGGGTGCTCGTGGGCGCCGTCGCCGGCATTGACCACCGCGCAATCGACCTTGCGGGCGAGGAGGTGCACGGCGCCGGCCGATTCGTGGCGGACCACGATGATGTCGGGCCGCATGGCGTTCAGGGTCGCGGCGGTGTCGATCAGGGTCTCGCCCTTCTTCACCGAGGACGAGGCCACCGACATGTTCATCACGTCGGCCCCGAGCCGCTTGCCGGCGAGCTCGAAGGAGGATTGCGTCCGCGTCGAGGGCTCGAAGAACAGGTTGATCTGCGTGCGGCCCCTGAGCGTCGTGCGCTTCTTCTCCACCTGCCGCGAGATGTCGACGGCGGAATCGGCGGCGTCGAGCAGGCCCTCGATGTCGGGCCGGGTCAGGCCCTCGATACCGAGGAGGTGCCGGTGCGGGAAGGCCAGGGGCGCGGGCGTCGTCATGATGAGGCCCGGGTGTAGGTGCGGCGCGTCCGGCGGGCAAGGCCGTGATGGGCATACATCGCCATCGGAGGACGAGGAGCGACCGGCCCCGCATCGCTCCCTCCCCCCTCTGCGGGCTACGATGTGCACACATCCTTATCTGATGGGCGATGAACGGCTCCGCGGCTCCCCCTCGCCCCTCTGTGGGGGAGGGTGGCCCCCGAAGGGGGTCGGGAGAGGGGAGCGACGGTGCAGAAAAGGGCACCGCCCTTCATGCAAGGCGCGTCCCTTCCGAAAGCCGCGCTCCCCTCTCCCGACCCCTGCTTCGCACGGGCCACCCTCCCCCGCAGAGGGGGGAGGGAGGGCGCATGGGTGGGTCGTTGTTCTCATCCTTCACTGTGTGAAGCCGGGCGCTCCGGCGAGCCGTCCGGCCGCCTGCGGCCTTTTTTCCCGCGGATGGTAACCGAACGCCCCTGCCCCACGTATCCGCCCGAACGGTCGGGATTCGCACGCTCCCGGCCTCGCGCCGCTGATCCGGGATTCAGACGCTTGGCCGCCTCCCCTGCCCTCGAAGCCCCCGAGACCGTCGACCGGCAGGGCCGCCGCTGGTTCTACCGCCACCCGCTGGTGATCCGGGTGGCGCACTGGATCAACGCCGCGGTGCTGCTGGTGCTGCTCATGAGCGGCCTGCAGATCTTCAACGCCCACCCGGCCCTCTACTGGGGCGCGGTCTCGACCTTCGACGATCCGGCGCTCGCCATCACCAGCGAGCAGGGCCGCGACGGCAGGAACCGCGGCGTCGTGACGGTCGGCTCCCGCACCCTCGACACCACCGGGGTGCTCGGCCTGTCGAAGCAGGGCGGCACCGAGGTGGAACGGGCCTTCCCGTCCTGGGCGACCCTGCCGGCCGATCAGGACCTCGCCACCGGGCGGCGCTGGCACTTCCTGTTCGCGTGGCTCCTCGTGATCAACGGCGCGGTCTACCTGCTCTACGGGCTGGTCTCGGGCCAGCTCCGCCGCCGGCTGATCCCGGACGGGGACCAGATCCGCGACTTCGGCGGCTCCGTGAAAGAGCACCTGCTCCTGCGCTTCCCCGAGGGCACGGAGGCCAAGCGCTACAACGTCATCCAGAAGCTGACCTACCTCGTCCTCGTGCTGGGCCTGCTGCCCGCCATGGTGCTCGCCGGCCTCGCCATGTCGCCCGGGATGGATGCCGCGTGGCCCTGGCTGACCGAGCTGTTCGGCGGCCGGCAATCGGCACGCAGCGTCCACTTCATCGCCGCCGGCCTGATCGTCCTGTTCGTGGTGGTCCACGTGTTGCTCGTGCTGGTCTCCGGCCTGGTCAACAACATGCGCGGCATGATCACCGGCTGGTTCAGCCTCGGCCGCGACCGGGAGACCGCGCGATGATCCTCCACCGCCGCAAGCTCCTGACCACCGGCGCCGGGCTGATGGGCACCGCCCTGCTCGGCGGTTGCGACCGCTTCGCCGGGACCGAGACCGGTCAGCGCACCCTCAAGATCGGAGAGGACGCCAACGCGTACGTCCAGCGCCTGCTGATGTCGCCCACGACCCTGGCGCGGGAATTCCCGGCCTCGATGATCTCGCCCTGGTTCAAGCCGAACGGCACCATCGACCCGCCGGACCGCGCCTATCGGGCGCTGGCGGCGCGGACATTCTCGGACTTCAAGCTGACGGTGGACGGGCTCGTGCAGACGCCGCTCTCGCTCAGCCTCGCGGATCTGCGCGCCCTGCCGGCGCGGACGCAGATCACCCGTCACGATTGCGTGGAGGGCTGGAGCTGCATCGGCCAATGGGCCGGCGTGCCGCTCGCCGAGGTTCTGAAGAAGGCCGGGCTGAAGCCGCAGGCGCGGTTCGCAGTGTTCCACTGCGCCGACACGCTGGAATATGCCGGCCGCCAGGACGGGGCGACGCTGCTGCGGCCCGGCCATCCGGGCGCGGTGCGGGACGGATATGTCCAGCTCGCCGCCGCGGAGGATCGGGGCGGCGCACCCACCGCCACCGACGCGCCCAAGGACGATTGGGGCCAGGGCAGCCCGGCCGCGGAGCCCGAGGATAAGCGGATTCCGATCCGCTACTACGAGAGCATCGACCTCTACGACGCCTTCAACCCGCAGACGATCCTGGCTTACGACCTCAACGGCAAGCCGCTGCCGGTCTCGAACGGCGCCCCCCTGCGCCTGCGGGTCGAGCGCCAGCTCGGCTACAAGCAGGCCAAGTACGTGATGCGGGTCGAGATGGTGGAGTCGCTCGCCGGGATCGGCCAGGGCGGCGGCGGTTACTGGGAGGATCGCGGCTACGAGTGGTACGCGGGGATCTGACCGCTCAACGCGGAATCTCCCCGCGCTCGCGCTCGATCGTTTCCATCAACACCGCGTTGATGCGGGCCTGCCAGCCCGGCCCCTGGGCGCGGAAATGCGCGACCACCTCCGGAAGGAGACCGATCACGACCGGTCCGCCCATCTTGTCAGGCGGGTCGCGCCGCACGAGGCGGTCGCCGATATAGGAGTCGGCGCGCGCGAGCATCGCGTCGGTCAACTCGGGGATCTCGTCGTACTCCTCTGGCGTGATCACGTGCGCGTCCACCCGGGCCAGATCGCTCTTGATCGCGGCCTCAACGGATGAGCGGTGCGTAACGCCTCTGCTCTCTGACATTGGCCTTCCTCATCCGGGACTGCCACGCGCCACCTCCCTCCCCCCTCTGCGGGGGAGGGTGGCCCCCGAAGGGGGTCGGGAGAGGGGAGAGACGGTGCAGGACAAAGCTCTGTGCTGTGTGATGGCTGCGCCCTTTTCTGAACCCAGGTTCCCCTCTCCCGACCCCTGCTGACGCAGGGGCCACCGTCCCCCGCAGAGGGGGGAGGGTAGGCGCCAGGGAATTGGGATCGCCATCGCGCACCGTTCAAATAAGCCGCTCGCGCCGCTTACGACGAGTCCCTTCGGCGAGGCTTGCGTCACGGTCGTCATTTGACATCCCGCCGCCCGTGACCCACTTGTCCCCGGCGCGCGGCCCCGGCCCGACGGCGGGCCTCTGTCCCGCGCGAATCTCGAACAGAATTCGTCCGTCGAGCCCAGGCTCCGTCAGGGGCAGAGGTCTGAATGAAAGTCGTCGTCGTCGAGTCGCCGGCCAAAGCCAAGACGATCAATAAGTATCTCGGTCGCGACTATGAAGTCATCGCCTCCTTCGGGCATATCCGCGACCTGCCGCCCAAGGACGGCTCGGTGGATCCCGAGCAGGACTTCCACATGGTCTGGGAGCTGGCCGACCGTGGGGCGAGCCGGGTCTCGGAGATCGCCAAGGCGGTCAAGGGCGCCGACAAGCTGATCCTCGCCACCGACCCGGATCGCGAGGGCGAGGCGATCTCCTGGCACGTGCTGGAGGCGCTCACCGCCCGCAAGGCGCTCAAGGGCATCCCGGTCGAGCGCGTGACCTTCAACGCCATCACCAAGAGCTCGGTCGAGCAGGCGATGCGCAAGCCGCGGGAGATCGACCAGGCGCTGGTCGACGCCTACCTGGCGCGCCGGGCGCTCGACTACCTCGTGGGCTTCAACCTCTCGCCGGTCCTGTGGCGCAAGCTCCCCGGCGCCCGCTCGGCGGGGCGCGTGCAGTCGGTGGCGCTCCGCCTCGTCGTCGAGCGCGAGATGGAGATCGAGCGGTTCAAGCCGCGTGAGTACTGGACGCTCATCGCCACCCTGACGACCGCCGACGGCGCGACCTTCGAGGCGCGCCTCGTGGGCGCCGACGGCAAGCGCATCCAGCGCCTCGACGTCGGCACCGGCGACGAGGCCGCCGCCTTCAAGCGCGATTTGGAGCTCGCGACCTTCCAGGTGGCGAGCGTCGAGGCGAAGCCCGCCAAGCGCCACCCGCAGCCGCCCTTCACGACCTCGACCCTCCAGCAGGAGGCATCGCGAAAGCTCGGGATGGCGCCGGCCCAGACCATGCGGGTCGCCCAGCGCCTCTACGAGGGCGTCGACATCGGCGGCGAGACGGTCGGCATCATCACCTACATGCGGACCGACGGCGTCGACATGGCGCCGGAGGCGATCCAGGACGCCCGCCGTGTGATCGGCAAGGAGTTCGGCGACCGCTACGTGCCGGACGTGCCGCGCAAGTACAGCGTCAAGGCCAAGAACGCCCAGGAGGCCCACGAGGCGGTGCGCCCCACCGACATGGGCCGCCTGCCCAAGATGGTCGCCCGCCACCTCGAGCCCGAGCAGGCCCGGCTCTACGAGCTGATCTGGACCCGCACCATGGCGAGCCAGATGGAATCGGCCGAGCTGGAGCGGACCACCGTCGACGTCACCGCCAAGGTCGGGCCGCGCACGATCGACCTGCGCGCCACCGGCCAGGTGGTGAAGTTCGACGGTTTCCTCGCGCTCTACCAGGAGGGCAAGGACGACGAGGAGGACGAGGAGAGCCGTCGCCTGCCGCCCATGAAGGCCGGCGACCCGCTCACCCGCGAGCGGATCAGCTCGACCCAGCACTTCACCGAGCCGCCGCCGCGCTACTCCGAGGCGAGCCTCGTGAAGCGCATGGAGGAGCTCGGCATCGGCCGGCCCTCGACCTACGCGGCGGTGCTGCAGACCCTGCGCGACCGCGAATATGTGAAGCTCGAAAAGAAGCGGCTGCAGCCGGAGGACAAGGGGCGGCTCGTCACGGGCTTCCTCGAGAGCTTCTTCCGCCGCTACGTCGAGTACGACTTCACCGCCGGCCTCGAGGAGCAGCTCGACCGCGTCTCCAATGCCGAGATCGACTGGCGGGCGGTTTTGCGCGACTTCTGGCGCGACTTCTCGGCGGCGATCGGCGAGACCAAGGAGCTGCGCGTCGCCGACGTGCTGGAGGCGCTGAACGGCCTCCTCGGGCCGCACATCTTCCCCGACAAGGGCGACGGCTCGAACCCGCGCACCTGCCCGACCTGCGGCTCCGGCCAGCTCTCGCTGAAGCTCGGGAAGTTCGGCGCCTTCATCGGCTGCTCCAACTACCCGGAATGCAAGTACACCCGCCAGCTCTCGGCCTCCGGGGTCGAGGGCGAGGGCGACGGCTCCTCGCCCGAGGGCGGCCAGCCGGGCGTGCGCGTGCTGGGCGACGATCCGGCGACCGGCCTGCCCGTGACGCTCCGCGACGGCCGCTTCGGTCCGTTCCTGCAGCTCGGCGAGGCCTCGACCGAGAAGGGCGCGGAGAAGCCGAAGCGCTCGTCGCTGCCGAAGGGGCTCAGCCCGTCGGACGTGGATCTGACTAAGGCGCTCGCGCTCTTGGCGCTCCCCCGCGAGGTCGCGCGCCACCCCGAGACCGGCGAGCCGATCCTGGCCAATCTCGGCCGGTTCGGGCCCTACGTGCAGCACGGGAAGACCTACGCCAATCTCGGGCGTGACGACGACGTGCTGGAGATCGGCGGTAACCGCGCCATCGACCTCATCGTCGCCAAGGAGCAGGGCGGCGGCCGCGGCCGTCCGGCCGCCGATCCGGGCCGGCCGCTCGGCAAGGACGAGGCCAGCGGCCGCGACCTCGTGGTCAAGGCCGGCAAGTACGGGCCCTACGTCACGGACGGCGAGGTGAACGCCACGCTGCCGAAGAGCCTCAGTGCCGAGGCGCTGACCCTCGATGAGGCGATCGCCCTGGTGAATGCCAAGCGCGCCTCCGGTGGCGGCAAGCCGGCCAAGCGCGGCGCGGTCCGGAAGAGTTCGGCGCGTGCCGCGGGCGGCGACAAGCCGGCGGCGAAGAAGACGACAGCGAAGAAGCCCGCGGCCAAGAAGGCGGCGGCGAAGAAGTCGAGTTCCGGCTGAGGGATACGTCGAGGAGCGTGTTCGGACGCAGCGACGAGGCTCCATCCCACCCCTCTTCTCACGTGTCCACGTCAGCGGGACTCGAAGAAGCGTTCAGGACGCGCGCGGCTGGCTGAAGGGCTCCTTCGAAGCGTCCGCCGCGCTCCATCGCCTCGGGATTTGAGGGAGAATCGGAGCCAGGATGGACCGCCGCACCGAGGCGCTGCGGAGATCCTGCCCGCCTCAGACCAGATAGGTGATCGTCGCGGCTACCGCGGTCGCGAAGGTCGCGAGCGTGATCGTCGTGGCGTTCACCAGGGCGCGGGCGGGCGGCACGCCGGCCGCATCGTCCTCGCAGCCGAAGGCGGCACCGGCCGCGTGCTCGAAGCGGATCAGGGTCAGGCGGCGGGCTTCGATCGCGGCGTCACTCATCGACTGCGGCTCCCTGACCACGGTCAAGTCTTGTCTGCGGCGCTAACGCCGGGCCGATCGTTCTGTTCCGGCGGCAATCTGCTGAGCGCGGACAGGCTGATCATGGGAAAGCCTTAACCCAATGTTGTGCAACGTCGTGATGACGATCGACGCACCGCGACCGGTCCGGGGCGCCGCGCCGGCCCTCGCTCGCGGCGGCGCAGCATGCGATAAGGCGGCGGCATCGCCAGGGGGCGAAGGCCTTTGATGTTTACGTTTTGTTCCGCTATCATGCGGGGATGAAGGCGCATGCTCCACGACCCAAGACCCGTCTGCGTGATCCTGAGCCAGCCGATGCGCCGCGCCTGCGGAGGCCGCGCGTGAGCGACCCGGCGCGCGACCTGTTCGGACCCGGCGGAAAGGCGTCCGCCGTCCGCCCGGCCGAGCCGCGGCGGCGCCTGGACGCCTCGGCTTCGGTGACCGCGCTCGCATCGGCTGCGCCGGAGGCAGGGTACACCGCCTCCGACATCGAGGTTCTGGAGGGGCTGGAGCCCGTCCGGCGTCGCCCCGGCATGTATATCGGCGGCACCGACGAGCGAGCCCTGCACCACCTCTTCGCCGAAGTGATCGACAACTCCATGGACGAGGCGGTGGCGGGTCACGCCAGCTTCATCGAGGTGGAGCTGGAGGAGACCGGCGCGCTCGTCGTCACCGACAACGGCCGCGGCATCCCGGTCGACCCGCACCCGAAATTCCCCGGCAAGTCGGCGCTCGAGGTCATCATGACCACGCTGCATGCCGGCGGCAAGTTCGACTCGAAGGTCTACGAGACCTCGGGAGGGCTGCACGGCGTCGGCATCTCGGTGGTCAACGCCCTCTCCGACCTGCTGGAGGTCGAGGTGGCGCGCAACCAGACGCTCTACCGCCAGACGTTCTCGCGCGGTCACGCGCAGGGGGCCTTGGAACTGGTCGGGCGGGTCCAGAACCGCCGGGGCACGCGGGTCCGCTTCCATCCGGACGCCGAGATCTTCGGATCGCTGAAGTTCGATCCGCGCCGCCTGTTCAAGATGGCACGCTCGAAGGCCTATCTGTTCGGCGGCGTCGAGATCCGCTGGCGCTGCGCCCCCGCCCTGCTCGAAGGGCTGGAGGACGTGCCGCCGGAGGCCGTGCACCGCTTCCCCGACGGGCTGCGCGACTACCTCGCCCGGGACATCGACGGCAAGGAACTCGTCACCGAGGCGATGTTCTCCGGCAAGATCACCAAGCCGGGCTCGCACGGCTCGCTCGAATGGGCGGTGGCCTGGATGGTCGCCGAGGACGGGATCTCGCATTCCTACTGCAACACGATCCCGACGCCCGAGGGCGGCACCCACGAGGCCGGCCTGCGTGTCGCGCTGCTGCGCGGCCTGCGGGAGCACGCCGAGCGGGTGAACCAGGCCAAGCGCATGACGGCGGTGACCACCGACGACGTCATGGCGACCTGCGCGTCGATGCTCTCGGTGTTCATCCGCGAGCCGGAGTTCCAGGGCCAGACCAAGGACAAGCTCGCCACCGTGGAGGCGCAGCGCATCGTCGAGACGGCGGTGCGCGACGCCTTCGACCATTGGCTCGCCGCCTCCCCGGCCCAGGCCAACAAGCTGCTCGACTGGGTGATCGACCGGGCGGAGGAGCGCCTGCGCCGCCGCCAGGAGAAGGAGGTCGCCCGCAAGAGCGCGACGCGCAAGCTCCGCCTGCCCGGCAAGCTGGCCGACTGCTCGGCGGCCGGCACCGCGGGCTCGGAGATCTTCATCGTCGAGGGCGACTCGGCCGGCGGCTCGGCCAAGCAGGCCCGGGACCGGGCGACCCAGGCGATCCTGCCGCTGCGCGGCAAGATCCTCAACGTCGCCTCGGCCTCGCGCGACAAGCTCGGCGCCAACCAGCTGATCTCGGATCTCACCCTGGCGCTCGGATGCGGCACCGGCTCGGCCTTCCGCGAGGCGGACCTTCGCTACGAGAAGGTGATCATCATGACGGACGCCGACGTGGACGGCGCCCATATCGCCTCGCTGCTGATCACATTTTTCTACCGCCAGATGCCGAAGCTGATCGACCGCGGGCACCTCTACCTCGCGATCCCGCCGCTCTACCGGCTGCAGCAGGGCTCGAAGGTGGCGTATGCCCGGGACGACGCGGATCGCGAGCGCATCATCAAGACGGTGTTCAAGAACGGCAAGGTCGAGATCGGGCGGTTCAAGGGCCTCGGCGAGATGATGCCGGCCCAGCTCAAGGAGACCACCATGGACCCGAAGAAGCGCACGCTCCTGCGCGTCGCGGTCCTCGACGAGGCCCGGGAATCCACCGGCGACACGGTGGAGCGCCTGATGGGCAACAAGCCCGAGGCGCGCTTCGCCTTCATCAGCGAGCGCGCGGCCTTCGCCGAAGGGGCCGATCTCGACATCTGATGGGGTCGCGCCGGCGCGGCCTCGCCGCGCCGGCCGATGGAGCCGCTCCGCTCGCAACGACGGATGACGGGCTCCGGTCGCGGCCTATCGGGGCGCCGGGATCACCTTCGCGGGATCGAACGGCTGGGCCGCCGCCACCGTGTCCTTGCTCATGTTGAGGACCGCCGAGAACCGGTCCCCGCCCGGACGCAGCACGAGAGCGCCGGGCTCTACCGCGATCCGCTTGCTGCCGAGCCCGAGGAACCCGCTCACGTCGATCACCACCGCCTTGAAGGTCCCGCCGTCGGTGATCAGGAGATCTTCGATCGTGCCGACGTTCTCGCCCGCCGCATTGCGCACCGTCACGCCGATCATCTTCGAGGTGAGGAAGGTGGCGGGCTTCAGACCCTGACGCTTGGCGGCATCCTCGGCGTTCGGGGCCTCCATCAATCGGCTGACGCTGTTGCCGTCCGTGGCGGTGCCCGGACCGGTTCCCGGCAGCACCGTGTCGCGGCCGATCACGGTGGCGTCCTGGGCCAGGGCTGGTGCAACCGCGAGGCCGATGGCCGCCAGCGATGCGAGAAGGATGTGGCTGCGCATGGCCGATCGCTCCGAAGCGCCCCGTCTCATCGCGGCGCACCCGGCCAATCGTCTGATGCCGGCCCGGTTCCGGACGGGCATGTCGCACCCGCGCCGGCTCTGAGACACCGCGCCTCAACGCGAAAGGGCCCGGCCTTGCGGCCGGGCCCTCCCCGTGCGCGGAGCCGGTCGAGCCGGCTCCGGCCTTCGATCTCAGTACGAGCCGAACTTGTAGTTCAGGCCGGCGCGGACGACGGCGAACTCGGTCTTGGCCGCGGCGCCGTTGAGATAGGCGGTGCCGTTCGGGGGGAGCAGGTTGCCGTAGAAGACACCACCGGCGGTGTTCTTCTGCCGGTCGAGGCTGACGTACAGGCCTTCGACCTTGAGCGTCACGGCCGAGGAGCGGAAGAAGTTCAGGAAGGAGTCGGTGGGCAGGGCGTACTCGATGCCGCCGCCTGCCGCCCAGCCGGTGCGGAAGCTGTCACGGAACCGGTTGCCGGCGAAGTTCTGGTCGTCCTGGCCGGAGCCGTAGGCGAAGCCGCCGGTGCCGTACACGAGGGTGCGGTCGAAGGCGTAGCCGAGACGGCCGCGCACGGTGCCGAAGTAGTCGAGGCCGTTGCCGCTGGTGGCGACGTAGGCGCGCGGCGGCGCGAAGGCGATGCCCGTGCTGGGGCCGCCGAAGGCGTAGTTCTGCGTCGCGTCGGCGCGGCGGGCGAAGTCGACGTACTGGGCGTCGGCCTCGAAGCCGATCACGACGCCCGAGCCCGGCGTGAACTGATAGTTGTAGCCGATCTGCGCGCCGCCGCTGAACCCGTCATTGTTGCTGCGGTTGTTGACGCTGACGACGCCGTTGGTGCCGGGCGAGTTGATCAGCGAGCCGGCCGGCAGCGCGTAGTTGGAGGTGTTGCGGCTGCTGGCATCGAAGCCGTAGCCGGCGTTCACACCGAAGTAGAATCCGGTCCAGGTGAAGACCGGGACGGGGGTGAACACGGGCGGCGGGGCGGCGCGGCGCGGCAGATCCGCGGCGGACACGGCCGCGGTGGTGGCGACAAGCACCGTTGAGGCAAGGAGAAGCTTCTTCATGGTTCCAAAGGTCCTGGTTTAGCTTGAGCCGGCAGCCTTCAAGGCGCTCTCGGTCGGCAGGTCTGTCGCTTTCCCGCAACAAGCAGGGTGAGACTAGGACGATCCCGTCAACGAAAGATGAAGACTAACAGCCGGTATCCCGGGTCGCCGCGCTAATCCTGCGGTGACATGGCCGGTAGAAGGATAAGAATCCGAGTAACGCTGGCGGGCGTGGGACTCGGCGGTGTCCCGTAAGACCTTCGTGGCGCGGTGGAGTCTGTCGACCGTCGCGCAGGCGGGGCGCGGGGCCGCCGTTATATTCTGGGACAACTGGATTGGCGGCGACGGTCTAACGTAAGCCGACCATTAACCCTGTTGCCGGAAGTTGCGCCGAGGGCGGCCCCGCGCCCGGCCCGGAGAGCCGCCCATGCACAGCCGCCATCACCGGGGCGTCCAGCCTTTCGGCAGGCGACGCCCGACGTCCGAGGACCCGGATCTGGGGCACCCGGCCCGTGCGGCGAGCGCCCTGCCCTGGGCGGTGCGCGTGTCGGGTCTCATCGGGCTCGTGGCCGTGCTCGCCGCCGCCCAGCTGGCCCGGTGGAGCGTCCCGGCGGAAGCGCCCCCGGCGATCACCCTGGCCGCGGGCCGCGTGCCGGAGGATCCCGTGACGACCGGTGCGATTCCGGCCGCGCGGGCGACGCGGCTGGACCCCTGTCTGGCGCCCGCGGCGGCGCATCTGCGACCCTGATGCGGCCCGATCGACTGTGCGCGGCATCGCGCCGGGACGCATTGCGAGATTGACAAGCTGCGCCAAGCCCCTAACTGACAGGAACCATGCGCCCTGCGGCCCCGGGAGCATCCGAGCGTCCCGCGCGAGCCTTCTCCCCTGCCGTTGCCGCGACGGTGTCCATCGCGCCGGCCGGGCGCGCAACGGTTCCTGAACGCAGATGCCTTTTTCCGACCTGGGACTGAGCGAGAAAGTCCTGAACGCCGTCGAAGCGGCGGGTTACACCGAGCCGACGCCGATCCAGGCCGAAGCCATCCCCCATGTGCTGGCCCGCCGCGACGTCCTCGGCATCGCCCAGACGGGCACCGGCAAGACCGCGGCGTTCACGCTGCCGATGCTGACGCTCCTGGAGAACGGCCGCGCCCGCGCCCGGATGCCGCGGACCCTGATTCTGGAGCCGACCCGCGAGCTGGCCGCCCAGGTGGTCGAGAATTTCGACCGTTACGGGACCAACCACAAGCTCAACGTGGCGCTGATCATCGGCGGCGTCTCCTTCGCCGATCAGGACGCCAAGCTGATGCGCGGCACCGACGTGCTGATCGCCACGCCGGGGCGTCTCCTCGACCATTTCGAGCGGGGCAAGCTGCTTCTCACCGGCGTCGAGCTCCTGGTGATCGACGAGGCCGACCGCATGCTCGACATGGGGTTCATCCCCGATATCGAGCGCATCGCCAAGATGGTACCGTTCACCCGGCAGACGCTGTTCTTCTCGGCCACCATGCCGCCCGAGATCGAGCGGCTGGCGGACATGTTCCTGCACAACCCGCAGCGGGTCGAGGTGGCCCGGCCCGCCTCCACGGCGACCACGATCACGCAACGTCTGGTCGCCACCGGACCGGAGGGGCACAGCAAGCGCGAGCGCCTGCGCGACCTGATCCGCGGCGAGGCCGAACTCAAGAACGGGATCATCTTCTGCAACCGCAAGCGCGACGTCGCCATGCTGCAGAAGTCTCTGGTGAGCCACGGCTTCGACGCGGCCGCCCTCCACGGCGACATGGATCAGCGCGCGCGCACCACCGCCCTCGACGCGTTCCGCAGCGGCGACACCGCGCTCCTTGTCGCCAGCGACGTCGCGGCCCGCGGCCTCGACATTCCCGCGGTCAGCCACGTGTTCAATTTCGACGTGCCGCACCACCCGGAGGATTACGTCCACCGGATCGGGCGCACCGGCCGCGCCGGCCGGTCGGGCACCGCCTACACGCTGGTGTCGCCCGACGATTCGCGCTCGCTCGGCGCCATCGAGGCGCTGATCGGCCAGCCGGTCCCGTGGCTCGACGGTGACCTGTCGACCGTGGCCGAGGGATCCGGCGAGACCGGCACCCGTCATCGCGGCCGGTCGGGCGAGGGCCGCCGCGGCGGGCGTTCGGCCAAGGGAACAGGCCGGGGCGCCCCCAAGGGCGACGCCAAGTCTGACGTCAAGCGTGACGTCAAAGATGACGCCAAGGGGGACGTGAAGCGTGAGGCCAGGGCCGACGGCGAGGCGGCGGACCGGCCCCGCGCCCGCCGCGGCAGCGCGTCGACGGCCCAGCGCGCCGAAGCGCGTCCGGCCTCGCCCCGCGGCGAGGCCCGCGCCGCGTCGCGCCCCGAAACCGGCCGCGAGGAGCGCGGGCGCCGGGCCGAGCCGGACGGCGAGACGCCGGTCGGCCTCGGCTCGCACGTTCCAGCCTTCCTGCTTCGTCCAGTCTTGGCGAAGAAAGAGAAGTAACAGCAGTCTTTCCTGGCTTAACTCTCCGGCTACCACCCTGCCCTACATTGATTTTCGAGCCACGACGGATTGAAGCGTCGGCGGCTCGGGCGGCGGGACAGGGATGAGCCAGGACACCCATTCGGATCGCGACCGCAGCTTCGCCCTGGCGAAGCGGGCCCACGATCTGATTCGCGATTACGGCCCCGCGGCGACGCCGCGGGCCTACGCGGTCTGGTACGCCTACGTCTCGGGTGAGCTGCCGCTGCTCGGCGACGCCGTGAAGCGCCTCACCGCGCAGAACGGCTGCCTGACGGAGTCCGATATCGACACGCTGCACGAGGCTTATCTGGACGGCCGGCGGCTGGCGAGCGCCATCGACGATGTCAGCCGGGTGGTGCTGTCCGAGATCGCGGCGGTCACCGAGATCCTCGACCTGTCCCTCGGCTCCACGGCCCAGTACGGCGAGTCGCTGCGCGGGCTGGCGCTGGATCTCGCGCAGGGCGCGCCGAGCCGCGCCCGGCTGGGCGAGATCCTCACCACGCTGGTCTCCACAACCCGCGAGGTCGCCGCCAACAACCGCACCCTCGAGGCGCGGATGCGCGAGACCCGCGGCGAGATCGAGACCCTGCGCGAGAAGCTGGAGGCGACCCGGCTCGAGAGCCTGACCGACGCCCTCACGGGCCTGTTCAACCGCAAGCACTTCGAGGAGACCCTGAAGGCGACGGTCGAGGCCGCCCGCGGGCGCCAGCTGCCCATGAGCCTGATCATCCTCGACATCGACTTCTTCAAGCGCTTCAACGACCTGTACGGCCACCTCACGGGCGATCAGGTGCTGCGGCTCGTGGCGATCGTCATGCGCGAGAGTGCCGGGACGCAGGCGCACCTCGCCCGGTTCGGCGGCGAGGAGTTCGGCATCGTGCTGCCGGACACCGACCGCGCCGCGGCCCGGCAGATGGCCGAAACGGTCCGCGCCAGCGTGATGGGGCGCGAATTGATCAAGCGCTCGACGGGCGAGTCGCTCGGCAAGATCACGGTCTCCCTCGGCGTGGCGGTGCTGCGCCAGGGCGACACGCCGGCCTCGCTCGTGGAGCGGGCCGACCTGTGCATGTTCGCCGCCAAGCGTGCGGGCCGGAACCGCGCCGTCGACGACACGGCCGAGTCGCTGACGCAGGTGGCGTGACGGGGTCCCGGAGGGCGCGGCCCTTCGGCGGGTCGTCGGGGCAGGCCCCCGACGGATCGCGCGAAGCCCGACGGCCGGGCGTCAGGCCCGGACGGGCACCCGGTCTGCCGAGACCGGCGTGATCGCCACGGATTCCCCGCAACCGCAGGCCGAAGTCTGGTTCGGGTTGTTGAACACGAACTGCGCGGCCAGCTTGTTGGTGGTGAAGTCCATCTCGGTGCCGAGCAGGAACAGCACCGCCTTCGGATCGACGAAGACCCGGACGCCGCGATCCTCGACCACGTCCTCCCCGGGCTTGGCCGCCTCGGCGTATTCCATCGTGTAGGACATTCCGGCGCAGCCGCCGTTGCGGACGCCGACCCGCAGGCCCGCGATCGGCCGGTCCGCCTCCGCCATGATCGCCTTGATCCGATCGGCCGCCCGATCGGTCAGCGAGAGAACCTTGAAGCTACCCGACATCGTCACCCTCCCGCCCATCCGGGTTCAAGGCCCGGGGACGCGTATTCTGACGCGCACAAGATAAGCATTGGGTTGAGGCCGGTCCACCGCGCCCGGGTCACACCCGCCCGGCATTCGGCGGCGGAGGGGCTTGCCCGATGTCAAGGCGATCGGATGATCCCATCCGCCCCCCCTCATCCTGAGGTGCCCGCGTCAGCGGGCCTCGAAGGAGAGCTCCAGGGATCTCGGAGCGATCTGGCGGGCTCCTTCGAGGCCTCCGCTTTGCTCCGGCACCTCAAAATGTAGGGCGTGAGCGGGACAGCCGATCCGTGGCTTCGAAGGCGTGTGGCGAGCCATGCGGCCTGCCCGCGCGCGCCTGCTCACTCATCCCCGGCGGTGAGCCGCGCGAAGGTCGCGAGGTCGACGTTGCCGCCGCTGATCACCACGCCGACGCGCTTGTCCGTCACGTCCACGAGGCCGTGCAGCACCGCCGCCGCCGCGAGGCAGCCGGTCGGCTCGACCAAGATCTTCATCCGGCTCGCGAAGAACCGCATGGTCTCGACGAGCTGCGCGTCGGTGATGGTGAGGATGTCGGCGACGCGGTCGCGGATGATCGCGAAGGTGAGGTCGCCCAGCGCCGTCGACTGCGCGCCGTCCGCGATGGTGCGGGGCACCGGGATGGTCACCACGCGCCCCTCGCGGAACGAGCGCTGCCCGTCATTGCCGGCCTCCGGCTCGACGCCGATCACCCGGCAGCCCGGCGATAGCGCAGCGGCGGCGAGCGCGCAGCCCGCCAGCATGCCGCCGCCGCCGAGGCAGACCACCAGCACGTCGAGGGGGCCCGCGGTCTCGATCAGCTCCTGGGCGAGGGTCCCCTGCCCGGCGATGACGTCCGGGTGGTTGAAGGGCGGGATCAGCGTCAGGCCCCGGGGCTCGGCGATCGACCGGCCGAGCGCCTCCCGGTCCTGCGTGTAGCGGTCGTACAGGACGACCTCGGCGCCGTAGCCGCGGGTGGCGGCGATCTTCGCGGCCGGCGCGTCTGCCGGCATGATGATCGTGGCAGGGGCACCGAGCAGCCGGCTCGCCAGGGCGATCGCCTGGGCGTGGTTGCCTGACGAGAAGGTCAGCACCCCGCGGGCGCGCTCCGCCTCGGTCAGGGCGCTGATGGCGTTGTAGGCCCCGCGGAACTTGAAGGCCCCGACCCGCTGCAGGTTCTCAGCCTTGAAGAACAGTTTTCCACCGGTCCGCGCGTCGGCGGTGCGGGAGGTCAGGACCGGCGTGCGGTGCGCGGCCCCCGCGATGCGCTCGGCCGCACGCGCCACGTCGGCATAGGTGGGCAGGCCCTCGACCGCCGCGCCGTGTTCGCCCCGCATCGGATCCCGCCTCGCTCCCGTTCCGGTGGGATGTGTCATACGGGCGATCGGCCCCGCGCGCATCCCGCTCCCGTGCACAGCTGGAAGCGGAGCCATTCGCCGGCTCGGGGCTTATTTCGGCGGGATCAATCTTGGCAGCAACGCTGGGGGGCGGCTTCGCCATGCGGACGGGATCGAACGGGCGGCGTGGTGCGGCGGATCACCGGCTGGCCGCAGGGGGCAGCAGGTGAGCGGCTGGGGGCGGGAGCGAAAGCCGGGCGACGGGGCCGACCGAGGTCACCTTCCGGGGCCGCGGGCTGGCCCTGCGCGCCGGCGGGCGGCTGATTCTTCTGGTGTGTCCGCTCTGCTCACAGCGGAACGCGCCGCGGGGGGCCGAGCGGGGGATCTGTGAGTGGTGCGCGTACGTGCCTTCGCCGGAGGAGGAGGAGCCGGTGGAGGTGGGGCGGGGGTGAGGGTGCGCCCCGCTCCCGCCGGCACAGGGCCGAATCCCGGTCTTTCCAATGCGATTGCATCGAGCCCGCCATGCACGTTTCGCTCCGCACTGGCACTGCCGGCCTCGTAGATCGCGGCGCACGAGGTGACCGCTTTCCCGGACAGGTGGAGCGAAGCGGAGCCTGATCGGGATCCGGCACAACACCGGGCCGCGCAGCGGCACAGCTTGCGTAAGTCGGACGCTTCCCCTGGTCTTGCGCTGGATCCCGGGTCGCGTTCCGCTGGCACTTCCTGCGCCGGGGAGAAGACTGACCTGGACCGGGCCGCCTCCCCCTACGTGTGGATCACCTTCCCATACGCATCCAGCACGCTCTCGTGCATCATCTCGCTGAGCGTCGGGTGCGGGAACACCGTGTGCATCAGCTCCTCCTCGGTGCTCTCCAGGTTCATCGCCACCACGTAGCCCTGGATCAGCTCGGTCACCTCGGCACCGACCATGTGGGCGCCGAGCAACTGGCCGGTCTTGGCGTCGAACACGGTCTTGATCAGCCCGTCCGGCTCGCCGAGCGCGATCGCCTTGCCGTTGCCCGCGAAGGGGAACCGGCCGACCTTCACGGCGAACCCCTGCTCCTTGGCCTTGGCCTCGGTCAGCCCGACGCTGGCGATCTGCGGCTGGCAATAGGTGCAGCCCGGGATCTTGGCCTTGTCCATCGGGTGGGTGTGCAGGCCCTTGATGGTCTCGATGCAGATGACGCCCTCGTGCTCGGCCTTGTGGGCGAGCATCGGCGGCCCGGCGACGTCGCCGATCGCGTAGAGGCCGGGCACGTTGGTGCGGCCGAGCCCGTCCGTCACCACGATCCCGCGGTCGATCTTCACCCCAAGCTTCTCGAGGCCGATATTCTCGATGTTGCCGACCACGCCCACCGCCGAGATCAGCTTCTCCGCGGTGATCTGCTGGGTCTTGCCGTCGCCGCCCTCGATGGTGGCGGTGACGGAATTGGCGCCCTTCTCGACCTTCGTGACCTTGGCGCCCGTGAGGATCTTGATGCCCTGCTTCTCGAAGCGCTTGCGGGCCAGCCCGGCGATCTCGGCATCCTCCACGGGGAGGATCTGCGGCAGCAGCTCCACCACGGTCACCTCGGCGCCCATGGTGCGGTAGAACGAGGCGAACTCGATGCCGATGGCGCCCGAGCCCATCACCAGCAGGCTCTTGGGCATCGTCTCCGGGACCATGGCCTCGTAGTAGGTCCAGATCAGCTTCTTGTCGGGCTCGATCCCGGGGATCGCCCGGGGGCGCGCGCCGGTCGCCACGATGATGTGCTTGGCCTGGTAGGTGCCGGCGCCCTTGGCGCCCTTCGGCGGCTCGGCGCGCTTGGTCTCCTTCACGGTGACCTGGCCGGGCTGGTTGCCCTTCGCGGCGCTGTCGACCGAGGCCTCGCCCCAGATCACGTCGACCTTGTTCTTCTTGAGCAGCATGCCGACGCCGCCGTTGAGCCGGGCCGAGACGCCGCGGGAGCGCTTCACGATGGCGGCCGTGTCGAACCCGACCTTCTCGGCCGTCAGCCCGTACTCGCCGGGATGCTGGAAGTAGTGGAAGATTTCGGCCGAGCGGAGCAGGGCCTTGGTGGGGATGCAGCCCCAGTTCAGGCAGATGCCGCCGAGATGCTCGCGGTCGACCACGGCGGTCTTGAACCCGAGCTGCGCCGCCCGGATCGCCGTGACGTAGCCGCCGGGCCCGGCGCCGATGATGAGGACGTCGTAGGTGTCGGACATTTACCTCTCCGCGGACGCCCCTCCCCCTTGCGGGGAGGGGGCAGGGGGTGGGGGTGGCTCCGCCTGGCCGGCTGAATCCGGGAAAGGCGCGTCGCATGCGGCGAGCGCCGCGTGGATCGTGTCGAGGACGGTATCGATCTCCCGCAGGACCATGCGGTTCAAGAAACGCAGGACGCGGAAGCCTTCAGACTGAAGATAGGTATCCCGACGGGCGTCGTAGGCCGTGCCGGCTTCGAAGCCGTGCTGCTCGCCGTCGACCTCGACGATGAGTCGGGCCGTCAGGCAGCAGAAATCCGCCACGTAGGAGCCGAGGGCGACCTGCTGGCGGAAATGCGAGCCGTCCACCGGCAGGCGGTGACGGAGGTGCCACCAGAGCCGCTTTTCAGGTTCGGTCAATGTCCGACGAAGCGTCTTCGCGTTCGCGGCGGCTCTTGGGGACGCGGCTCTCCGGGGCTGTTGGTTCCAGGTCATAGGGTGGCGCGTCAATTGAACGTGGCTGATGGAGGCATGCTGATCGACAGCAAGGAGCACGGTTCATCGCATAAGCAGTGCGTGTCCTGGCCGATGCCCGTCACGTTCCCCCACCTCGACATTTCACGACGCGCCTTCCCCTCCCCCTTGTGGGGAGGGGCTAGGGGTGGGGGTGGTGCAGGATTGAGCGCAAAGGTGCCTTCTGCACCACCCCCACCTCCAACTCCTCCCCACAAGGGGGAGGAGAGTGCCCTCCTCACACCAGCATGCCCATCGGGTTCTCGATCAGCCCCTTGAAGGCCGAGACCAGCTCCGCGCCGAGCGCTCCATCGAGGACGCGGTGGTCGCACGACAGGGTGGCGGTCATCACCTGGACTACGGCCGGCGCCCCGTCCTTCACGACGACGCGCTTCTCGCCCGCGCCCACCGCCAGGATGCTCGATTGCGGCGGGTTGATCACCGCGGTGAAGTGCTTGATGCCGAACATGCCGAGGTTCGACACCGAGGTGACGCCGCCCTGGTACTCCTCGGGCTTCAGCTTTTTGGCGCGGGCGCGGGCCGCGAAATCCTTCATCTCGTTGGAGATGGTGGACAGCGTCTTCTCGTCCGCCCGGCGGATCACCGGCGTGAACAGGCCGCCGTCGATCGCCACCGCGACCCCGACCTCGGCGTGCTTGAAGCGCAGGATCCGGTCCTCGGCCCAGACCGCGTTGGCGGCCGGAACGCGGGTCAGCGCGAGGCCCATCGCCTTGATGACGAAGTCGTTCACCGAGAGCTTGAAGGCGGGCTTGCCGTCCTTGTCCTTGCCGGCCGAGCCGTTCAGCGTCTCGCGCAGCTTCATCAGCGCGTCGAGCTCGCAATCCACCGTCAGGTAGAAGTGCGGGGCGACCTGCATCGCCTCGGTGAGGCGCTTGGCGATGGTCTTGCGCATGCCGTCGAGGGGGACTTCCTCGTACGCGTCCTTGGCGTAGAAGCCCTTGACCTGGTCGGTCGTGAGCCCGGCCGGCGCGCCGCCCGCGGGGGCGGCTTTCGGCGCGGGGGCCGCCTTCGGCGCCTCGGCGGCGGCCTGGGGTGCCGGTGCCTTCGTGGCGCCGGAGGCCTTCGCGGCCTGGACGTCGCGGGCGATGATGCGGCCGTGCGGACCGCTGCCCTGGACGGCGCCGAGCTCGACGCCCTCCTGCTTGGCGATCCGCCGGGCCAGCGGCGAGGCGAAGACCCGGCCGCCGGAGCCGGCCTGCGCGCCGGCCTGCGGCGCGCCGCCGGGCTGCGCGCCCTCGGGCGCCGCGTTCACCCGCTCGTACGACATGTGGCCGCCGCCGGGCGTGGTGTTCTGCGACGCGGCCGACGCGTCGGCCTTGGGCTCCGGCTTGGCCTCGGCCTTGGCCTCACCGTTCGAGGCGGCCTTCGGCGCGCCGCCCGAGGCCTGCACGCTCGACGGGTCCTCGCCCTCGGCGGCGATGATGGCGATCAGGTCGTTGACCGGCACGTCCGCGGTGCCCTCGGGCACGAGGATCTTGGCGAGCACGCCCTCGTCGATGGCCTCCACCTCCATGGTGGCCTTGTCGGTCTCGATCTCGGCCAGCACGTCGCCGGACTTGATCGGATCGCCCTCCTTCTTCAGCCACTTGGCGAGGTTGCCCTTCTCCATGGTGGGCGACAGCGCGGGCATCAGCACGTTGATCGGCATGGCATCAGGTCTCGGGCTGGGCCGGGGCGGCCGGATCGTCGAAGGGAAAGAAGTCGTCGAGGGGGAACGGCACGGCGTCGAAGGGCGGTTGCGGACGTGGGGCCGGCGCCTCGTTGAAGCGCGCAGCAACGCGAGGTGCGGGGACCGCCTCCAGATCCGCGTAGATCGCCTGCCGGACAGCCGCCTCAGCCATGGTCGGCCGCCATCGTCAGTTGAGACCGCCGGGGTCGAGCCCCTCGGCCTCCCAGCCGGCGCGGATGCGCTCGACCGCCTCCTCCTCCGACATGTCGGTCTCCAGCGCGTAGGCGCGGGCCGCCTGTCGGGCGAGGTCGGCCAGCAGCCTTCCCCAGGTCGCCGGGTCGTCGAAGGACCGGCGCAGGGCGACGCTCACCGCGCCGTCCACGACGGCCGCGCGCAGCACCTCGATGCCGCCCTGCTCCAGGGCGTCGGGCGGGATGGCGAGTTCGGCGAAGTCGTTGTTGGACTCTTGGCTCATGGCGCGCCGGCTGTTCCTTGACCCCCTGCCGGGACGGGGCGGGATCGTACCCGCCCGCGCGCCGGTCACTTGTAGCAGACGCTCTTGGCCGCCTCGACGACCTCCGCCACCGTCGGCAGCGCCAGCTTCTCGAGGTTCGCCGCGTAGGGCATCGGCACGTCCTTGCCGGTGATGCGCAGGACCGGGGCGTCGAGGTAGTCGAAGGCGTCGACCATCAGGCGGGCCACGATCTCGGCGCCGATGCCGGATTGCGGGAATCCTTCCTCGACCGTGATGCAGCGGCCGGTCTTCTTGACCGATTGCACCACCGTCTCGCTGTCCATCGGGCGGATCGTGCGCAGGTCGATCACCTCGGCCTCGATGCCCTGCTCGGCGAGCGCCTGCGCGGCCTTGAGGGCGTAGGTCATGCCGATGGCGAAGGACACGATGGTCACGTCGCTGCCGGTGCGGTGGATCTTCGCCTTGCCGATCGGCAGCACGAAGTCCTCGAGCTTCGGCACCGGGAAGGATTGCCCGTACAGGATCTCGTTCTCAAGGAAGATCACCGGGTTCGGGTCGCGGATCGCGGCCTTGAGCAGGCCCTTGGCGTCGGACGCTGTGTAGGGCGCGATCACTTTGAGGCCCGGCACGTTGGAGTACCACGCGGCATAGTCGTGGCTGTGCTGGGCGGCGACGCGGGCGGCCGCGCCGTTGGGGCCGCGGAACACGATCGGGCAGCCGAGCTGGCCGCCGGACATGTACAGGGTCTTGGCCGCCGAGTTGATGATGTGGTCGATCGCCTGCATGGCGAAGTTGAAGGTCATGAACTCGACGATCGGCTTCAGGCCGGCGAGCGCCGCGCCGACGCCGATGCCCGCGAAGCCGTGCTCGGTGATCGGGGTGTCGACCACGCGCTTCGCGCCGAACTCCTGCAGCAGGTTCTGGGTGACCTTGTAGGCGCCCTGATACTCGGCGACCTCCTCGCCCATGACGAAGACGTCCGCGTCGCGGCGCATCTCCTCCGCCATGGCGTCGCGCAGGGCCTCGCGGACGGTCTGGGTGACCATCGGCGTGTCGGCCGGGAACTCCTCCATCACCGGCTCTTGGGCCTTGTTGGTGATGACCGCCGGGGCCGCCGGCGCTTTGGGTGCGTCGTCGCCGGTCTTCGCGGCGGGCGCGGCCTTGTCGGCCATGCCCTCGGCCTGCATGTCGGGCGTCGGGGCCGGGTGGCCGCCCGCGCCGTTGGGCTTGGCGCCGCCGCCGGACGACTGGACGCTCGCCGGATCCTCGCCCTCACCGGCGATCACGGCGATCGGCGTGTTGACCGCGACGCCCTCGGTGCCCTCCGCGATCAGGATCTTGGCGAGGATGCCCTCGTCGATGGCCTCCACCTCCATGGTGGCCTTGTCGGTCTCGATCTCGGCCAGCACGTCGCCGGACTTGATCGGGTCGCCCTCCTTCTTCAGCCACTTGGCGAGCTTGCCCTCCTCCATGGTGGGCGAGAGGGCGGGCATCAGGATGTCGGTCGCCATGCTCAGCTCTGCGGTCGTTTATTCGTTGGGGGGGCGGCCAGCGGCTTTGTCCGCGCTCAGGCGTGCGCTTCGAGCAGGATGTCGGTCCACAGCTCGGACGGATCCGGCTCGGGATCGTTGGTGGCGAACTCGGCGGACGCGTTGACGATCTCACGGACCTTGGCGTCGGTGCTCTTCAGATCCGCCTCCGGCACCCCGTGCAGTTCGAGCAGGCGCTTGCGCACCATCTCGATCGGGTCGTGCTCGTCGCGCATCTTCGAGACCTCGTCCTTGGTCCGGTACTTGGCCGGATCGGACATGGAGTGGCCGCGGTAGCGGTAGGTCTGCATCTCCAGGATGTACGGGCCCTGGCCGGTGCGGGCGTGCTCGATCGCCCGGGTTGCGGCCTCGCGCACCGTGCGCACGTCCATGCCGTCGACCTGCTCGCCGGGGATGCCGAAGGAGAGGCCGCGCTTCGAGAAGTCGGTCTGCGCCGAGGCCCGGGCCACCGAGGTGCCCATGGCGTAGCGGTTGTTCTCGATCACGTAGACGACCGGCAGCTTCCAGAGCGCCGCCATGTTGAAGCTCTCGTAGACTTGGCCCTGGTTGGCGGCGCCGTCGCCCATGTAGGTCAGGCTGACCTTGCCGTTCTCCCGGTAATGGTCGGCGAAGGCGAGGCCGGTGCCGAGCGACACCTGCGCGCCGACGATGCCGTGACCGCCGAAGAACTGCTTCTCGCGGCTGAACATGTGCATCGAGCCGCCCTTGCCGCGGCTGTAGCCGCCGCGGCGGCCGGTCAGCTCGGCCATGACGCCCTTCGGATCCATGCCGCAGGCCAGCATGTGGCCGTGGTCGCGGTAGCCGGTGATGACCTGATCGCCCTCGACCGAGGCCATCTGCATGCCGATCACCACGGCTTCCTGGCCGATGTAGAGGTGGCAGAAGCCGCCGATGAGGCCCATGCCGTAGAGCTGGCCGGCCTTCTCCTCGAAGCGCCGGATCAGCAGCATCTCGTGATAGGCGTGGAGATCCTCGTCCCGCGTGAACTGGGGCATGTTCGGCGCGGGGCGATGCGCCTCGGCGGCCTGAGGGCTCGCGGCCTGCACCGGCGCGGACGACGCGTCCTTTGCGGGCTCCTTGGCAGGCTCCTTGGCGGCGTCCATCGGCGCTCTCCCCGTGATTCCACGCGACTTCGTGGGGGTGTAGGACAGCGACGGTTGGAAAGCGAGGGCTGCCGCTCTGACAGGAAGCCGCTCTTGTCAGACGACTTTGGGGACTAGAGAAACTGCGCGCCTCAACTTCGGCGGGACATCCCCGGAACTGTCAGGGCGTGATGACGACCACGTCGTTGGCGTGGACCCGGCCCAGCACGATCCGCGCGCGCTCTTCCAACAGGTCGCGGTCGATCTGGTCGCTCTTGAGGAGGGCCACCCGGTGCTCCCAGGTGGCGCGCTCGGCCTTCACGGCGGCGAGTTCCTGGTTGAGGCCGTAGGCGCGGATCTTCAGCACCTTCTTGGCTTCGAGGCCCCGGTTGCCGCTCTCGGCCTGCCACACGAAATAGCCGACTACGAGCGCCGACAGGGTCCAGAGACCCAGCGGCAACACGACCATTCTGACTCGGCGGCGCACGACCATGGCGTGACCCTGGCGCGGAAAGGTTAACGGTTCTTTTCGGCCGCATGGCGCGGCCAGCACGGACAGGGGCGAGCCTGCGGGATGGACCTGACACACCTGGGACGCTGGATCGCCGCGCACGCGACGGCGACCGACGATCACGACACCCTGCTCGCCGGCTTCTGTGAGGCGCTGGTCGAGGCCGGCACCCCCGTCTGGCGGGTGAGCGTCATGGCGCCAGCGCTCGACCCGACGCTGCGCGGTGTCAGCCTGAACTGGCACGCGGGCGAGGGCATGTCGTTCGTCGCCAACGCCCACGGCGCCGATGAGGAGAGCGACTGGCTGCTGAGCCCGGTCTACGCCCTGGTGGAGACGGGCGAGACCTTCGGCCGATGGCGCCTCGACGCGCCCGGACTGGCGGTGGACTTCCCGGTCCTGAAGGCCCTCGGGGCGCAGGGCGGCATCGACTACGTGCTGCACATCGCCGAGTTCGCCCCCGGCACCGCCCTGCGGGGCATCGCGGTCTCGTTCTGTACACGCGACGCCGCCGGCTTCACCGACGCGCATCTCTCCGCCATCGCCGATGTCCTTCCATTCCTGACGCTGGCGATGGCCAAGATGGGCTTGGCCCACACGTTCCGCGAAGTCTCCGCCACCTATCTCGGCCGGTCCACCGCCGAGCGCATCCTCGACGGCCAGATCCGGCGGGGCGAGGGGCGCGCCGTGCCGGCCGCCATCCTGCTGAACGACCTGCGCGGTTTCACGGCTCTGGCCGACCGGGTGGACCCGGCCGACATGGTCACGTGGCTCAACGAGCACTTCGACGCGCTGGGCGATCCGGTGGCACGGCACGGCGGCGAGATCCTGAAGTTCCTCGGCGACGGCTTCCTGGCGATCTTCCCGGTTCCGGACGCCGACACTCTCCCCTGCCCGGTCTGCGGTGCCGCCCTCGCCGCCGCGACCGAAGGGCTCGCCGCCAACGCGGCGCTCAACGCCCGGCGCCGCGTGGCCGGACTGCCCGAGCTCCCGGCCGAATGCGTCGTGCATTTCGGGACGGTGATCTACGGCAATGTCGGGACCGAGCGCCGCCTCGACTTCACGATCATCGGGCGGGCGGTCAACGAGGCCAGCCGGATCGAGAGCCAGTGCGCGGCGCTGGGCCATGATCTCCTGGTGTCGGACTCCTTCGCCGAGCGCTGCGAGCGCCGGCTGGAGCCGGTCGGGACGATCGAGCTGCGAGGCCTATCCCGGCCGATGCGGGTTTGGACCGTGCCGGCGGAGCCATCCGATGCGGCGATCCCCTGAGGCAGGCGCCGTCATTCCGGGTCGCCGTCGGCGAGCCCGGACCCGGAGGGGCACGCCGAAGGCGGGCAATCCAGACGCGCAGATGCTCCCAGATCTTGCTCCGGCGGCGGATCCGGGTTCCGGGCTCCGCTGTGCGGCCCCGGAACGATGAGATTGACGGATTAGCGGCGGGCGAACTGCTTGAGCGCCGCGGGGCCGGCGTAGAGCGCCTGCGGACCCAGGCCCTCCTCGATGCGGATCAGCTGGTTGTACTTGGCCAGTCTGTCCGAGCGGGCGAGCGAGCCGGTCTTGATCTGCCCGCAATTGGTGGCGACCGCGAGGTCCGCGATGGTCGAATCCTCGGTTTCGCCGGAGCGGTGCGACATCACCGCGGTGTAGCCGGCGCGCTGGGCCATATCGACCGCCGCCAGGGTCTCGGTGAGCGAGCCGATCTGGTTGACCTTGATCAGGATCGAGTTGGCGGTGCCCTCCGCGATGCCGCGCGACAGCCGCTCGACGTTGGTGACGAACAGGTCGTCGCCCACGAGCTGGCACTGCGCGCCGACCTTGTCGGTCAGGAGCTTCCAGCCGGCCCAGTCGTCCTCCGACATGCCGTCCTCGATGGAGACGATCGGGTAGGTGGCGACGAGCTGCGCGAGGTAGTCGACCTGCGCCTCGATGGTGCGGGTCTTGCCCTCGCCCTCGTACGCGTAGGCGCCGTCCTTGAAGAACTCGGTCGCCGCGCAGTCGAGGGCAAGCGCCATGTCCTGGCCGGGCTTGAAGCCGGCGGCGCTGATCGCGTCCATCACGAAGTCGAGGGCGGCCTCGGCGGAGGGCAGGTTCGGAGCGAAGCCGCCCTCGTCGCCGACATTGGTGTTGTGGCCGGCCTTCTTCAGCTTGCTCTTGAGGGTGTGGAACACCTCGGAGCCCATCCGCACAGCCTCGGCGATCGAGTCCGCGCCGACCGGCATGATCATGAATTCCTGGAAGTCGATCGGGTTGTCGGCATGCGCGCCGCCGTTGATGATGTTCATCATCGGCACCGGCAGCACCCGGCCCTGCACGCCGCCGACGTAGCGGTAGAGCGGCAGGCCCGAGGCCTCGGCCGCGGCCTTGGCCACCGCCAGCGACACGCCCAGGATCGCGTTGGCGCCGAGCCGCGCCTTGTTGGGCGTGCCGTCGAGCTCGATCATCGCCTCGTCGACCGCGACCTGATCCTCGGCCTCCATGCCGCCGATCGCGTCGAGGATCTCGGTCTGCGCCGCCTCGACCGCCTTCAGCACGCCCTTGCCGAGGAACCGGTTCTTGTCGCCGTCGCGCAGCTCCACCGCCTCGTGGGCGCCCGTGGAGGCCCCCGACGGGACCGCCGCGCGGCCAAAGGAGCCGTCCTCCAGGATGACGTCGACCTCGACCGTGGGGTTGCCGCGGCTGTCGAGGATCTCGCGGGCGCTGATATTGGTGATCGCGGTCATGGAACGTCCTCTCGCGGGGGCCGCGGGTCGGCGACCGCGCCCAAATCAGAGGGTGCGGCGCATCGCGGCGGCTTATCCGTCAAGCCGCGGCCGGCGGCAAGCGCCGGAACGGCCAGCGCACAGCCGGAGCCGTCCGGGAAAGCGTCGCGACTCAGACGGATGCGCACGGCGCTGTCAGGCTCTATATGCGCGCCATGACCTCCACCAACGACATGACCTCCACCGACGACCTGCAGCTCGGCCAGCCGACCCCCTTCCCCACCTCTCCCGAGGAGGCTCGCCTCGACCGTGTGCCGAACCCGCACGCGGATACCGACTACGTCGCCCGCTTCACCGCGCCCGAATTCACGTCCATCTGCCCAGTCACCGGCCAGCCGGATTTCGCGATTCTGGTGATCGACTACGTGCCCGGCGACTGGCTGGTGGAGTCGAAGTCGCTGAAGCTCTACCTCGGGTCGTTCCGCAACCACGGGGCATTCCATGAGGACTGCACGGTGGCGATCGGCAAGCGGCTGCGCGACCTCCTCGCGCCGCGCTACCTGCGCATCGGCGGGTTCTGGTATCCCCGCGGCGGCATTCCGATCGACGTGTTCTGGCAGACGGGCGAGCTGCCGAAGAATGCGTGGCTGCCCGAACCTGGCGTGCCGCCCTACCGCGGTCGTTGAGCGGCCAAACGAAAAGGGCGACCGGCTCGCGCCGGTCGCCCCCCGATCCTCGCGGATCTCAGATCTCAGTAGCCGTAGCCGTAGTAGCCGTAGCCCGGGCTGGCGTAGCCGTAGCCGCCGTAGACCGGGGCGTAGCCGTAGGACGGGGCATAGCCGTAGCCGCCGCCGTAATAGCTGTCGCGGGCCGCGCCGGCAGCGATCGCACCGGCCGCGAGGCCGGCAATGCCGAGGCCGATCGCGGCGCCGGTGCCGATGCCGCGGCGACCGCGGTAGTAGCCGTGGCCGTAGCCGCCGTAACCGCCATGGTAGCCGTAGGGACGCGCCTCGGCGCCCGTGGTGGCGGCGACGCTGCCGAGCGCCATGGCGGCGGCGGTAGCAATGATACCGATCTTGCGCATAGTGTTCCTTCTCGATCCTCGATCGAACATGCCCAATAACGTGGCCGCGCAGAGTGAGTTCCAGCTTTCGGATCGGGTTTAGGTGCGCATCCGCACACAACCGAAATTATGAACCGCCGTTCATCATCCCCTGCGGAGCCGGCGCCACCGCCAAGCTTGCCGATCTGTGTGCGGATCCAGCGCCAACTCTTGCGCCGGGCTTCCCGACGATACCCGCGGCCCGCGTCGGGAGCCGGTCGTCGGGCCGGGGCGATCGAGCCATCCCGACGGCGAGGAGGCGCCCGTCCTGTGACGGGGCATGCTAGGGAGAGATCCGGAGGACTCTCAATGGACGCCTTGAGCCTGATCCGCGACACCTTCGCGCCGCTGGCGGGGAAGCGGATCCTCGACATCGGCTGCGGACCCGGGACGCTCGCACGGAGGCTGGTCGATGGCGGGGCGGCCGTCACCGGGATCGATCCTGGCGCGGCGGCCCTCGCCAACGCACGGGCTGCCGTGCCGGAAGCGCGGTTCGAGGCCGCCGGCGGCGAGGCCCTTCCCTTTCCCGATGCCAGCTTCGACGGCGCCGTGATGCTCAACGCCCTGCATCACGTGCCCGATCCCGCGGCCGCCCTCGGCGAGGCCGCGCGCGTGCTGGCGGCCGGCGGGTCCCTCGTCGTTGTGGAGCCCCTCGCGGCCGGCAGCTTCTTCGATGCCCTGCGACCGATCGAGGACGAGACCGCGATCCGGGCGGCGGCCCAGGACGCCATCGCGGCGTCCCTGTCCCGCGGCGCCTTCGTGTGCCGGAGGGATGTCACGGTCGAGCGGCGCGAGAGCTTCGCCTCCCTCGACGGCTTCCTCACCCGCGTCTGCGCCGTGGATCCGGCCCGCGCGGCGACGATCCAAGACCGGCGCTCGATCGTGGAGGCCGCCTTCCTGAGGGCGGCGGCGCGCGACGCCGACGGCCGCTACGCCCTCGTCCAGCCCCTCCGGATCCACGTGCTGGAGCCGGTCGCGGCCTGAGCCCGTCAGGCGGCGCGGCGTTTGGCCAGCCGGTCGAAGGCGATGAGCTCCTCCAGAAGCGCCGGCATATCCTTGAGCGCCACCATGTTGGGGCCGTCGGAGGGGGCCCGGTCCGGGTCGGGGTGGGTCTCGATGAAGACGCCCGCAACGCCCACCGCCACGGCGGCGCGGGCCAGGACGGCGACGAATTCCCGCTGGCCGCCGGAACTCGCTCCCTGCCCGCCCGGCTGCTGCACGGAATGGGTGGCGTCGAACACCACCGGGGCACCCTCCGTCACCTGCGCCATGATCGGCAGGCTGCGCATGTCCGACACCAGGGTGTTGTAGCCGAAGGAGGCGCCCCGCTCGGTGACGATGACGTTCGGATTGCCGGCCTCCGTCACCTTGGCGGCCACGTGCTTCATGTCCCAGGGTGCCAGGAACTGGCCTTTCTTGATGTTGACCGCCCGTCCGGTCGCGGCGGCAGCCAGGAGCAGGTCGGTCTGGCGGCACAGGAAGGCGGGGATCTGGAGCACGTCCACCGCCTCGGCGGCGCGGGCGCATTGCTCCGCGGCGTGCACGTCGGTGAGCACCGGCAGCCCAAGGGATTCGCGGATCTCGGCGAAGACCGGGAGCGCGCCGTCGAGGCCGATGCCGCGGGCGGCCTTGCCGGAGGTGCGGTTGGCCTTGTCGAAGGAGGTCTTGAACACGAGGTCCAGGCCCAGGCCGGCCGCCAGTTCCTTGAGGGCGGCGGCGACCTCCAGGGCATGGCCGCGCCCTTCGAGCTGGCACGGTCCGGCGATCAGCGTGAGCGGCAGGTGATTGGCGAAGCGCACGCCGCCGACTTGAACGACGGGGCCGGATTCAGCGAGGATCGACATGGCCGCCGGTCTACCCCTTGCTGCGCACCCGCGAAAGTCCGGTCCGGACCGCGATCCGGCAGACGGTGAGATCGTCGCGCAGGGCGTCCCCGCGCGGGCCGGTCTCGCACAGCATGAGTGCCCGGCCGCTGGCGCCGCGCCGCGGGGCGCCGGCCAGCAGGCTGGCCTGATGGAGGTTGAGCGCCAGCACCTCGGCCGCGGCGGCGTCCGCGCCGGCGAGCGCCCGCGCCGCAAGCCCGATCAGGACGAAGTAGGCGGGTGACGGCTCGCGATCCAGGGACGCCACCGTCATCCGTGCGGGGACGCGGCAATCGAGGCTCATCCGCTCGGCATCCTGAGCGCGGAACACCGCGACCGGTCCTGCCCGGCCGGCCAGGGACGCTCCCGTGGAGCGGATCACCTTGGCGGCGAGGACATCGCAGGCATCGGCCGCGCGGGCAGGCGCAGGCCCGAACGTGAGCGCACCGGCGAGGGCGACCTGGGCGGGGAGGCGCAGCATCGGGGACATCCGCGGCTGGAGACGGGAGCGATCAGCAGATAGCGCGGCCGGACGGAAGCGCGAACCTGTGCCGCCGCGCATGGCTGCGGCGCATGGACAGCGGCGCCCGAATGCCCGATCTGGGCGGGCGGTGCGGCGCCGACCGCCGCTCACCGACCAGGCCCAACGCTGCCATGCTCCGATCCGCCCTCGCCTACGTCCTACTCACCCTGGCGCTGCCAGGGAGCGCTCCGGCGGAGCCGCTGCCGCAGCCGGCCTACGGACCGGAACTCGAAGGCTTCGCCTATCCGTTCCCGGTCGAGCGCTTCACCTTCACGTCTCAGCGCCAGCCGCTGCAGATGGCCTATCTCGACATCCGTCCCGCGACGCCGAACGGCCGCACGGTCGTGCTGCTCCACGGCAAGAACTTCTGCGCGGCCACCTGGGAGAGCCAGATCCGGGCGCTTGGCGCGGCCGGCTACCGGGTCGTCGCGCCGGACCAGATCGGCTTCTGCAAGTCGAGCAAGCCGGCCGCCTACCAGTTCACCTTCCGCCAGCTCGCCGAGAACACCCACGCCCTGCTGGGTAAGCTCGGGATCGAGCGACCGGTCGTGGTCGGCCACTCCACCGGCGGCATGCTGGCCGCGCACTACGCCCTGCTCTACCCGAAGGAGGTCGAGCAGCTCGTGCTGGTCAATCCCGTCGGACTCGAGGACTGGAGCGCCAGGGGCCTGCCGCCGATTTCCCTGGAGCAATGGTATCAGCGTGAGCTGAAGGTCTCGGCGGCCTCGATCCGCGCCTACGAGACGGCGACCTACTACGCCGGCACATGGGAGCCGCGCTACGACCAATGGGTGGACATGCTGGCCGGCCTCAACAACGGACCCGGCAAGGAGGCGGTCGCCTGGGATTCGGCGCTCCTCTACGACATGATCGTGACGCAACCGGTGGTCTACCGGTTCCCGCAGATCGCGGTGCCGACTCTCCTGCTGATCGGCCAAAAGGACAATACCGCCATCGGCAAGGATCTCGCGCCGCCGGAATTGCGGGCGAGCCTCGGCAACTACCCCGAACTCGGGAAGGCCGCCGCGAAGGCGATCCCGGGTGCCCGGCTCGTGGCGTTTCCCGAACTCGGACACGCGCCGCAGATGTCGGATCCAGATGGGTTCAACAAGGCGCTGATCGAGGGGATCGCGGCGCGCTGAAACCCCTCGATCGGAGGCGAAGAACCGTTTTCCTGAGCGAGCGGGGATCTGGACGGGCGCGCGAACGCTCCCCGTCATCCCGGGGCCGCGCAGCGGAGCCCGGGATCCGGAGCCGCCGACTTGCCGGGGCCTCGCACTGACAAGGCATCTGGATTGCCCGCCTTCGGCGTGCCCCTTCGGGTCCGGGCTCGCCTGCGGCGCCGCGGAATGACACGGTGCCTTTCCCGGGAAGTGTCGGTCGGGACATATTTCCGTCCCGGCTGCGCCCTCTCCCCATGAGGAGAGAGGGCGACGGCGCAGGTCCTAGAAGTACGACTTGAGCACGCCCCGGCGGCGCACGTCGAGCGTGGCACAGTGGAACGAGCCGCCGAACGGGCCGTAGCTGAGGAACGGCGCCGGGATCGGGTCGAAGCCCCAGTCCTTCAGAGCCTTGATCAGCGTCGGCTGGCTCTGGTCGACGACGATCTTCTTCTCGGTGATCGCCAGGACGTTGATCGAGGTCCAGGGCGAGCACATCGAGATTTTGCTCATGAAGCCCTCGACCGGGTCGGGGCGCGGGGCGATCAGGACGTCCCACTTCTTGAGCACGGCGGGCAGCTTCTCGACGTCGATGTAGTCCGGGTTCACCAGCACCTTGCCGGGGGCCAGCGGCATGAACGACGAGTCGATGTGCATCGGCTGCGGGCAGCGGCTCTCGATCTCGTGGATGCGGAAGCCCGGGCCGAGGTGGCGGCGCAGCCACTCGATGCCCATCAGATTCGTCACGTTCGAGCGGGTCACGAACAGGTCGCGGCCGCAGCGGACGAAGTCGGCGGCGTCGAAGACCGGCTCGAACTCGTTCACGGTGAACTGCATGGGCTCGCCGGCTTTCAGGTTCGGCACCCGGTAGTCGTAGTTGTACAGGTCGTCGGTGAGCTGCGGGCGCGGCGCCGAGGTCCAGCGCGCGCCGGCGCGGAAGTATTCCTTGAACAACGACCGGTAGGCATCGCCCTCGAAGTAGCGCGAGCGCCAGCACATCGGGCTCTCGATGATCTCGTCGCCGATCACGAGATACGGGTCGCGCGGGCAGGCGACGCAGAAGCCGCGGGAGGTCCAGCGCGGCGCCTTGAACTTCTTGGAGAAGTCCACCGTGTCGGGGCGGCGAACCTTCACGCCCTCTCCGGCCAGGATCCCGATGAAGTTGTCGAGCTCGGCCTGGGCGAGCTTCTTCATGAACTTCGGATACTTCCAGCCGCTCGCCAGCCGGTAGAAGGGCTGCGCGGCACGCGGCAGGTTGAAGATCACCGTCAGGTGGTGGGTCGGGATTGTGGCGCCGTCGAGCGAGCCGACGATCACCTCCTCCAGCGGGTCCCACTCGTTCCAGGCCATCACAGGCGAGTGCGGCGCCGGGACGCCCGGGCTCGATCCCGCCGCGAAGCCGCCGGCATGCGTGTCGTCGGTCACGGCCTCCAGGGCCGTGATCGGTGATTCGCGCTCCATGACGTGTGCCCCTTCTGCGACGTGCCGCGGCCTTCTGCGTAGGCCCTCAGGCCCCGCGCCGCTTTGGCCCCCGGTGTGTCAAACGGGTGATAGACACCGCTAATCCGTGCTGCAACGTGGCAGAAACGTTCTCGGCCTGGCGGACCTATTTCTGCCGCGACCGTGGCCGATTTCCCGCATCAAGCCTTTTGCGAGCTTGAAAGACGACAATGAAGCGCCTGACGACCTTGGCCTCGATCGCCGGTCTCTGCACGGTCGTCGGCCTGTTCATGTCCTCCGGCCTGGAAGACGTATCGGCCGCCGTCGTGAGCGCCGGGTGGGGCGCCGCCCTGGTGGTGCTCGCCCGCATCGTGGCCGTCGCCTGGGCCGGCCTCGGCTGGCACGTGGTGTTCCCCGCCGGCACGGCCAAGCTCGCCGATTGCGTGTCGCTGCGCTTCGTGCGCGAGGGCATCAACACCCTGTTGCCGGTGGCCACGGTGGGCGGCGACTTCGTCGGCGCGCGCCTGCTGGCCAAGCGCGGCGTGCCGGGGGCGCTCGCGGGCGCCAGCATGTTCGTCGACCTGATGACCCAGGCGCTGACGCAGCTTCTCTTCACCGTGGCGGGCCTCGCCCTGCTGGTGCTGATCTCCGGCGACGGGCCGATCGCCCACACCGTCGAGGGCGGCCTGGCCCTGGCGGTCCCCGCGCTCGGCGCCTTCTACCTGATCCAGCGGAAGGCGGGTCATCGGCTGATCCAGGGCCTGCTCAGTCGCTTCGCCTCCGGCCGCGAGTGGCGGGCCTTCGGCGCTATCGACCAGCTCTACGACAGCCTCCGCCGGCTCTACGGCAACCACGGGCGCTTCGCGGCGGCCCTGGCGGTCCACCTGGTCGGCTGGGTGATCGGAACGCTGGAGGTCTATGTCTGCCTGCGCTTCATGGGCTATCCCGTGGACTTCGCGCAGGCGCTGATGATCGAGAGCCTCGCCCAGGCCGTGCGCGGCGCCGCCTTCGCGGTGCCCGGCGCGCTGGGGGCCCAGGAGGGTGGCCTGATCGCCCTGTGCGGCCTGTTCGATATCCCGGCCGAGGCGGCGCTCGCCCTGTCGCTGGTCAAGCGCTTCGCCGATCTCGGCGTCGGACTGCCGAGCCTCCTCCTCTGGCACCGGCTCGAGGCCAGACTCCGTGCCGAGGCGCCCGAGGACGAGGACCGGGAGGTGGAAACCGCCGGCGGAAGCAGGGCCACCCGCGTGTCCCAGCCCGCGACCCTGGGGCCGTTCTACAGCTACGCCCCGCCCCGCATGGTCGCGCGGCTCGGCGACGGCGAGGAGTTGAAGAAGTGCGCCTGACCCGCCGTCTCGCGGCCGCCGTCCTCCTGGCCGCCCCCCTGCTCGTCCCGATCCAGGCGTGGGCCGCGGACGATCCCGCCGTCCAGACCGTGCGCGACCTGTACGCCGCGTTCAGCGCGGCACTGAAGGATGGCCCCGGTCCCTTGCCCGCGCGGGTCGAGGCCGTGGGACCGGCCCTCGACAAGGCATTCGATTTCCCCGCCATGACGCGGGTCGCCGTCGGCTCGAAATGGTCGAGCTTCACCCCGGAGCAGCAGGCGGCGGTGATCGACGCGTTCAAGCGCAGCCTGACCGTCACCTACGCCAACCGGCTGGCCCGCGCCGCAGGCGGCAAGTTCGACGTGACGCCGAAGGTCGAGGAGCGCGGCTCCCAGCGCGTGGTGCCGACCCGCGTCACCGCCTCGGACGGCGACGATTCCGAGGTCGACTTCGTCGTGAACGACAGCAACCGAATCCAGGACGTGCTGCTCAACGGCGACGTCAGCGAGATCGCCGCCCAGCGCAACGCTCTCTCGGCGCCGCTGAAATCCGGTGGGGCCGACGGCGTCGTGAAATTCCTCCGGCAGCGCGCCGACGGCATGCTCGCCGCCAAGCCGACGCCGTGAGCCTGACCGACGGGGGCGAACTGAACCGGCCGCCCATGGCCATCGCCGCCTGAGGCGGCCGGACGATCGCACGGACCCGACCGGATGGATCTCTCCTTGCTGGCGCTGCACAGCCTTTCGTGGCTCTCGCTGATCTGCCTGATCCTGGCGGCGGCGGGCTGCCTCTACGGGCTGGCGGCCGCCTATTGCGCCGGCCGCTACGCGGCCCGCCCCGCCCCGGTGCTCGCGCCCGGCTCGCGCCGGCCGTCCGTGACCGTGCTCAAGCCTCTCTGCGGCCTCGAGCCGAACCTGTATGCGAATCTCGAGACCGTGCTGCGCCAGGATTATGCCGGACCGGTGCAGGTGGTGTTCGGCGTCCAGAAGGCCGGGGATCCCGCCATCGGCGTGGTGCAGCGGCTGAAGCAGGCCTACCCCCAGGCCCGGATCGACCTCGTCATCGATGGCCGCCAGCACGGCTCGAACCGCAAGGTCTCGAACCTGATCAACATGGCTGAGGCCATCACCCACGAGGTGGTGGTGCTGGCCGACAGCGACATGGTGGTTCCGCCCGACTATCTGGAGCGCCTCGTCGCGGAGCTTTCGCAGGAGGGCGTGTCCGGCGTCACCTGCCTCTACCACGGCGTTCCGGCCTTCCGGGGCCTGTACGACCAGCTCTCCACCCTGGCGATCGACGCGCAGTTCCTGCCCAACGTCGTGATGGGTCTGAGCCTCGGGCTGGCCAAGCCCTGCTTCGGCTCCACGGTCGCCTTCACCCGGGCGAGCCTTGAGGCGGTCGGCGGGTTCCGCCGCTTCCGCGACGACCTCGCGGACGACTACGCGATCGGTGCCGCCCTGCGCGGCCTCGGCGGCCGGATGGTGATCCCGAGCTTCACCATCGGCCACACCAGCGTCGATACGGATCTGTCCGGCCTCTGGCGGCACGAGCTGCGCTGGAACCGTACCATCCGCACGGTCGATCCGGCGGGCTATGCCGGCTCGATCATCACGCACGCCGTCCCCCTGGCCCTCGTGGCCGCCCTGCTGCCGGGCAGCGGCGCCGCCGCGCTGTGGGTCGCCGGCTTCGCCCTCGCGAGTCGCATCCTGCTCTGCCGTCAGCTCGAGCGGGCCTTCGGCCTCGTCCCGCACCCCTACGGACTGTTGCCGATCCGCGACATCCTCTCCTTCCTGAACTTCGCCTGGGCCTTCGTGTCGGGTGCGGTGACATGGAAAGGTCACGATTATCACGTGGTTGCGGACGGTACCCTGATCCCGGACGCCGAACTCGGCCGCGATGCCGGCGCGCCGCTCCGCTGAACCCGGCTTCCTCGTCCTCCGCCCCTCCCCCGGCACTGCCCTGAGGCCTTGAACCCCATGCGCACGCTCTTCCTCCAGGCCCCCACCTTCGACGGTTTCGACGGCGGTGCCGGCTCCCGTTACCAGGCCAAACGCGAGATCAAGTCGTTCTGGTACCCGACCTGGCTGGCCCAGCCGGCCGCCCTGGTGCCGAACTCGAAGCTGATCGATGCGCCGCCGCACAACATCAAGCTCCCCGAGATCGTCGCCCAGGCCAACGACTTCGACCTCGTCGTGCTCCACACCTCGGTGCCGTCGTTCAAGTCCGACGTGAAGACGATCGAGGCGCTGAAGGCCGCCAACCCGAAGCTGATCGCCGGCCTGATCGGCGCCAAGGTCGCGGTCGACGCCGCCGGCGCCATGGCCCAGGCCCCGGTGGTCGATTTCTGCGCCCGCAACGAGTTCGACTTCACCGTCAAGGAAGTCGCCGAGGGCGTCCCGATGTCGGAGATCAAGGGGCTGTCCTATCGCGACGCCAACGGTGTCGTGGTCCACAACGAGGACCGCGAGATCATGACCGACATGGACCAGCTGCCCTTCGTCACCAGCGTCTACAAGCGTGACCTGGAGATGGAGAAGTACTTCATCGGCTACCTGAAGCACCCCTACATCTCGTTCTACTCGGGCCGGGGCTGCAAGAGCCGCTGCACCTTCTGCCTCTGGCCGCAGACGGTCGGCGGCCACACCTACCGCACCCGCTCGGTCGCCCACGTGGTCGAGGAGATCAAGTACTGCCTGAAGGAGTTCCCGCAGACCAAGGAGTTCTTCTTCGACGACGACACCTTCACCGACAACCTCCCGCGCGCCGAGGAGATCGCCCGCGAGCTCGGCAAGCTGGGCGTCACGTGGTCGTGCAACGCCAAGGCGAACGTCCCGCGTGAGACCCTGAAGGTGCTCAAGGAGAACGGCCTGCGCCTGCTGCTGGTCGGCTACGAGTCCGGCAACCAGCAGATCCTGCACAACATCAAGAAGGGCATGCGGGTCGAGGTCGCCGAGAAGTTCACCAAGGACTGCCACGACCTGGGCATCGCCATCCACGGCACCTTCATCCTCGGCCTGCCGGGCGAGACGAAGGAGACGATCCAGGAGACGATCGCCTTCGCCAAGCGGATCAACCCGCACACGATCCAGGTCTCGCTGGCGGCACCCTACCCGGGCACCTTCCTGTACAAGCAGGCGGTGGAGAACGGCTGGCTCGACATCGAGAACGCCGAACTCGTCGACGAGAACGGCGTGCAGGTCGCGCCCCTGCACTACCCGCATCTCTCCCACACCGAGATCTTCACCTCGGTGGAGGAGTTCTACAAGAAGTTCTACTTCCGGGCGCCGAAGATCGCCTCGATCGTCAGCGAGATGGTGCGCTCGCCCGACATGATGAAGCGCCGCCTGCGCGAGGGCGTCGAGTTCTACCGCTTCCTCAAGGAGCGTCAGGGCACCGCCAAGGCGGCGTAAGTCAGGGGCCCGGGGCCCGGGGCCTGCGGCCCCGGCGGGGAGTGCGGGGCGGAGCCCCGCCTCTTCCCAGGGCTCCGCCCTGGACCCGTCGACACCCGTTACGAGGTTTGCGTGAAGCGTCTGGTCGTCACCGCGGATGATTTCGGGCTGAGCCCCGAGGTCAACGAGGCCGTCGAGCAGGCGCATCGCGAGGGGATCCTCACGGCGGCGAGCCTGATGGTCTCGGCGCCCGCCGCCGCCGACGCCGTGGCGCGGGCCCGGCGGATGCCGTCCCTGCGGGTCGGGCTGCACCTCGTCCTCGTGGAGGCGTGGCCGACCCTGCCGGCCGCCGAGCTGCCCGACCTGACCGATGAAGCCGGCCTGATGCGCGCCGACATGGGCCGCCTCGGCCTCGACTTCGCCCGCAGGCCCGCGGCTCGCCGCCAGCTCGCCGCCGAGGTCCGGGCGCAGTTCGAGGCCTACCGGGCGACCGGGCTGCCGCTGGACCATGTCAACGCCCACAAGCACTTCCACGTCCACCCGCTGATCGCGGGCGCGGTCCTGCGCATCGGCCGCAATTTCGGGATGCGCGCCCTGCGGGTGCCCCGGGAGCCGCGTGAGATCCTGCGCCGCGCCGAGCCTGGCGCCCGCCCGAAGCCGGCCCTCGACATCGCCCCCTGGGCGGCGCTGCTCGCCGTGCGCGCCCGGCAGGCCGGGCTGCTGATCCCGGACCGGACCTTCGGGCTCGCGTGGTCCGGCGCCATGACCCCCGCCCGGTTGGCGGCGCTGCTCACGCATCTCCCGGATGGCCTGACCGAACTCTACACGCATCCGGCCACCGCCGGCGGATTCCCGGGGGAAGCCCCGGGCTATCGCTACGCCGACGAACGGGACGCGCTGGTGGCGTCCACATCCCGTGCGGCGGCCGAGAGCTCCGGCGCGATCCGGGGCGGCTTCTCCGACTTCCTGCGTTGATCTCCCGAGATATCTGACTAAAGTCAGATATCATGGATCGTAGCGCCGTCGCCCGAATCCGCCGTTTCGCTCGCGCTGTCACAGCCGAGGTCGGCGCGCTCGACAACTCCTTCCTCGGCCGGGGTCGACCCCTGGGGGCGGCGCGCGTCCTGAACGCCATCGGGCCCGGGCGGACCGACATCGCTGCGGTCCGTGCCTATCTCAGTCTCGATTCCGGCCTCATGAGCCGCCTGCTGCGGAGCTTGGAGGACGAGGGTCTGATCGAGATCGCGGCGCACCCCGCGGATGGCCGCCGCCGGGTCGCAACTCTGACGGAGGCGGGGCAGCGGGAGTTCCGGGCCTACGAGGATCTGTCCGACGCCCGCGCCGCGGAACTTCTGGCGCGCGCCCCGCAGGTTGATGCTCTTCTGAACGCCATGGATCGCGTTGCCCTCGTGCTGGCCGCCGACACCATCGGGATCGAAGAGGCCGACCCGGCGAGCGAGCCGGCCCGGTCCAGCCTCGGTGCGTACTATGCGGAATTGGCCGCGCGCTTCGCGGGCGGCTTCGACGTGGCCCTGTCCTGCGATCCCGAGGCCGCCGATATGGTGCGGCCGCGCGGCACCTTCCTGCTCGCTCTCGCGGACGGCCTGCCGGTGGGATGCGTCGGACTCAAGGGCAGCGGCAGCCCGGTCGCGGAGATCAAGCGGCTCTGGATCGATCCGGCCGCCCGGGGCCTCGGTCTCGGCAAACGCCTGATGGGCGAGGCCGAGGCCGCCGCCCGCGACCTCGGCATCCGGACGCTGCGGCTCGACACCAACAGCGCCCTCCCCGAGGCACTGGCCCTCTACCGGCGCTCGGGCTGGGTGGAGATCGACCGCTTCAACGACGACCCCTACCCGGATCTCTTCTTCGAGAAGGCTCTCTGACCGGCCGCTACTTGGCCGGGACCGGATCCTTCATCGTGGTGCTCTTCCTCAGCGCCGCGCCCGCGGCCTTCTCGGCTTCCGGGCGATCCTCATCCGGCTGCACCGGCGGCTCTCCCAGCGTCGCCGGGACCACGAAGAACGCTGCCACCAGGGTGAAGAACAGCGACAGCGCCAGCAGCTTGCCCATGCTGGCCGTGCCCGGATGGCTCGACAGGACCAGCGATCCGAAGGCGCTGCCGGTGGTCAGCGCCGAGAAGAAGATCGCCCGGGTCAGGCTGGAGGCGAGCATGTCGGTCACGCCCGCCCGCCACGCGATCACGTAGTAGATGTGGAAGGCCACGCCGACCGCCAGCATCAGCGGCAGGGCGATGATGTTGGCGAAGTTCAGCGGCATGCCGACGATGCGAAGGGCCATCAGCGTCCACAGGGTCGCGATCACCAGCGGGCCCAGCGTCATCGCCACGTCCCAGGGTTTGCGCAGCGCCACCGACAGGATGACGAAGATCAGCACGAAGGCCGTCACCGCCGCCTGCACGAAAGCGCCCAGGATGGTGTAGCTCGACTGCGTGGTCGCCACCGGCGCGCCGGTGGCGTGGGGCGCGACCTTCAGCACCTCGTCCGAGAAGGTGCGCAGCACCTGGTCGTCGTTCGAGTCGCCCTTGGGGTGGACCTCGATGCGGGCGCGGCCGTCCGCCGCCACCCAGTCGGCCTTGAGCTGCGGCGGCAGGTTGTCGAGGGTGATCTTCTCCGGGTGCAGCAGGTCGCGCAGATGCGCCAGCAGCGGGCCGAGATCCTTGGTCAGGGCGACCGAGGCGGCCTCGCGCTGCTGGACCGGGCCGGCGGCGAGCTTGTCGAGGGTGCCGGCGAGCTGCTTGGCGACCTGGGCGCCCTTCGCGTCGCCCTTCGCCTCGTTCGCCACGCCGTTGAGCGCCGTTGCGGCGTCCTTCAGGGCCTTGACGTTGTCGGCATCGGTGGGCGGCGGCGGGCGGCGGCCGGGGTTGAGCACCGGATCGAGGAGTTGCGCCGTGTCGGCGATCTGCGCGAGCTTCTTGTCCTGGTCCCGCGGCACGAAGGTGTCGATGCTGTTGACCGAATCGGTGACCGGCAGTGCCGCGAGCTTCTTGGAGAGCGCCGGGACCGCATCCACGCTCGGGGCCAGGACGTCGATGACGTTCGGGCTGGTCTCGGGGTTCTTGATCAGGTCGAGGTAGGTCGCGATCGACTGCGTCTTGGCGCTGCGCAGATGCATCGGGTTGGAGTCGAACGGCAGGTGCCAGAGCAGCGGCGCGCCGGCCAGCGTGACCAGACCGACGGCGATCAGGATCGGCTTTCGGTGGCGGATGATCCACGGATCGACGCCGACGAGCCACTCGGTCTGGACAGCGGCCTTCTCGCCCTCCGGTTTGAACACCGCGATCAGCGCCGGCAGCAGGGTCAGGGAGAACAGGAAGGCCACGACCATCCCGACGCCGGCGATCAGGCCGAGCTCCGACACGCCCCGGAAGGCCGTGGGCAGGAAGGCGAAGAACCCCGCCACCAGGGAGACTGCGGCGAGGGTCAGCGACCAGCCGACCCCGCGCGCGGCGGCGCGGATCGCGCTGTCGAGGCTCGGCTGCTCGTAGCGGTCCGCCCGGTAGCGCACCGAGAACTGGATGCCGAAATCGATGCCGAGGCCGACGAACAGGGCCGCGAAGGCCACCGAGATCGGGTTCAGCTCCTTGACCATGACGAGGCCGAGGGCGGCCGTGACCACGAGGCCCGCGAAGGTCGTGATGATCACCGCGCCGACGAGCTTGCCCGAGCGCAAGGCCAGCCAGAGGAACAGCACGATAGCGCCGACGATGATGCTGTTGTTGAGGCCCGCATCCTCCGAGAGCGTGGCGAATTCCTCGTCCGCGACCGCGACCGTGCCGGTCAGCCGCATGCGCAGGCCGTGGGCCGCGTCGATCTTGAGGTCCTGCGCGACGTTGCGGATCAGCTTCGTCGCCTGGTAGCCGGGCTCCAGGGCGTTGAAGTCCAGCACCGGCTGGATGATCACGAACTTCATCTTGTCCGTGACGCGGGTCTCGCCGTTCGACAGCAGCTCCTGCCAGGACATCCGCGCCGGCTGGCCCGCCAGCACCTTCTGGAGCGTGGCGTCGATCTGCCCCATGGGCTTCTCGAGATCCTCGAGCTTGGCGTCGCCGGTCTTCACGCCGCGCGCGCCCAGCGTCAGCACCCGCATCACGCCGCGCAGGGACGGGTCGGCGGCCAGCGGCCCGAGCAGCCCCTGCTGTTGGGTCAGGGCCTCGAGGGTCTTGTCCAATTCGGCCTGGGACATCAGCAGTAGGCCGTTCTTGTCGAAGAACGGCCCGCCGTCCGGGCGATAGACGGTCTCGATCAGGTTCTTGTGGGCGGTGAGCGCCTTGGCGAGGTTGGCGGCCGCCTCCTCGGTCTCCTCGGGGGTCTGCCCGTTGATCACCGCCACAATCGTGTTGGTGCGCTGCGGGAAGGCCTGCTCGTAGTTGATCTCGTCCTGACGCCACGGCTCCTTGGGGTCGATCAGCCGCTCGACATCCGTGTTGATTCGGAACAGGTGCGCCGCGACGCCGGCACTCGCGACCGTGACGAACGCCACCAGGGCGATCACGATCCACCGATACCGCACCGAGAACGCGACGAGACTTTCGATCACGAGCACCCTGCCTGTTCGCCTCGGATACGCCTTCGGCGCATCCGGCTCATCCAATCCGGCTCAGCGGGATCCCGACGGCCGGCGCCACCGGGATACGGAGCCCCCTGTGTCGGCCGCGCCGTGCTCCGCCCGGACACGCCTCGGGTTCGAGGAACGCTGTACTGTCCGCACCGGCCGTGCGGCGCGATGCGCGCGGATCGTGGCCGATATGGACTCCCGCGCCGCGATCCACCATGGGCCGCTCTTGCGTTACGGCCACGGGGCTCAGTAAAGAGAGCGATGCCAGAATGCAACGCGACCGCCTCGGTGTGGTCCTTGCACCCGTCCATGTGCGCTAGCGCACGGCGTCCTCGGCGGGTTGACCAAAATCTGGGTGTTTCGGTCGCATTGCCGACGCATTGCGCGTGCTGACCTCAGCGACCGGGTTTCCCAGTCCAGCGCGTCTGCGCATGCGGACCATGTGGCGGCGTTGCGTCAGCGCGGAATAAGATGTCATGATCCCGCCGAAACGGGGTCGTTTGAGATTAGTTCCAAGCTAGGTCGCTGGAAATCGAGATTTTTTCGCGTTAAGCACCCCAACGCCCCGGGGTCGACGAAGTGAAGGAGCCGCAATCTTGGGTATCCCCCTCCGGTACGTCGCGAAGATCGGCGGCTACATCCTGAAGCAGCACCTGACGGGTCGCAAACGCTACCCGCTCGTGATGATGATGGAGCCGCTGTTCCGCTGCAATCTCGCCTGCGCCGGCTGCGGCAAGATCGACTACCCGGACGAGATCCTCAACAAGCGCCTGCCGGTCGCCGACGCGCTCGAATCGGTGCGCGAGTGCGGCGCCCCCGTGGTGGTGATCGCCGGCGGCGAGCCGCTCCTGCACAAGGACCTGCCGCAGATCGTCGAGGGCATCATCGCCCAGAAGAAGTTCGCGATCGTCTGCACGAACGCGCTGCTCCTTGAGAAGAAGATCAAGGAGTACAAGCCGAGCCCGTACTTCACGTGGTCGATCCACCTCGACGGCGACAAGGAGATGCACGACCAGTCGGTGTGCCAGCGCGGCGTCTACGACAAGGCCGTGGCGGCGATCGCGAAGGCCAAGGAGATGGGCTTCCGCGTCACCATCAACTGCACCTTCTTCAACAACTCCAGCCCTGAGAAGATCGCCGACTTCTTCGACAGCGTGACCCGGATGGGCATCGACGGCATCACCGTCTCCCCCGGCTACGCCTACGAGCGCGCCCCCGACCAGAAGCATTTCCTGAATCGCAAGGCGACCAAGGAGCTGTTCCGCGGCGTGTTCCGGCACGGCAAGGAGAAGGGTCGCGAGAAGTGGACCTTCCAGCAGTCGGGCCTGTTCCTCGACTTCCTGGCCGGCAACCAGACCTACCACTGCACCCCGTGGGGCAACCCGACCCGCACCGTGTTCGGCTGGCAGAAGCCCTGCTACCTGCTCGGCGAGGGCTACGCGGCGACCTTCAAGGAGCTGATGGAGACCACCGACTGGGACGCCTACGGCACCGGCAACTACGAGAAGTGTGCCGACTGCATGGTCCACTCGGGCTACGAGGCCTCCTCGGTGGTCGATTCGGTCCGCAAGCCCTGGAAGCCGCTGGTGCACGCGATCCGCGGCATCAAGACCGACGGCGCGATGGCCCCCGAGGTCAGCCTCGAGAACCAGCGCCCGGCCGAATTCGTGTTCTCGCGCAACGTCGCGCAGAAGCTGTCCGAGATCAAAGCGGCCGGCGTCGACACGAAGCAGGAAGCCCGCAAGCGCACCGCCGCCTGATCTGGGCGCAGCGCTGATGATGAGACCCGCGGTCGACAGCCGCGGGTTTTTTCGTACCAGGGGCCTGCCTGCGCTCAGGGTCGCCCGCGGCCGCCGCCATCGAGCCGCGGGATGTGCGCGGCGCAATCCCGGGGCAGCGCTCCCGTGAGCCGCGGATCCGGCGCCACTTCGACGTGCACGGCGTAGGGCTCGAAGCCCGAGCGCCTGTAGAAGGCGAGCGCTCCGGGATGGTCCAGGGTGCAGGTGTGCACCCAGAACCGTGCGATCGGACGCGACCACGCCCGCCGGATCGCCTCGTCCATGAGTGCGCGACCCAGTCCGCTGCCGATGAGATCCTGCGTCAGTCCGAGAAACACCAGTTCGCAGGTTCCGGCCTCCCGGAAGTCCAGCTCCAGCATCCCGACGTTCTGCCCGCCCCGACGGAGCGCCCGGATCTCGACCCGCGGATCGGCGAGGATCGCCGCCAGCGCGTCCTCCGGCATGGTGAGCCGCGAGAACCAGAGCCAGTCGGCACCGACCGCGCGGAATAGGCCCCGGTAGCTATCCGGATCGGTGGGGACGAGGGGCTCCAGCCGGAGCCCGGCCGGGAGGGGTCGCGGCGGGCGCGAACACGGCGGGCGGAGCATCTCCAGGCTTGTGACGATCGTGGCGATATGGCCGGGCGGCACCGCCGCGTAGCCGGGTTCGAGCATCGGGATCACTGGACCTGCGATCATGCCTATGTCGCCCGGACGCGTCGCCGCGCGAACAGCCAGGGCAGGACGCAGGCTGCCGACACCGTGATCGAGAGCGCGTAGGCGAGGACAGGATCGAGCTGTCCGACCGTCAGGTGGACGCAGACATAGAAGGCCAGCACCCCGAACGCCCCCTGGGCGCTGCCGCGCACCACGTCGAGGGAGGCGCCGACGCCGTCCTGGTAGCGGGCGAAGGCGATGAGCGGCCAGGAGATGATCGGGATCGGCGCGAGGACGCCGCTCAGGCCGGGGCCGAGCAGCGGCGCGAGGCCGGAGACCGCCAGGACCAGGATCGTCGCCGCCGCGAGGCGCGCCGGCATGTCCCAGCGCGGCGGCCTCGGCCGGGGCCGCCGCGCGCCCTCGGGCGGGCAGAGCGCGACCACCAGCGCCATCAGCGGAAGGTCGATGGCCGTGGCGAGCCAGAGCCCGGGCCGGACGAGCCCGTGCAGCAGCATCCCGCCGAGCGCGAAGGCCGCAAGGGCGGCGCCGATGGCTCGGAGCGGCGTGGTCCGCGGCGCGCAGAGGGCATAGGCCAGGTAGCAGAGGGTGACCGCGCCGAGCCCCTCCGCCGAGCCCACCGCGGCCTCGGCGGCGAAGCCCTCGCCCTGCTCGACGGCGAGGTAGATCGAGATCGGCGCCGAGGTGAGCGGCAGGCCCGAGAGCAGGCCGCCGACGAGGCTGCCCCACCGCCGGGCGGCCGCCGAGACGGCCCACATCAGCGTCGGGGTCACGGCGATCTTGGCGGCAATCAGGCTCATGGGACGCGTCCGGGCCTCACGCGGCCTCGGGCGGCCCGTCGTCGTCGGGTCCGGTGGGCGAGTGGAGGATGTCCTCCAGCTCGTCCACCAGCCGGTCGATCTGGTCCTCGGTGGCGAGCACCTTCAGGACTTCACCCGACTCGGCCTCCACGGCCAGCTCGATATGTGGGCCGACCCGGGCCGTCAGGATCCGGGCCAGGATCTTGATTGCACTCATGCGTATGCACCCTCCGCGGCAATGAGGCCGACCGCCACCGCCGGCCCGCAGGTCGAGATCCAGTCGCCCGCACCGTCGATCCGGTCCCCCAGAAGCGACACGAGGAGGCTCGACGGCCGCCCGACTCGTGCGGCGAGGCGCTCGCCCAGGAAGGCGCCGGCGCCGCAGAGGATCAGGGGCGCATCGGCGGCGATGTCCGGCCGGCTGAGCAGGAGTGCCGCCGCGTCGTGCAGCAGGCGCAGCTGCGCCTCGGCGAAGTGACCCGCCAGTGCCGCCCAGGCCCCCGCCGTTCCCTCCCGGCGGTCGCGGCCCACGATGCGGGCGAGCCGGGTCTCGCTCTCGGGGCCCGACTTGCCCTTGCGGTCGCCGCTGGCCTGCTGGTCGGCTCCGTCGGGCAGAAGCCCGAGGATCCGGTAGACGTCGGCCATATGGGCGAAGGTCTCGGTCATCAGCCGGGTGCGGCGGCCCGCGAAGGGCGCGTGGTCGGCGAGCGCGATCACCGGCGTGCGCACGACGCCGGTGTAGACGAGTTCGCCCGTCTCCAGGCGCTCGGCGTCGCTGTAGCCGGTCGCTGCGGCCCGGCCGCCGACGACCGGGATCAGGTCCGCGGTGGTCGAGCCGATATCAACCAGCAAGGCGTCCGGGGTGATTCGCCCGATGAGCGCCGCCGTCGCGTGCCAGTTGGCGGAGGCCACATCCGCCGACACGGCGGCGGCCTCCTCCGGGACGACGAAGCCGCAGCGGCCGGCATAGATCCGCACGTGGCCCCGCAGCTGCGCGGCGGCCCAGCCGGACAGGGCCGCCACGCCCGCTTCCCGATCGGCGAAGCAGTCGGTCAGCTCGCCGGTCATGGTGACGGCGTGCTGGGCGTCGGCGCGCGCCCAGTCCGGCAGAGCGGCGAGCGCCCCGTCGAGGGCCGGCACGCCCTGCCAGAGCGGACAGGGAACCTGGGCGGCGTCGACCACCCGGCCCGCCACGATCCGCGCGGCCTTGACGTGGACCCCGCCGAGGTCCCACCCGATGGTCTCTGGAGGAGGTGAAGGCATATGACCGCGACGCGCGCCTCGACGGACCACAGGATCGGGCGCCCCGGCTTCGCGGTGATCCCGGTGCTCGACCTCCGCGGCGGCCGCGTGGTGCGGGCGCGCCGGGGCGAGCGCTCCTCCTATGCCCCGATCGAGACGCCCTTGGCAAAGGGCTCCGCGCCCGACGCGGTGGCGCGGGGGCTCCTCGGCGCGTGGCCCGCCGGGATCCTCTACGTCGCCGATCTCGACGCGATCATCGACGGGACGCCGCCGGATCTGCACGCCCTCGAGGCCGTCGCGACCGCCTGCCCCGGCATCGCGCTCTGGGTGGATGCCGGCTTCGCCGAGGCGGCCTCCGTGGACGCGTTCCTGGCTTCCGGCCTCGGGCGGCCGGTGATCGGCAGCGAGAGCCAGGCGGATGCCGATCTCGTCACCTCGCTCGGGGACCGCGCCGTGCTCTCCCTCGACACAAGCGGCGCGGAGCGTCTCGGGCCGGCCTCCCTCCACGACGACCCGTCGCTCTGGCCGCCCGAGGTGATCGCCATGACCCTCGCGCAGGTCGGTGCCGGCGCGGGGCCCGCCCTCGACGCCCTCGCGGCCCTGCGCGCGCGGGTGCCGGACCGCCGCCTCTACGCGGCGGGAGGCGTGCGCGGCCCGGAGGATCTGCGGTCCCTGCGCGCGGCCGGCATCGCCGGGGCGCTGGTCGCCTCCGCGCTCCACGACGGCAACCTGTCCCAGGCCATCGCGCCCGACCTCGCCTGACGCTTCCGGCCCGTGCCGGGGGCTGCTAAACCCCCGATAGAGAATCCACCTTCAAGAGCCGTCAGACGATGGAAAAGTTCACGACCCTCGAGGGCGTCGCGGCGCCCATTCGGACGATTAATGTCGATACCGACCGGATCATCCCGGCGAAGTACCTGAAGACGATCAAGCGGACGGGTCTCGGCAAGAGCCTGTTCGCCGAGATGCGCTACCGCGAGGACGGCTCCGAGAATCCGGACTTCGTGCTGAACAAGCCGGCCTATCGGGACGCCAAGATCCTGGTCGTGGGCGACAATTTCGGCTGCGGCTCGTCCCGGGAGCATGCGCCCTGGGCGCTGGCCGATTTCGGCATCCGCTGCGTCATCTCCACGAGCTTCGCCGATATCTTCTTCAACAACTGCGCCAAGAACGGCATCCTGGCGATCGTCGTGGCGCCCGAGGACCTGGAGAAGCTGTTCGAGGACGCCGAGCGCGGCGCGAACGCCACCCTGTCGATCGACCTCGACGCCCAGACGATCAAGGGTCCGGATGGCGGCCAGCTGCACTTCGATATCGAGGAAGGCCGCAAGCACAACCTCCTGAACGGGCTGGACGAGATCGGCCTGACGCTGGCGCGCGCCTCGGCCATCGACGCCTACGAGGAGAAGCTCGCGCATCGGGAATGGGCCTGAGCGGCCGGACTATCGTTCCGACGGCGGCCGCCTCGGCGGTCGACCGCCGTTCGGGATCGGCCTCGGGCTTTTCCAGACCTCACCCGAGCCGCATCGACAGTTCCACGTCCTCGGCGAACCGGACCGACAGGTAGCCGCGGCTCGGTGCGCGCACCCGCGCCAGATAGTCCGGGCTGTGATCCGCGTTGTCGGCGACGACGAGGGCGCCCGGCCGGAGGCGGCTCTCCACGAGGCTGAGAACCTCCGGGTAGAGGCCCTTAGCCCCGTCGAGGAGCACCAGGTCGACCGCGTCGGGCAGGTCGAGGCCGAGGGTCTGAAGGGCGTCGCCCTCGCGGAATTCGACGAGGTCCGCCAACCCGGCCTCCATCAGGTTCGCCCGCGCCCGCACCACCTTGGACGGCTCGAACTCGCAGGTGACGAGCCGGCCGCCGCCGTTGTCGCGCAGGGCCGCGGCGAGGTGAAGGGTCGAGAGGCCGAAGGAGGTGCCGAACTCGACGACCGTCCGCGCGCGGCAGCTCCGGGCGAGCATGTAGAGCAGCCGGCCGGTCTCCCGCGAGACCGCGAGCGGCATGTCCTTGAGCCGGCTGTAGAAGTCTCGATAGCCGGTGCGGCTGCCCATGAGGCGCGTCCGCTCGTCCGCCGAAAGATCCCCGATGGCGCTCAAGGGTGAGGACGTCTCCGCCTGGGCGAAGAGACTGTCTAACAAGGATGCGATACGCGGTTCTGCGAGTGTAGAGGCTGAACGTGACATAGTGCGTTACTTTCCGTCTTGCATGTTTGACTGAACACAACGCAGAATACCGGCGCCCCCTGCCCTCGCCTATTCGCGTTCCGAGCGCCACCCCATGCCCGATCGGCCAAGTCCCGGAATCTCCAAGCGGAAACAGCCCCGGCAGGCCCGCTCCAACGACCTCGTCGCGGCGATCCTACAGGCGGCCACTCAGGTTCTGGCGGATGGCGGACCGGAGCGTTTCACGACGGCGCGGGTGGCCGAGCGGGCCGGCGTGAGCATCGGCTCGCTCTATCAGTACTTCCCCAACAAGGCGGCGATCCTGTTCCAGCTGCAGAGCGACGAGTGGCGGGACACGACCACCCTCCTCGCCGGGATCCTGCTGGATCGCGAGACGGCGCCGGACGATCGCCTGCGCGCCGCCGTCCACGCCTTCGTGCGCTCGGAATGCGCGGAGGCCGAGATGCGGCGGGCCCTGGACGAAGCCGCCCCGACCTATCGCGACGCGCCCGAGGCCGCGGAGCCGCACTTCGCCGGCACGCGGGCGTTCCAGGACTTCCTGCGCGCGGCGCTCCCCGCAACGCCCGAGGCGGAGCTGCGCGTCGCGGGCGAGATCATCGCGATGACCCTCGCCGAGGTCGGCGAGCGCATCTCGGAGACGGTGCGGACCGAGGCCGCCATGAACGCCTCCGCCGGAGCCCTGGCCGACATGCTCTGCGCCTACCTGGGACACCTCGGAGGCGGAGCCGCGATGGTCGCGCCATCCTGAAGGCGCCCCTCCGCGTCGATCCGGGAACGCCGCGGACCGGGCAGGCGGGCCGGCTCAGCCGCCCTCGCCGGTGAATGCCTCGAAGGCACGCGCGGTGTAGACCAGCGCGGCGCCCGCGTTCAGGGCTACGGCGACGCCGAGCGCCTCCACCACCTCCTCCCTGCTGGCCCCGGCCTTGCGCGCAGCCTCGGAATGGACGGCGATGCATCCGTCGCAGCGGGTCGTCACCGCCACCGCGAGGGCGATCAGCTCCCGGGTCTTCGCGTCGAGCTTGGGCTCCTTCGGGGTCGCGGCGGCGAGCTGATCGTGGGCTTGAAGTAGCGCCGGACTGACCGCCCCGATGCGCCCGAGCGTGCTCACCAATTCGGCGCCGTACTGCTTCCAATTCTTCATCATGGGCCGCGTCTCCCTGGTTCGACCATCCCGCCTCTCTCGGGCGGCACTGGTGCCAACCTACCGATAGGTAGATCCGGAGGTCAAGGTGCGCGTCTCGGCCACACGCTTCGTTAACCCACATGTCGCCTGATTCCGGCTGCAGATTACGTCCCGGACTCTGAGGATCGCCGACATGCCGAAGCACCCGACAGGACCGAGGACCGCGCGCGCCCTCGGTCTCTTCGCCGGCATCGCGGCCCTGCCCCTGGCGAGCCTGCCGGCCCGGGCCGATTTCGACGGCTGCCTCGCCGGGATCCAGTCGCAGGCCGCCGCGGCCGGCGTCTCGGCGCAGACCTTCCGGGCGGCGACGAGCGGGATCAGCTACGACGACAAGGTGATCGAGCTGTCCCAGGCGCAGCCTGAGTTCAAGACGCCGATCTGGGACTACATGGCCGCGCTGGTGGACGACGAGCGGGTCGAGGACGGACGCGCGGCCATGCGGCAGAACGCGGGCGCCCTCGCCCAGGCCGAGTCGCGCTACGGGGTCGACCGCTACACGATCGCGGCCGTCTGGGGTGTCGAGTCGAATTTCGGCAAGAACCTCGGCAAGATGCCGCTGGTGCAGTCCCTGGCGACGCTGGCCTGCTCGAACAACCGCCGCCGGGACTTCTTCCGTGGCGAGCTGATCGCCACCCTGCGGATCATCGAGCGCGGCGACATCGCGCCGGAGCGGCTCACCGGCTCCTGGGCCGGCGCCTTCGGCCAGACCCAGTTCATGCCCACCACCTATCACCGCCTCGCCGTCGACGGCGACGGCGACGGGCGGCGCGACGTAGTCGACTCGACGGCCGACGCCGTGGCCTCCACGGCGAACTTCCTGCACGTCGCCAAGTGGCAGCACGGTCAGGTCTGGGGCTACGAGGTGAAGCTGCCGCGCGGCTTCAACGTCGGCGCCGCCGGTCGCAAGAACAAGAAGCCGGTCGCCCACTGGTCGTCGCTCGGCGTGACCCGCGTGGACGGCCGTCCGCTCTCGGGCGAAGGTCCGGCCGGAATCATCGCGCCCGCCGGCATCGACGGGCCGGCCTTCCTGGTCACCAAGAACTTCGACGCGATCTACTCGTACAACGCCGCCGAGTCCTACGGCCTCGCCATCGCGGTCCTGTCGGATCGCCTGCGCGGCAAGGCCGGCGTCCAGGCGGCATGGCCGACCGACGACCCGCCCCTGTCGCGGGCGGAGCGGCGTGACCTCCAGACCCGGCTGGCCGCCCGCGGCTACGATGTCGGCGAGCCGGACGGCAAGGTCGGCCAGAAGACGCGCGACGCCATCAAGGACGTGGAGCGCCGGCTCGGCATGGCGCCCACGGGCCGTCCTGGCGGCAAGGTGCTGGAAGCCCTGCGCGGCGGATGAGCCGGCGGCTGATCGCGTCGGGCTCGCCGTTCGAGCGGGATTACGGCTACTCGAGGGCGGTCGTCGACGGGGACACCGTCTTCGTATCCGGAACGACTGGCTACGACTACGCCACCATGACGATGCCCGAGGGCGCCACCGCGCAGGCGGAGGCGTGCTGGCGGACGGTCGGGTCGGTGCTCGCCGAGGCCGGGGCGAGCCTCGCCGGCATCGTGCGCGCCACCTACTATGTCACCGACCGAGGCGACGCCGAGGCGGTGCTGGCCGTCTGCGGACGGGTGCTGGCCGACGTGCGGCCGGCGGCCACGATCGTGATCGTGGCCGGGCTCCTGCGCCCCGAGATGCGGGTCGAGATCGAGGTCACGGCGCGGATCGGGTAGGCTCTGCGCACGATCGCGGTGCTCGGATAACGACATGTCACCTGCCCTCTACGCCGCCTTCATCCTCGCCTCCCTGGGCCTCATCGCCCTGCCTGGCCCGAATGTCGGGCTGATCGTCGCGACGAGTCTGCGCCATGGGACGCGCTACGGTCTCGCCACGGTGCTGGGCACGACGGCGGCCATGCTGCCGCAACTCGCGCTCACCATTCTCGGCGCGAGCGCGCTGCTCGAGACTTCCGCGACGTGGTTCGAGATCCTGCGCTGGGTCGGCGTCGCCTACCTGCTGGTGCTCGCGCTGCGGGCCTGGCGCGTCTCCAAGGCCGAGGCGCCGCTCGTCCTCCCGCCGCGGTCGGTCCGCGGGATCGTCCTGCGCGGCTTCTTCGTCTCGCTGACCAATCCGAAGACTCTGCTGTTCTACGGCGCCTTCCTGCCGCAGTTCGTTGTGCCCGGTCCGGCGGCCGCGGGACAGATGACGCTGCTCGCCGTCACCTTCGTGGTCCTGGCGCTGGCCCTCGACTCCGCTTGGGCGATGCTCGCCGGCCGTCTCCGCGGTCGCGCGGCGCTGCCGGCGCGGTTGCGCGATCGGATCAGCGCCGGCTTCTATGCGGGCGCTGGGCTGGGGCTCGCGCTCGCCCGCCGGTCCTGATTCGAGCCGCTCGCGGCGGCCGCGGGCTCCGCGAGCGCAGCCAGGCGAGCGGGCCCGACGCTTGCTGCTTCCGCGTCGTTCACGCGCCGGGCGCGGGTGCCGGCGGCTGCAGGCATGAAAAAGGCGGCCCGGCTGAACCGGACCGGCCTGTCGCGTAGGGCCGCTCCGGCGCTGGCCGAGCGGCGATGGACGACTTACTCCGCGGCGGCGGGTGCCTCGGCGGCCGTGTCCTTGGCCTTGTAGCGGTCGGTGCGCTCGACGATGCGGGCCGACTTCCCGCGGCGGTCGCGCAGGTAGTACAGCTTGGCGCGGCGCACCTTGCCGCGGCGGGCCACCTTGATCGAATCGATCATCGGGGAATGGACCGGGAAGACGCGCTCCACGCCCTCGCCGTAGGAGATCTTGCGGACCGTGAAGCTCTCGTTGAGGCCACCGCCCGAGCGGGCGATGCAGACGCCCTCGTAGGCCTGAACGCGGGTGCGCTCGCCTTCCTTCACGCGGACGTTGACGATGAGCGTGTCGCCCGGCTCGAAATCCGGGATGGTCTTGGCGAGGCGCGCGACTTCCTCGCGCTCCAGCTGCTCGATGATGTTCATGGCATAGCTCCGGCCGTCGCGCCGTTCCGCCCCTCATGGGCGTTCGGCGCCAGGATTTCGGCGATCCTGTTGTGAGTTGCGCGGGTCTCTACAGGATCGCCGCCGGCTTGTCGATTGCCTTGCGCGCGGCCCGATCCGGCACCGTCAGGCGGCCGTTGCGCCCGCCTCGGGCAGCACGCAGGCCGACAGGAAGGCCGCCAGATCGTCCGTGATGTGGTCGATATGCGGCTCGCGCACCGCCTCCTGCTCGAAGGCCTCGCGGTAGGGATCCGTGATCCGGGGCACCACCAGCACGGTCGCCATCCCGAGGTCGTGCGGTACGGCGAGGTTGCGGGCGATGTCCTCGAACAGGGCCGCGCGGGTCGGCTCGACTCCGTGGACGCGCAGGAACAGCTCGTAGGTGGAGCGCTCCGGCTTGGGCACGAAGTCGGCGGCGGCGATGTCGAACACGTCCTCGAAATGGTCGAGGATGCCGAGCTTGGCGGCGACGTTCTCGGCGTGGCGGCGCGAGCCGTTGGTCAGGATCAGCTTGCGGCCCGGAAGCCGCTCGATCGCGTCGCCGAGGTCCTTGTCGAGCTTGATCGACGAGTGGTCGATGTCGTGGGCGAAGTCGAGGAAGTCGTGCGGATCGACGCCTTCCTCCTGCATCAGGGCCGACAGCGTCGTGCCGTAGCGGTGATAGAAGTGCTTCTGCAGGGCGCGGGCGGAGATCCCGTCGAGGCCGTAGAGCCGCATGACGTAGAGGGTGATGCGCTCGTCCACCTTCGGCCAGACCTGCGCGTCGCTCGGGTAGAGGGTGTTGTCGAGGTCGAACACCCAGGTGTCGACGTCGGCGAACCCGCGGGCTGCGGCGGTGGTGAACTGCGCCTTGTCGGGGTGATGCACCGGCATCCCTTCTGGAGTCGTGGTCCCCAAGCTGGAGTCTGGACCTGAAAGGCCAAGCTCGCAAGGCCGGCTTGCACGGAGCTGGACCGGGGCACGACAATGCGCGAGCGGGACGGAAGTTGCCCTCCCGCTCGCGGTCGCCGGGTCGGCCGGCGAAGGGCCCTCAGCCGCGCCGGATCAGCGTGCCGGCGCCGTAATCGGTGAAGAGTTCCAGCAGCACCGCGTGGTTGACCTTGCCGTCCAGGATGACGACCGCCTCGACGCCGCGCTCGATCGCGTACATGCAGGTCTCGATCTTGGGGATCATCCCGCCCGTGATGGTGCCGTCGGCGATCAGGCGGCGGCAATCCTCGACGGTGAGTTCGGGGATCAGCTTCTTGTCCTTGTCGAGCACGCCCGGGACGTCGGTGAGCAGCAGCAGGCGCTTGGCCCGGAGCGCCCCCGCGATCGCCCCCGCGAAAGTGTCGGCGTTGACGTTGTAGGTCTGTCCGTCCGCCCCGTAGGCGACGGGCGCCAGAACGGGGATCAGCTCGGCCTTCAGCACCGCGTCGAGGACGCCGCGCTCGACGTGATCCGGCTCGCCCACGAGGCCGAGATCGACGGTCTGCTCCACGTGGCTCTCGGGATCGACCACGGTCTTCATCGCCCGCTTGGCCCGGACCATGTTGCCGTCCTTGCCGCACAGGCCGACCGCCCGGCCGCCCTCGGCGGAGATCCAGCCGACGATCTGCTTGTTGATCAGGCCGGCCAGGACCATCTCGACCACCTCGACGGTGGCCTCGTCGGTCACGCGCAGGCCGCCGCGGAACTCGGACTGGATGCCGAGCCGGTCGAGCATCCGCCCGATCTGCGGGCCGCCGCCGTGCACGACGATCGGCTTCAGGCCGGATTGCTCCAGCAGGACGATATCCTCGGCGAAATCCTCCGCGGCCGCCCGGTCGCCCATGGCGTGGCCGCCGTACTTGATCACCACGATTTCCTGGTCGTAGCGCTGCATGTGGGGCAGCGCCTGGGCCAGGACCTCGGCGCGCACGTGCACGTTCGGCAATTCGGTCATCGCGGTCCTTCGCCGATCCTCGGAGCGGGGCCGCCGGGGCGGATCTGAGGCCGTCCCGCCGGGCGGTGGCGCTTCTACAGGAAGCCGCCCGCGCTGCGAAGCCGCATCACGCCGGGGGATCCGACGCGCGCGATCCCATGCGGACCGGGGAGAACAGCCGCGCTGTCAAAAAAACGTCACGCCTCCGGAGTGTTGCATGCTGGCGACAGATTGGAGCGCATCCAAGGTCGTCCGGGTTGCGGAACGGCGCGGCCCGGATCATGCTGCGTTGCAACAAGCGCAGGGCGGGCTGCCGGAGGGCCGAATGCGGATCGCGATGATTGGGGCCGGATATGTCGGCCTGGTCTCCGGAGCCTGCTTGGCGGATTTCGGCCACAGCGTGGTCTGCATCGACCGTGACCCCGACAAGATCGCGAGCCTGAACGCTGGCCGCATGCCGATCTACGAGCCCGGGCTCGATGCCCTGGTGGCCGAGAACGTCAGGCAGGGGCGGCTCGCCTTCCGCACCGCCATGCCGGAGGCGGTGGCCGAGGCCGACGCGGTGTTCATCGCGGTGGGCACGCCCTCGCGCCGCGGCGACGGCTTCGCCGATCTCAGCTTCGTCTTCGACGCCGCCCGGGAGATCGCCGGTGCGCTGTCGGGCTTCACCGTGGTGGTGACCAAGTCGACCGTTCCGGTCGGGACCGGCGACGAGGTCGAGCGAATCATCCGGGACGCCAATCCCGCCGCCGAGGTCTCGGTGGCGTCGAACCCGGAATTCCTGCGGGAGGGCGCGGCGATCGCGGACTTCAAGCGCCCCGACAGGATCGTGGTCGGCACGCAGGATGCCCGCGCCGAGGCGGTGATGCGCGAGGTCTACCGGCCGCTCTACCTCAACCAGGCGCCGATCCTGGTCACGGACCGGCGCACGGCCGAACTCACCAAATACGCCGCCAACGCCTTCCTGGCCGCCAAGATCACCTTCATCAACGAGATCGCGGATCTGTGCGAGCAGGTCGGCGCCGACGTCCAGCAGGTCGCCCGCGGCATTGGGCTGGACAAGCGCATCGGGCCGAAGTTCCTGCATGCCGGTCCCGGCTACGGCGGCTCGTGCTTCCCCAAGGACACGCTGGCGCTGGTCAAGACCGCCCAGGATGCCGGCACCCCCCTGCGGCTGGTCGAGACCGTGGTGGCGGTCAACGACCAGCGCAAGCGCGCCATGGCCCGCAAGGTGATCAAGGCCTGCGGCGGCTCCGTCCGCGGGAAAACGATCGCGCTCCTCGGCCTGACCTTCAAGCCCGACACCGACGACATGCGCGACGCGCCCTCGCTCGCCATCGTGGCCGGGCTGCAGGATGCGGGCGCGAAGGTGCGCGCCTACGATCCGGAGGGCATGGACCACGCCCGCGCCCTGATGCCCGGGGTGGATTACGCCGAGAACGCCTACGCCTGCGCGGAGGGCACCGAGGCGGTGGTGATCGTGACCGAGTGGAACGCGTTCCGTGCGCTCGACCTGGACCGGCTGCGCAGGATCATGTCCTCCGCGGAATCCGCGCCCGTGCTGGTCGACCTGCGCAACATCTACGATCCCGCCAGCGCCGCGCGACACGGTTTCACCTATTGCGGTGTCGGACGAAACAAGGAGAGCGGGGCGCCGAGCGCGTCCTGATCATCGGAGCGGCGGCCGGCGCCGCGCTATTCTTGCGCCAGATCTGTGCGGCGCCTCGAAGATCTCTTGGGGGATCCGGCCAGACGGCTTCCGGCCGCCGGGTCGCAACTGTGGCTTTTCGATGATCGTCCCAGCGTCTCAACAGGCAGCCGGGCTGTTCAATCCTCGGAATCTGATCGTCGGCACTGGATAAGCGTCTGATGAATACATGTCACAGCCTCCGGCAATTTTGCTACGCAGGGATGACCTCGCGTCCGGGCCGGTTGGACACCGCAATGGTGCCACAGTAAGGGGTGACAGGGTACTCACTCGTCGCGAGCCGAGCCGACTTCCGATAACGAGCGTGTGCGAACCGAACGTGACACAACGTACAGACATTGCGATCGTCGGACGCGCATGCCGACTGCCCGGGGCCCCGAGCGTCGACGGGCTGTGGTCACTCCTCTCCGAGGGGCGCTGCGCCGTCAGCAAGGTGCCGGCCGACCGGTTCTCCCTGGAGCGGTTCGCCCACCCGCGCGCCCATGAGCGCGGCAGGAGCTACACCTGGGCGGCGGGCGTCATCGACGACGTGTGGTCCTTCGACCCGGCGGTGTTCGGCATCTCGCCCCGCGAGGCTGAGCAGATGGATCCACAGCAGCGCATGCTGCTGGAGCTGACCTGGGAAGCGCTCGAGGACGCGGGCCTGCGCCCGTCGAGCGTGGCCGGCAGCAACATCGGCGTGTTCGTCGGCGCCTCGTCCCTCGACTACGGCAACCTGCGCATCCTCGACGCGCCGTCGGGCGACGCCTACGCGGCCACCGGCAACACGCTCTCGATCATCTCGAACCGCATCTCGTACATCTTCGACCTGAAGGGCCCGAGCTTCACGGTCGACACGGCCTGCTCGTCCTCGCTGGTGGCCTTCGACAACGCCGTGCAGGCGATCCGGTCGGGCCGCGTCGACACGGCCGTCGTCGCCGGCGTGAACGTGCTGGCGAGCCCGTTCAACTTCATCTGCTTCTCCAGCGCGCAGATGCTCTCGCGCACCGGCCTGTGCCAGGCGTTCTCCAAGAACGCCGACGGCTACGTGCGCTCGGAGGGCGGCGTGGTGTTCGTGCTGCAATCGGCCGAGGCCGCGCGGCGCAACGGCGCCACGGTCCGCGCCGTGGTGGCGGCCTCCGGCATCAACTCGGACGGCCGGACCACCGGCATCTCCCTCCCCTCGGGCTACGCCCAGGGCGCGCTTCTGGAGAAGGTGTATCGCGAGGCCGAGATCCGGCTCGACGACCTCGCCTTCATGGAGGCGCACGGCACCGGCACGCCGGTGGGCGACCCGATCGAGGCCTCGGCCATCGGCTCGAAGCTCGGCCGCGGCCGGCAGGCGCCGCTGCCGATCGGCTCGATCAAGACCAATATCGGCCACACCGAGCCGGTCTCCGGCCTCGCCGGCCTGATGAAGGCGACGCTCGCGCTCGAGCACGACCTCGTGCCGCCTTCGCTGCACGCGGCCGAACTGAATCCCGAAATCCCCTTCGGCGAACTCAACCTGCGCGTCGTGCGCGAGCCGCTGAAGATCGGCCGCAACGGGCGCGAGCGTTTCGCCGGCGTGAACTCGTTCGGCTTCGGCGGCACCAACGCCCACGTGGTCATCACCGATGCCCCGGCCTGGGCGAAGCCGAGCGCGGCGACCCCGGCGCCGGAGGCCCAGGTCCTGCTGCTCTCGGCCCAGAGCCGGGCGGCGCTGAACGAGCTGGCCCTCGACTACGCCGAGCGTCTCGAGGCCGAACCCGCCCAGGCTCCGACCATCGCGGCGGCCGTCGCGCATCGCCGGGAGCGCATGCCGGCCCGCCTGGCGGTCGCCATCGACGGCAAGACCGACGTCGCCGCCGCGCTCCGCGCCGTCGGCGAGGGCGAGGACACGCAGGACGCCTTCACCGGCACCGCGGTCGACCGGGTCGCCGAGGTGGCCTTCATCTATTCCGGCAACGGCAGCCAGTGGGCCGGCATGGGTCGCGAGGCCTACGAGGAGAACGCGGTCTTCCGCGCGACCTTCGACCGGATCGACGCCCTGTTCCGCCCCTACTCGAACTGGTCGCTGAAGGAGGCGCTCTACGCCGACGATCTGGACGAGCGCCTCGCGCTCACCAGCGTCTCGCAGCCGCTGATCTTCGCCATCGAGAGCGCCTCCACGGCCGCCCTCAAGGCCAAGGGCCTGATCCCGTCCTACGTCCTCGGCCACAGCGTGGGCGAGATCGCGGCCGCCGAGGCCGCGGGGATCCTGAGCCTGGAGGATGCGGTCCGGGTCATCTACTACCGCAGCCACCACCAGGAGACGACTCACGGCCAGGGCACCATGGCGGTGCTGCTGATGCCGTCCGAGGAGGTCGAGACCTTCCTCAAGGATTTCCCGACCCTCGACATCGCCGCCTACAACAGCCCGAAGGCCGTGACGGTCGCCGGGCCGGTGGCCGATATCGACGCCGCCATCAAGGCCCTCTCGCGCAAGCGCCGCCGCGGCCGCAAGCTCGACCTCGCCTACGCCTTCCACGGCCGGCTGATGGACCCGACCGAGAAGCCGCTGCTGCGCGACCTCTCGGGCCTGAAGTCCCGGGCCGGCACCACCGCGATGGTCTCCACCGTCACCGGCTCGGTGCTGGACGGAGCCCATTTCGGCGCCGGCTACTGGTGGCGCAACATCCGCGAGCCGGTCCGCTTCTGCGAAGCCGTCCAGGATGCCACCCGCCGCGGCGCCCGCGTGTTCGTCGAGGTCGGCCCGCGCGCGACCCTGATGTCGCATGTTGGCGATGCGGTCGAGCCGCTCGGCATCGAGACCGCCACGGTCGGCGTCATGCACCGCAAGGCCTCCGGCGGCGACCCGATCGCCAAGGCGGTCAGCGCCGCCCTGGTCCAGGGCGCACAGGTCGACGAGACCCTGCTGTTCGGCGACGCGCCGAAGGGTGACATCCGCCTGCCGACCTATCCTTGGCAGCGCCGCCCGTTCCGCCTCGCCGACACCACCGAGGGCGTCGGCGCGATGAGCCCCCGCCCCTACCACCCGCTGATCGGGTCGCGCACGACCTTCGACGGCCTGGAGTGGAACGGCTTCGTCGATCCGGCGACCGTGCCGGAGCTGGAGGACCACAAGGTCGACGGCCAGGTGATCATGCCCGGCGCCGGTTTCGTCGAGATGGCGCTGGCCTGCGTCCGCGAAGCCCTGCGCGACGACGAGGTCGTGCTGGCCGATTTCGAGATCGTCGCGCCGATGGTGTTCGCCGAGGACGCGCTGCGCGAAGTCGCGGTGCGCCTGTCAGGCTCCGGCAACGGCATCCAGGTTCTGAGCCGTCCGCGCCTGACCCAGACCCCCTGGCAGCTGCACGCCCAGGCCAAGATCGTCGAGGGGACCTTCTCGGCCCCGAAGGTCCCCGACCTGGACGGCTTCAGCTTCGACACCGCGGGCGACCACGTGCTCACGGGCGACGCGCTCTACGCGAAGGCCCTCGCCTCGGGCCTCGCCTTCGGCCCGAGCTTCCAGCAGGTCGCCATGAGCGCCCGGCTGGACGATGCCACCATCGTGTCCGATCTGCTGCCGGCCGAGCCCGACACCCGCTACGGCCTCGTGCCGAACCGCCTCGACGCCTGCTTCCACGGGCTGATCCTGCTCTTCGCTGACCTGCTCGGCGAGAACGGCGGCAAGGCCTATATCCCGGTGCGCTTCGGCGAGGTCCGGCTGCTGCGCCCCGGCGCGGTGATCGCCCGCTCGATCATCCGCACCCGCCGCTGCAACGAGCGCTCGATCCTGGCGGACTTCACCCTCCTCGACGCCGAGGGCGCCGTCGTCGCCACGATCCGCGAGGGCCGGTTCCAGGCCCTGCGTGCCAAGAACGGCGGCGACCTCTCGGCCTTCGCGATCTCGCAGATGCCGGAGCTCGCCACCGAGCCGACCGCGATCCCGATGGAGCGCCGCCCGAGCGTGGCCGCGCGGCTGCGTCCGCTCGCCGCCGAGGCGAAGGGGCCGTCCGACGCCGCCCTGTCGCCGGGCCACCTCCTGCTGGAGGGCTGGGCGACCTCGCTGGCCTACCGCCTCGCCTCCGGGCTGGCGCAGGGGGAGACCGTCTCGGTCACCGACAGCCGCGTGCCCGAGGCCCTGCGCCCCTGGCTGCTGAACGCCCTCTACGCCCTGGAGAGCAGCGGACTCGCCGAGCGCGCGGGCCAGAACTGGACGCTGGGCGACGGCTCGGCGCTCCCGGCCCCCGACGAGATCATGCGCTGGATTGCCGGCGACCACCCGGACCTCTCGGCCGAGCTGGTGCTGATCGCCGATGTCGGCGCCCTGGTCGACCGCCTGCTGGCCGGGAAGCTGACCGACGCGCCCGCGCTCCCGCAAGGGGCGATCGACGCCTTCGTGCTGCGCTCGGCCACCGCGCGCCACGGCGCCGACGTGGTCGCCACACTGATCGAGCGCAGCCGTGCCCAGCTCCCGAAGGAGCGAGCGCTGCGCGTCCTTCAGGTCGGCTTCGGCCCGCTCTCGGCCCAGGCCGCGAGCTTCGCCGCCGCCGCCGAGGCCCGGCTGACCGTGTTCGAGACCGACCGCAGGCTCGCCGAGCGCGCCCGCCTGTCGCTCGGTCGTACGGCCGCCGTGGCCGAGACCGCGGACGAGCTCGCCCCGGCGAGCTTCGACCTGATCCTGGCCTCCGGCAGCCTGCATCGCGGCGACCGCGCCCTTCCGGGCCAGCTCGCCGGGGCGCTCGCCACCGGCGGCCTGCTGGTGGCCGTGGAACCGGGCGCATCCCTGTTCCGCGACCTCGTGTTCGGCCTCACGGCCGGCTGGTTCGAGGAGGCCGTGGGCGGCCTGCCGGTAGGCCGGCTGGAGGACATCGAGGGCTGGCAGCGGACTCTCAGCGCCCACGGCCTCGTCAAGGTCGAGGTCGAGCGCGCGGCCTCCGCCAACGGCGACGACCTGCTGCTGACCGCTGAGGCGCCGGTGCGTCCGGGCCCAGCTCCGGCGCAGAGCTTCGCCTTCATCATCGGCTCCGACGACGAGTTCGCGGCCGAGACCGCCTCGTCCCTGGCGACCCTGCTGGTCGCGGGTGGCGTGCACGTCTCGATCATCCTCGACTCCGAGACCTCCCTGATGGAGCTGGAGAAGGAGACCCCCGACACGGTGGTGTTCCTGGCCGGCGCCTTCACCCGCGGCGGCGAGGCGTCCGAGCGTCTGCGCGACCGCTGCCTCAGCCTGAAGCGCTGCACCGAGCATCTCGGTGCCCGCCAGACCAAGCTCTGGGTCGTGGCGCCCGGCGCCACCCGCGACCGCGGCGGCCAGACCACCAACATCGAGGCCGGCGTGTGGGCCTTCTCCCGCACGCTCGCCAACGAGGCCCCGAACCTCGACGTCCGCCGCATCGACCTCTCCCCCGAGATGTCGTCGAAGCGCGCCTCCGAGCGCCTGCGCGACCTCATCCTCTCCGGCACGCCGGAGACCGAGATCGTGCTGGACGACGAGCGGACACAGGTCGTGCGCTTCCATGCGGGCCGGCCGCAGCACCGGGATCCGGCGGATCTGGTCCCGGCCGAGGCGGCGCGCCTGGAGCGCAGCAACACCGGCGGCTTGAGCGAGATGGTCTGGGGTCCGGCCGAGCGCCGCGCCCCCGGCAAGGGCGAGATGGAGATCGCGGTTGAGGCCACCGGCCTCAACTTCCGCGACGTGCTCTGGGCGCTCTCGATGCTCCCCGAGGAGATCCTGGAGGACGGCTTCGCCGGCCCCCGGCTGGGCCTCGAGTGCGCCGGCCGCGTCACCGCCGTCGGCCCGGGCGTGAAGGGCTTCAAGGTGGGCGACCCGGTCGTCGCCTTCGCCCAGTCGGGCTTCGCCACCCACATTGTGGTGCCCGACCTCGTCGTCTCGCCGATGCCGCAGGGCCTCGACCCGATGGCGGCCGCCACCGTGCCGGTGGCCTTCCTCACGGCCTATTACGGCCTCGTCTCCTGCGCCCGGATGCGGCGCGGCGAGTGGGTGCTGGTCCATGGCGGCGCGGGCGGCGTCGGCCTCGCGGCCCTGCAGATCGCCAAGCTCAAGGGCGCCCGGGTCATCGCCACGGCCGGCTCCCGGGAGAAGCGGGCGCTCGTGAAGGCGCTGGGTGCCGAGCACGTGCTCGATTCCCGCTCGCTGGCCTTCGTGGACGAGGTCCGGGCAATCACCGGCGATGGCGTCGACATCGTGCTGAACAGCCTGTTCGGCGAGGCGATGGAGCGCTCGCTCAACGCGCTCCGGCCGTTCGGCCGCTTCGTCGAGCTGGGCAAGCGCGACTACGTCGCCAACACCCATATCGGCCTGCGCCCGTTCCGGCGGAACCTCAGCTACTTCGGCGTCGACCTCGACCAGGTCATTCAGCACCAGGGCGACGACGGCGCGCGGATGTTCCGCGAGGTGATGGCGCTGTTCAATGACGGCGGCCTCAAGCCCCTGCCCTACCAGCCCTTCACGGCGGCCGAGACATCGGACGCGTTCCGGCTGATGCAGCAGTCCGGCCATATCGGAAAGATCGTGATCAGCCCGCCGAAGGCCGGCACGATCATGAAGGACACGGCCCGGCCGTTCACGGTCTCGGCCGAGGGCGTCCACCTGCTGACCGGCGGCCTCGGCGGCTTCGGCCTTGAGGCGGCGCGCTGGCTGATCGACCGCGGCGCCAAGCACCTCGTGCTCGCCGGCCGCAAGGGCGCGGCCACCGACGAGGCGAAGGCCATCGTCGCGGAACTCACCGCGCGGGGCGTGACCGTCGAGGCCAAGGCCGTCGACATCACCAGCCGCGCTTCGGTGGACCGGCTCATCGCCGGGATCGAGCAGGGCGGCAGGAAGCTCGCCGGCGTGCTCCACGCCGCGGCGGTGCTCCAGGACGGCCTGATCTCCAACATCGACGCCGCGGCGCTCGACGCGGTGATCGGCCCGAAGGTGGTCGGCGCCCAGCATCTGGACGCCGCGACCCGCGACCGGAGCCTCGACTACTTCGTCCTGTTCTCCTCGGCGACGACCTTCATCGGCAACCCGGGCCAGGGCTCCTACGTGGCCGCCAACGGCTTCATGGAAGGTCTGGCGCGCCAGCGCCGCCGCCGCGGCCTGCCCGCCCTGGCGGTGGCCTGGGGTGCCATCGGCGACGTCGGCATGCTCGCCCGCAACAAGGCGGTCATGGAAGGCCTTGCCGGCCGCGTCGGCGTCACGCCGATGGAGGCCCGCCGCTGCCTCGACCTGATGGCCGAGGCGCTGGGCAGCCAGGGCGCGTCCCCCGACGAGGCCGTCATCGCCATCGCGGCGATGCACTGGGGCAAGGCGCGGGAGCGTCTCGCCACGATGCGCTCGCCGAGCTACGCCGAACTCGGGTCGGACCAGCAGGCCGAGGCCGGCGGCGTCCAGGCGATCAACATCGCCGCGCTCCTCAAGGGCGGCGACCTCGACGCGGTCCGCAAGACCGTGGCGGACGCGATCGTCGAGGACATCGCCCGCATCCTGCGCCTGCCGAAGGACGACATCAGCCGCGTGCGTCAGCTCTCGGAGATCGGCCTCGATTCGCTGATGGGCGTCGAGCTCGGCGCCAGCCTGCAGGAGCGCTTCGCCCTCGACGCGCCCCCCGCCGGACTTTCCTCGGGCATGACCGTCAACGAGCTGTCGGAGTCCTTAATTCAGGCGGTTTCCGCGCCCATGGACGAGACGGCCGGCGTCGCGATGAGCCTCGTCTCAAAGCATGTCGGCGGTGAGGTGGATGCGCAGATCCTCGCGCCTCTCAAGGAACTCATCGAGCAGACGTCCAGCGAGATCAAAGAGACCAACTCATGACCGATACGGCACGGCCGGACGGCGGGCGCGCGGCGCTCGCCGGCTTCGTGACCAACCGGCTCGGGCGCGCCACGCCGCGCCCGGCCCCCGTCAAGGCGGCCTCCCCCGCCGGCAAGTCGGCGGCGCAGAATTTCGAGAATCTGCCGGGCTACCGCGAGCTGAAGCTCCAGCGTCAGGCGGCCGATCTGATCGGCCTGGGCAACCCGTTCTTCCGCGTCCACGACGCCAAAGCCGGGGCGACCACCCGGATCGACCAGAAGAGCTTCACCAACTTCTCGTCCTACGATTATCTCGGCCTGAACGGCCATCCGCGGGTGAGCAACGCGGCGCGCGAGGCGATCGACGCCTACGGCACCTCCTCGTCGGCGAGCCGCGTGGTGGCCGGCGAGCGGCCCGGTCACATCAGCCTCGAGCAGGCGCTGGCCAAGCACTACCAGTCCGAGGGCTGTGTGGTGATGGTGAGCGGACACGCCACCAACGTGACCACCATCGGCGCGCTGCTGGAAGCCGGCGACGTGATCTTCCACGACGCGCTCTCCCACAACAGCATCGTCACGGGCGCGCAGCTCTCCGGCGCCCAGCGCCGCTCCTTCGCGCACAACGATCTCGACGCCCTGGAGACCCTGCTCCAGTCGACCCGCCACGAGCACCGCCGGGCGCTGATCGTGGTCGAGGGCCTCTACAGCATGGACGGCGACGCGCCGGACCTCGCCGGACTTGTCGCCCTCAAGAAGCGCTACGATGCGTGGCTGATGGTCGACGAGGCGCACGGCCTCGGCGTTACCGGCCGCACCGGCGCCGGCCTGTTCGAGCATTGCGGTGTCGACCCCCGCGAGGTCGACATCTGGATGGGCACGCTGTCGAAGACGCTCTCGACCTGCGGCGGCTACATCTGCGGGCCGATCGCGCTGATCGAGTACCTGAAGCACTCGGCCGGCGGCTTCGTCTACAGCGTCGGCATGTCGCCGCCGCTGGCGGCCGCCGCCGAGGCGGCGCTGGCCGTGATGCACGCCGAGCCGGAGCGGGTCGAGCGCCTGCGCCAGAACGGGACGTTGTTCCTGGCCACCGCCAAGAAGCTCGGCCTCGACACCGGATTCAGCCTCGGCCTCGCGGTCGTGCCGATCATCGTGGGCGATTCGCTGAAGGCCGTCACCCTGTCGGACCGGCTGTTCCGCCGGGGCATCAACGTGCAGCCGATCATCCATCCGGCGGTGCCGGAGCGGGCCTCGCGCCTGCGCTTCTTCCTGACCTCCGAGCACACGCCCGACCAGATCCGCGACACCGTCAACGCGGTGGCGGAGGAACTGGCGGCGATCGACAAGGGCGGCTCTCTGATCGAGCAGTTGCTGGCCAAGCGGGTCTGAGCGCGGTCGGGGCTTCTGCCTCGGGTGTCTGATGCGGGGTCACACAGCCAAACGGGGCGTGGATATCATCCGCGCCCCGTTTGGCGTTTCAGCGTAGGACGGCGTGGGCGCGACGCCTGCGCTTGAGGACTTGAGTCGGTTCAGCCCGTCTCCGAAAGCGCGGGCGGAGCGTACTGGCTCAGTATCGGCGCGCCGCCGCCGCAGCTGGCCAAACTTGGAGCCGGAGCGCCGCTGACAGCCGGCGATATGGACGTTGCCGGTCCAGCTCAGTTTCTCGTGTACGCGTAGGCGGTGGCCGCGGAGGCGACCGGGCCGGTGACGCCGCTGAAGGCCGAGAGCACCTTCGACACCTCGGTGAACGGCGCGTTCGACACGTAGACGAGGTCGCGGTTGCGCATGCGGAATGCCTGGCTGACGAACAGGCTGTTGGGGTCGCGCATGTCGATCCGGTAGACCACCGGCACCAGCGGCGTGCCCAGGAGCTTCGAGCCCGGGTTCAGCCGGCGCACCACGCTGGCCGGCTCGAACCGGAAGATGAACGTGCCCGCCGGGTCGGCGGCGAAGTCCGACAGCCCGCGCGCCTTGGCCAGCGCCTGCGCCAGGGTGATCCCGTCGGCCTGGAACGGCAGCTCGGTGCTGTTGCCCAGCGCGCCCACCGCGATGAAGGTCTGCGGGTCGCGCACCAGGGTCAGCACGTCGTTGGGCCGCAGGTAGATGTTCTCACGCGGGTTCGACACCACCGTGGTCAGCGGCACCGTGGCGGTGACCGGCCCGCGCGAGAGCCGCACGAAGGTCTCGTTGACCGGCGCGCGGTTGCCGCCCGCGGAGGCGATGACGTCGAGGATGCGGTCGCCGTGGCCCGACAGCGGCAGGCGGGCGCCGGCCGCGCCCTCGCCGGTGACGGTGACCGCCTGGCTGATCGGGCGGGTGACCGAGACCAGCACCTGCGGCTGGATGGCCTTGCCGGCGAGCTCGTTCTCGATGAGCGCCTGCACGTCCTGGGTGCGGCGGCCGGCGACCTTGATGCGGCCGGCATAGGGCACCGAGATGGCGCCGTCGCGCCCGACCGGCTGCTCGGGGATGAGCGCGGACTTCGAGCCGGCGGAGAAGCGGTCGGCGACCAGCGGTCCGGAGAACAGGCCGCCGGAGCCGGCTTCCCAGACGGAGACGGAGACCATGTCGCCGATGCCGATCACCGGCTCGGAGGACGGGCGGTGGTCGCCGAAGGAGGCGAGCAGGCTGTCCAGCGGCCGGCCGCGCAGGGCCTCGACGACGCTCGGGGTGACGTCGATGATCTCGTAGCGCGCCAGAAGACCGCCATCCGCCGTCGCCACCTCGGCGCCGGCCTGGATCATGCTCGCCGTCGGTCCCGCCGCGGGCAGGTA